>CAZYRM010000026.1:0-52147 GCA_964649705.1 uncultured Planctomycetia bacterium
CCGCGGGGGCGAACCTCCGCAAGGAGGCGATCAAGGCGGGGATCAACCTCTACCCGGGTCCGTCCCGGATCCTCAACTGCCGCGGGTTCGCCATCTGCGGGACGTGCCGCGTGCTCCTCAAGGACGGGACGATCCGCAACTCGGGCCCGAAGACGTTCGCGGAGCGGATGACGCCCTGGCACAACCCGATCTACGGCTTCGCGGAGATCGGCCACGAGGACGAGATGCGCCTCGCGTGCCAGACCACGGTCATGGGGGACATGGAGGTCCTCACGATGCCGGACTTCAACTGGCACGGCGAGGAGGTCACGGACCCCAGGCTGTCCAAGTCGCTCGAGACCTACCCGAAGAAGGCGTAGCCCCGCCCGTCGCGTCCGCTCCCCCCGACCGTAGCACCGCACCGTGAGCGCGTCATGCTGAGGGTCTACACCCACCCGCGGTGGCCGGTCCTGGAGGCGCACATCGTCGAGCGCGCCCTCGCCGCGGCGCAGCCGGTCCACGTCGTCGTCCCCTCCTCGCGGATCGCACAGCGGGTCCAGGAGGCGCTCGCCGCGAAGGCCCTCGGCGGGTCGGTCGTCCGCGTGGGCGTCGTCGACCTCTTCCGCCTCGCATCGTCGCTCGCCGGCGCGGGCGACGATCGCCTCATCGTCTCCGACTCGGGGTTCTACGTCGCGCTCGTCGAGCACCTCGTCCGGCTGAAGCCCGGCGCCTTTCCGCTCGTCGAGCCCACCATCCAGTTCCGCGGGCTCGCCCGGGCGCTGTGGGGGTGCATCCAGGAGCTGCGCGAGGCCGGCCTCAGGACGAAGCCGTCGGCCGAGTTCCTCGAGGAACAGGGGTTCGGCGACCCGCCGCCCGCCTACGCGGACGAGGTCCTCAGGCTCGCGAACGCGGTCGACGGCTTTCTCGAGACGGGCCGCATCGACGACCGGGCATCCATCGTCCGCCGCGCGATCGAGCGTGTGCGCGGCGGGCGGGCCAGTACGGCCCCGAGGTACCTCTATTATGGCTTCTACGAGCTGATCGGCCTCCAGACCGAGCTCCTGGAGGCGCTCTCGGAAGCGGCCGACGTCGACGTCTTCGCATGCGCCGGCCCTTCGAAGGCGCTGGCCTTCGCGAAGAGGTACTACGACGTGCATCTGGCCAAGGCGAAGGTCGAGACTCTTCCGGACCGGGAGGTCCCCTGCGCCGTCGGCGACGCCGTGGGCGCGCTCTTCGACTACGACGCGGAGCCCACCGGCGGGAGGCCCCCCTCCATCTGGAACGCGAGCGGGGCGGCCGACGAGGTCTGGGCCGTCGCCAAGCGGATCCTGGCGCTCCACGACGAGGGCGTCCCGTTCCGCGAGATCGGCGTGGTCGCCGCGGCCCTCGACGAGTACGCCGAGGTCCTCCCTCCGGTCTTCGAGGCCTCGCGGGTCCCGTTCGAGGCCTCCTGCGGGGCCCCGCTCCTCCACCTCCCCTACGCCCGCGCCGTGTCGCACCTGGTCCGCGCCGCCCGCGAGGACCTGCCGCGAGGCGCCGTGACGGCCCTCCTCCGTTCCCCCTGCCGCGCCCTCGCGAAGGACGCGAAGCCCGACGCCTGGGACCTCCTCGCGCGCACGGCGGGGGTCCGCTCGGGCCTCGCGTCCTGGGAGGACCGCCTCGGGCCCTGGACGCGCGAGAACCTCCGTGCCAACGAGCGCGACGAGGACTCCCCCGTCGTCGTGCCGAAGGCGCAGGCGAAGTTGCTCCTCGCCGAGGTCCGCGGGCTTGCGAAGGCAATCGACGCGCTCCCGAGGAAGGGCCCCTGGGCGCGGCACGTCGAGGAGTTCACGGCGTTGGTCGACCGCCTCCTCGTCGTTCCCCAGGGGGCCGAGGGGGCGCGCGGCGCCGTTCTCGGCGCGCTTGAGGGCCTCTCCCTCAGGGAGCGCTTCGCCGGGTCGGTCGACCGCGCGGCCTTCCTTCAGGCGCTGGCCGAGGAGCTGGCCGAAGGCGTCGCGCCGCTGGGGCACGACGGGACGCTCGGCGTGCGTGTCCTCGACCTGATGTCGGCCCGGGCGATCCCGTTCCGGGCCCTCTTCGTCCTCGGGATGAACGAGAAGTCGTTCCCGCGCCTCCCCCAGGAGGACCCGTTCCTCCGCGACCGCCATCGGAAGGTCATCTCCGACACGCTCGGCCTTCCGATCGGCCCCAGGACGACGGCGAGGATCGAGGAGGAGCGCACGCTGCTCGCCTGGACGCTCGATGCCGCGCGCGAACGGCTCTTCCTCCTCTACCAGCGCTCGGACGAGCAGGGGCGCCTCGCGGTCCCCTCCACGTTCCTCCACGAGGTGCGCCGCGTGACCGGGGCCCGCGAGGACGACCACGGGCGGTTCGAGGAGTACGGGCGCGCGTGGCGGGTGCCGAGGCGGTGGGCGGAGAAGGTCGGCGGGGTCCCTCTCGCGGCCCTGGCCCCCCGCGAGGCGGCCGCGCACGAGGCGTTCCTCGGAAAGGAGGCGAAGGGTCTCTACCGGGCCCTCCGCTGGGACCTCGACCTGTACGCCGCGACGAGGGAGGCGGTCCGGGTGATCGAGGGGTCCGGCGCGGCCGGCGAGCGCGACGGCGTCCTCGGGAAGGACTCGCCGATCGTCGCGGGGTTGCGGAAACGCGGCCTCTCCCCCACGGGGATCGAGACACTCGCGATGTGCCCCTACCGCTTCCTCGTCCAGCGGGCGCTCGGCCTGGAGCCGGTCCCCGAGGGGGACGAGGAGGTCGACCGCATGGTCCTCGGGCACGTGTACCACAAGGCGCTGGAGAAGTACTTCGGGAAGGACGTCCAGGAGGGAAAGAGGCTGCCGACGGACCGGGAGAGGCTCGAATCGTGCGTCGACGAGGCGTTCGCCGAGGCGGAGCGCTCCGCGCCGACCGGCCTGCCGTTCCTGTGGGAGCTGACCCGGCGTCGGGCGCGCAAGAACCTCCTCAGGTTTCTCAAGAGCGATGCGAAGCGGGGCGCCGAGTTTCGGCCGGTCCATCTCGAGCACTTCGTCAAGGGGACCATGGTCCTCAACATGCGCATCGAGATGCACGGGACCGTCGACCGCGTCGACGAGCGCACCTCGGGGAGCGGCGCGGCGTTCCGGATCATCGACTACAAGAGCGGGAAGGTGCCGAACGGCAAGCTGGAGGGGCTGGCGCTCAAGGGACAGAAGCTGCAGCTCCCGCTCTACCTGTGGCTGGTCGGCAAGGAGCTCGGCGACAAGAGCGGCGAGGCGATGCTCGCCTTCGTCGGCGACGAGGCGCCTGAGGACCCCTTCCTGACCCTCCCGGAGAAGTTCTGGACGGAAAGCGGCAAGGAGTTCCGCGACAAGCTGAAGGCCCTGCTCGGCCAAATCGAGGGGGGACGCTTCTTCATACGTCCGGACCGCTACTGCTCGTACTGCCCGTGCTCGTTCATCTGTCGCCGATCGCATCGGCAGACGGTGAGCCGCGCCGCGCGGGAGGATGCGGAATGACGCAGGGCGTGCTGCCCGACATCGAGGGACGCCGCGCGGCGGTGACGACGTTCGACAAGAACGTGGTCGTGGTCGCCGGCGCCGGGACGGGCAAGACCACGCTCCTCGTGGAGAGGCTCATCTACCTCCTGCTCGGCGTCGGGACGGGCCCGGAGGCGATCGTCGCGGTCACCTTCACCGAGAAGGCGGCCAACGAGATGCGCCTCAGGCTCGAGCGGGAGCTCCGCGCGGGCCTGCTCGTCACGGGCGGCGCCGCCACGGACGACCGCTGGGTAGGGCGCCTCGAGGAGCTGCGCGACCGGTTCCAGGTCTCGACGCGCCTGGTCAGGGAGCGGATCCACGCCGCGCTCGACGCCCTCCCGAGGGCGACGATCGGGACGATCCACTCGCTTGCCCGGCAGCTCCTGAGCCTCCACCCGATGGAGGGGGGCGTCGCGCCCGGGTTCGAGGTCGACGCGGGGCAGCCGGGCCCGGAGTTCGAGCGGCTCTTCGAGGAGTGCTGGGCCGCGTGGCTCGACGAGGAGCTGGGCGACAAGCCGCAGCGGCGCAGGCTCTGGGAGAAGGCGACGGACTCGTTCGAGTTGAACGACCTGCGCGACCTGGCGGCGGTCCTCTGCCGCCCGTCCGTCGCGGCGGAGCTCGCGGCCGGGAGGCTCGTCCCGGGGGAGCTCCCCGCCCAGGTCGTCGAGTGGGTGGGCGCGCTGAGGGCCGCGGCGATGAGGAAGGGGGGAAAGGGGAAGCTCCCCGCGCAGTGCGATGCGGCGGTGCGGATCTTCGACGCCTTCCTGGGGGGGCGCGCGCCGGAGCCCGAGCCCGTGATGGAGACGATCACGAAGGCCGCGGCGTCGGCGGACACGATCGAGGCGCTCGAAGTCGCGCAGGGGTTTCGCGCCGCTGACGACGAGGCGGTCCGGATGGCGATCGACGTGGTCCGCCCGTTCGTCGAAGGGTTGGCCGAGCGGTACCGCCGAGAGGGATACGTCGGTTTCGACGGGCTCATCGTCTACGCCCGCGACCTCCTGGCCCGGCACCAGCGCGTCCGCCAGGAGGCGAAGCGGCGCGTCCGGGCCCTCCTCGTGGACGAGTTCCAGGACACCGACCCGGTGCAGCAGCAGCTCCTCCTCTTCCTCGCGGAGCGAGTCGACGACCACGCGCTCACGGCGGGCGAGGTCGTCCTCGAGGCGGGCAAGCTCTTCGTCGTCGGGGACCCGAAGCAGTCGATCTACCGGTTCAGGGGCGCGGACGTGGAGGTCTTCCGCCGCGTCCAGAAGCAGGTGACGGACCAGGGGGGGCTGCACGTCGACCTCGTGACGAACTTCCGCAGCCACGCCGGCGTGATCGATGTCGTCAACGAGGGGTTCTCGCGGCTCCTGGCGGGCGGGAAGTACCAGGCGGGGTACGTCTCGATCGAGCCGAAGCCGGACCGAGGGGTGGGTCCTCCGGTCGAGGTGTGGGGGATCGACGCCGCGTCGGCCGAGGAGGTGCGCGCGGTCGAGGCGCGCGAGGTGGCGCGGTACCTGGCGGAGGCCGTGGGCCAGGAGCTCAGGCGCGACGACGGGACGATCGGGCGGCTGGAGTGGCGCGACGCGGCGATCCTGATGCGCTCGATGTCGAGCGTGCACCAGTACCTCGAGGCGCTTCGCGAGCGGGACATCCCGTACGTCGTGGAGGGGGAGAAGCACTTCTACGCGGCCGAGGAAGTGATCGAGCTGGTGAACCTGCTTGGGGCGATTGCGGACCCGAACGACCGCATCGCGCTGATCGGCGTGCTCCGCTCTCCGATCTTCGGCCTGACGGACGTGGAGGTCTGCGCGCTCGCGGAGTCGGACGCGCTCGACTATCGCATGGAGGGGCCGACGCAGGCGTCGAAGCGGGCCTACGAGCTGCTGAACTCGCTGGCGGGGCGCGCGCGCGCCGTGCCCCCCGCGGCGCTGGTCGACGCGATCTTCGAGAAGACCCCGCTGCTCGACCTCCTGGCCGAAGGGCACCAGGGGGAGCAGCGGACGGCCAACGTCTGGAAGGTGAGGCAGCTCGTCGAGCAGGCCTCTCGTAGGCTCGGCGGGGACCTGGTGGAGGTCGTCCGGGCGCTCAGGCGGAGCGCGAAGGACGAGCGCGAGGAGGGGGAGAGCCCGCTGGCGGACGAGACGCTGAACGCGGTCAGGGTGATGTCGGTGCACAAGGCGAAGGGGCTGGAGTTCGGCCTGGTGTTCGTGGTGAACCTTGCGGCGAGGGGGAAGGGGCGGGAGCTGGAGACGGGGGCGTGGATCGACGAGCACCTGGGCGTGGCGGGGCTCGCGGTGCTGCCGTCGATCACGAGGACGGGGGCGTGGCTGAGGCGGGAGGAGCAGGTCCGCGAGAAGGAGGAGGAGCGGCGGATCCTGTACGTCGCGATGACGCGGGCCCGCGAGAGGCTGGTGCTGTCGGGGAAGAGGCACCCCTCGGAGTACATGGGGCTGCTCGTGGAGGCCTTCGGAGGGGAGATCCTCGCGACCGAGGGGGAGGTCGCGGTGGGTCGCGCGCGGCTGATGTGCCGGCCGATCGCGCAGGGGAAGGAGGTCCCCGTGAAGCCGCCTGCGAGAGAGAAGGGGGCGAGGGCGACGGACTGGAAGCCGTACGCGAGCCGCTGGGAGGAGCGGGGCGAGGAGGCGAGGAGGTGCAAGGAGGGGCGGAGGCGGGTCACGCCGACGATGCTCGACGAGGAGGCGGCGCCGTCGAAGGAGCGGGGTGGCGGGAAGGGCGGCGACGGGCTCGGCAGGGCGATCGGACAGGTGTGCCATGCGGTCCTGGCGGGGTGGGACTTCGGCGCGGCGCACGGGCCGGATCTGTCCGCCGCCGTGGAGCGGGCGCTCCAGGGGCTGGAGGGACTCGTTTTTTCTACCGCCAAGGCCGCCAAGATCGCCAAGGAGGCCTACGAGGTGCTCGCGACGTTCCTGGAGAGCCCCTACGCCAAGAGGCTGGCGAAGGCCGAGATCCTCGGGCGGGAGGTCCCCTTCTTCATGCGCGAGGAGGATGGGAGGCTGGTCTCGGGCGCGATCGACGTGGTGTACCGCTTGGAGGGGGCGCTCATCGTGGCGGACTGGAAGACGGATGACATCGCGCCCTCGGAGCTCAAGGAGGCGGCCGCGCGCCACGCGAACCAGGCGCGCTACTACCGCGAGGCGATCGAGCGCGCTGGGTGGGGCAAGGTCTCGCGCTTCGACCTCGTGTACCTCCGACTCGGTGAGGCTGTGGAGACGCTCCCCACCTACAAAGGAGGAGGACCGATGGGATCGGGCTCCCATGCGCTCTGATCCGACACTCCTCTACGTGTCCTTTTCGGTTTGCGCAAGCGGACTCTGCATCGTTGCGTACTTGATGGGTCGGCAGCACCTGAAGCGGCGAGCGGCGCTTCATCAGACGATGAGCGAGGATGTGCTCGGCTTGCTTCGCGAGGGGCAGCTCGGTCGAGCGAATTCCATCGCGAACGAAATCGGCGGGGGATTCGCGCGGGAGATCCACGATGTTCTTGTCTCGCAGGCCCAAGTAGGGAGGCTGCCGGCGCCGGACGTTGGCGAGGACCTCCCCTCCCGCCTGCCGCTCTGGACGTGGATTCTCCGCAGCGCCGTCCTGGTCTCCGCCGCGTTCACGCTCAGCCCACTCGCGGGTCTCGGGCATTGGTGGTACTACAGCGGGTCTCGATACGGCGGCGGGAGCACATGGGCGCAGGTCCTCCCCATTCTCTGCAGGATTCTCATTCCGGTCCTGCCATGCGCCCTTTCGCTGGTCTGCCTCCGCAGGTTTGGCGACATGGAGTGGTGGGACGCATCGCGTCGAGCCGAGCTCTTGATAGACATCCGCAAGGCGGCCACGAGCGTTCAACAACCTCCCGTCGCACAGTCCCGGTAGTCGACTCAGCGACCCCGCTTCCTCCCGCGCAGATCGATTTTCGAGAGCGTCTGGGCGGCGTCGTCCAGGATGCTGGAAGTGGAGCGTTGACCTCCGTCATCGCATCGCAGTCTGGCCCGGTGCTCACGCCGCCAGGCCTCGAGCGACTCCAATCGCCGGTTCATCCGCTCGAACTGTTGGTCCATTCTCCGTCCAATCGTGCGCAGCTCCGCCAGCATGCGGAGGAGGGTGGCCATGATCTCGCGGTTGTTCTTCTCGCCAGCCACGGTCGCCTCGATAGACCCTACGCGGGTCAGCGTACGCATGCGCACACTCTCAGGCAAGCCCTGCCCGACTGCATTCGTTGATCGCCTTGGCGGTCCCCGGTAGTATCGCAGGGCCGGGACCAGGAGCCCACATGAGGAGGCTCGTCCCACCCGCCGCCGCGGTCGCCTGTTTCGCCCTCGCGTGGACGACCCTCCCACAGGGCATGCAGCCCCACCGATCGAGGCAAGCCGCATCACCGTCGACGCATGCCAACCTCTTCGTGGTGCCGTCTGCGGAGTCTCAGCGTCCTGGATGTTCCATCTCGGTTCCTGCACCCCAGGCCCTTCCGGCGGAAGACCTGGCTCTCCTGACGCACGTCGGCGCATACCCTGATCGCGATGCTCGAGCCCGTGTGTTCGAGAGGCTGCTGGGTGGCGACGAGAAGCTCGCCCGCTCCGTCTTGCGAGAAGCCTCCATCGTTGATCCACCCGATGTGCGTCGCATCCAACTCATCCCCCTCTTGGCCCTCTCGAAGGACTCCACTGTGCAGGAGTGGCTCCGCTCGATGGCCCTGGGTTCGGACGACAACCTTGCCGTTCTTGCCCTTGCCGCCATCCTGGACTCCGACACGCCGTCGAGCGATTGGTCCGATAGAAAGTCCAGGGATTGGGGGCGTCTGTCGCTGGCGGAACTCGAGAAGTCCCTAGTCGAGCCGGGGAGGCGCTGCGTGTGGAGGGACCCGGATCACTGGGAGATCCCCGCCCGAGGCAGCAGGCTGGCAAAAGCGTGGGGAGTGGCCCGTTCTCCGGCTGTGATCGAGTTCGTCAGGGAAGTTGCCGCCCATGGCGACTCGGTGGAGGCGCGAACGCGAGCCCTTCGCGCTTTCCCGGACGATTGGGACAGCCTTGGCCTCCTCCTCTCGATTGCCCAGGATCAGTCCTCGCCTCCCACTGTGAAGACGACGGCCTTCGAGTGTGTGCCAATCGGTTCGGTAGACTTCGCCGTCCTTGCGGAGGGCATCCAGCGCGAGAAGGACCCCGCTCTCCTGTTCGTGCTCTGCAAGCACGTGGCGGTTTCGGGCCAGGCTCGTGCGTCCGAAACTTGCGCGCTCCTTGAAACGCTCGCGCCCGCGGCCCTGGAGGATCGAGACCTGTCGCTGATCCTGACGCATGCGGTGAACCAGCTCGATTCCGCCGAGTCCGTCGAGGCGCTGGGCCGCATCGCCGGCTCCGCGCCCCCCGGGGACCTGCGGGACGATGCGCTTGGTGCGCTGACCGTGGAGGTCCGCCAGGGCTACCTCGCCAACCATCGTGGCGAGATCCTGCGACGTCTTGCGTACGACGAGGACCCGGCGCTCTCCTTTGCCGCCTGCAGTGCAATTGTCTACGCCGGGATCCAGGCCCGCGAGCAGCCGACCGGGAAGGGGAGCTTCGTCATCCCGCTCATCGACGAGGCGTTGTATCAGCGGGCAATCGACCTTCTCAAGAAGCCTGGGGCGGACTTCAGCTCCAAGCTGAATCTGATGCGCGCATTCGGGGCCTGGCGGGAGGCTTCCTCCGGTGCCGCACCCCAGAACGCGGCCGCGACAAGGTGACTCCGCAGGCGACAGTGAGCGCCTGGCGGCGGATCGAGTTCGCCCCAACGACTGCCCGAGCCCCACCCTCTTGGCGCCTCTTGGCGGCCTTGGCGGTGAAGCCTATTTTTCCAGGGGCGCCGGGCAGGCCATCACCCACCCCTCCTGGGGGCGCGCCACGTTCACATGGAAGGAGCACGCCGCGCCGTTCGCCTCGACGACCTCGAAGTCCCCGAACCGGTACGGCACCGAGAGCCACTGCCCGTGGTCGAAGCCGTGCGCGAAGACCGCCGTCGACATCGTGAAGTGCAGGTGAGGCACCCCAGAGGCGCCCGAGTTCCCCACGCGCGCGATCGCCTGCCCCTTCTTCACGCGGTCGCCCACCTTCACCAACGCGCTTCCCTGGTGAATGTGGCCGTAGTCCGTGTGCTCTCCCCCCTCGTGCTCGATGGATACGAAGTTCGCCTGGTCGAACTTCCCGCCGACCCCCGCCGGCAGGTCCTTCCAGTGGTCGTCGACCATCGTGACCACGCCGTCCGCCGCGGCGAGGATCTCCTGGTCCCAGGCGTAGAAGTCCTCCAGGCGCGCCGCCTTCCCCGTGAACGCCTTCCCGTCCGCGTCCACCTTCACGAAGTCGATCGCGTAGATCGCGAAGCACTTGATGCGGTGGTGCCCCGTCTTGTCGACGAGGGCCTTCCACCGCCCCTCGAACGGGGGCCTGAGCAGCGTCTTCGGCGCGCGGCGGTCCGTGATCGGAATCACCTGCTGGATCGCCGCCTTGTCCCAGGCATCCGCCACGAGGAGCTGCACCACGAGGTTCCACTCCTCATCGAAGAGCGAGTGCTCGCGGCACCACTTCGCCAGCTCCAACCGCGTCCCCCTTTTCTTCGGGTCGAGCGCGGACAGCCTCTCCGCGTAGACCTCCCGAGCGGGCCGCCAGGCGTCCTTCTCTCGGACGAACGAGAGGCCCCTTCGAGCCGCCGCGTTCTCGGGCTCCTTTGCGAGGGCCGCCTCGAACTCCTTGCACGCCTCTTCGAGGAGGCCGTTCTCCCGGCACCACTTCGCGACCGCGAGGCGGGAGGCCGCCGTGTCCTTCGCCTCCGCGGCCCGCCGCGCATGCTCGGCCCGCAGCGCCTCGACGTCGGGGTCGGTCTCCGTGAGCGAGGTGATCGCCTTCCACGCCCACGTCCTGTCCCCCAGCTTCACGCCCGTCGCGGTGTAGGCGACCGGGCCGGCGACCTCGCCCGGCGGCGGGCCGTCGGCGACGGCCGGGGCTGGGCCGTCGGCGACGACCGCAAGGACGAGCAGCAGGGCCGGCAGGAACAGGCGGGGAGACATCGTCCCCAGCCTACCCCGCATCCCCGCGCCGGTCCATCCCCGGCGTGCATCGGCGGACCCTTTCGCGTACAATGCCCGCCCCAGAGGCCCGGAGACCCGCATGACGCAGTACCGAATGAAGATGACGCTCGACATCGAGGCCCTCGACGACGTCGAGGCCCGCTCGCAGGTGCGGGCCCTCCTCCAGGACATCTCGACCAAGGTCCTCAAGGAACGAGGGATCGCCCTGGAGCCCGTCAAGGTGAGCTGCGTCCAGTCGGGAGACCACTCCGGGCGGAGCGTCCTGCGCCCGACCGACCTCGAGATCCTGAAGTAGCTACTCCCCCTCGCACTGCTCCAGGACGTCGCGCCCCCGTTCGAGCGCCTTCGCGCAGCCCGCCTTGCGGCACCGCGCAAGAGACCTCCCCGAGCCGCAGGGGCACTCCTCCCGGTTCGCCCACCCGAAGAAGCGCATGCGGGCCTGGGCGGCGACGCCATTCCAGTCGAGGCCGTCGAACTCCTCGACAGGGGTCGCGTGTGTCCGGATGACGACGTCGTCGACCTGGATCGGGTCCTCCCCAATCCACCAGAGCCCGACCTTGCCCTTCTTGAACCGGGGGTCCCTGGCCGTGAGGCAGATCGCGGAGTCGAGCCTCGCCTGGATCTGGTCCCCGATGGCGGCCACTGTCAAGGTGTGCCAGTCGGTCACGGACCAGGGCCCGATGGACAAGGCCCCTCGGACATCGAGTCCGCCCGTGACGCAGCCGCTCAGGACCGCGCGCCCGCCCGGCTCCAGTCGCACCACATTGTACGAGCCGTCCGAGTACCGCACGACGAGGCCGACCTCCGATACTCTCTGCCCCAGGGCACGGAATTTCGCGGAGACCTCGACATCCGCGAACTCGTCGCCCTCCCAGGTGAGCGCGGGCGCGGAGTCATCCAACGCGACCCGCTGGAGGACGTGCCTCCCGCTCGGCGCGACGCCCACGTTGCGGACCTGCCACTTCCCGGGCGGAGACCAGTCCGTGTCCTTCCCGTCCTCGAAGTCGAGGCGCACCTCGTCCACGGGCTCGGGGATGGCAAGTCGGGCGGGCTGCGCGGAGGAAGGCACGGGCGTCGTGGGCTTCCCGCACCCGACGAGGAGAATGGCGATCGCGAGCGAGGCGACCGCGCGGCTCATTGGACCTGCTCGATCGTCAGGTCGTCGAATTGCGTCACCGAGTCCGCCTTCGTCCACAGGCCCACCTGGCCCGCGCCGCCGAACGTCTTGTCGTCGAGCTGGAATAGCTCCTTCCCCTCCAGCCACACCGTGAAGCGGCTCCCCTTCGCCTCGAGCTTGAGCGTGTGCCACTGCCCGGCGGCAATCGCGACGTTGGCCGTACCGAGCTCCCTCCGCTCCCCGTCCTTCACGTAGTAGAAGCGGCAGTTCCCCTCGATCGCGTTCGCTCGCGCGACGTAGTAGTTGTTCGCATCGGCGTACCGGAGGACGACGCCGCCCGCCTGGTCGACCTCCCCCGTGACGGGCCTGAACTTGACCGACACGGAGACGTCCGCCCAGCTCCCGGCGGCCCAGACCGCGATCGGGAAGCGCCGGTCTGTGTCGTCCGTGGAGGTCTGCGCGAGGACGTTCGCCCCGCTCGGGGCCCCCTCGGCGGCCTGGATGGCCCAGGACCCCTCCGGCCCCTGGCCGGTGCGTGCGAACGAGAACCCCTCCGGCGCATTTCCCACCGTGTCCTTGTCGAAGTCCACGACGACGGGCCCCGTCGCCTCCTCCGCGACCGCCAGAGCCGAGACGACCAGGACCAGCGCGAAGACACCCTTCCGCATCGTTCCCTCCGCTACTCCGAGACGACCACGAGGACGCCGGTGTACCCGTGCAGCAGGTTCCTCCCGCCCACGGGCGCAATCTCGCCGTTTCCGTAGAACCCGACCAACGGGAACTCCCCGAGCGCCTCGCGGACGGCATGGACGTCGTGATGAGGCTCCTTGAACAGCCCCTCGCCGCGCCCGAGGCAGTTGAAGTAGAGCCCGAACACGGGGCGGCGCCCGTCGAGACGCTCGCGGACCTCCCGGACCGTCTCCCTCATGTCCTCGCGCGCGGCCTCGGTGTCGAGGAGCTGGAAGCGGACCGACTGGCCGACGCGGATTGGCTCCGCGATCGCGATGCTCCCCGATTCGGGCTCCACGCCGACGATGTGCCTCACCAGGAAGTCCCCCCGCTCGAGCGGGTGCTTGGCGGGGTCGATCGCGATTCCGACGAAGACGATGACCCGCTCCGCCCCCTCGTCGGCGAGCTCGCCCATCGTCTCGTGGAAGACCTCCGCCGCGGGCCGCCCGCCGATTTCGGTGATGACATGCCCGCGCCCCTTCGTGATGACGTAGGTGCGCCCGATGGGGCGGCACCCCTGGGCGACGCCGAGCGTGACGCGGGCCGCGGAGGGGAAGACGAGCCCCGCGACCGCGCCGCTCTCGGCGCGCGTCCCCTGGACCTGCCAGGTCCGCCTGAGCATCGGGAGGCTGGACGAGAGACCGCCGACGACGGGGACGCCGGGGAGGGACTTGTCGAACGCCTGGAAGATGTTCGGGGGGGAGAACGTGAACGGGTCGCCGAACACGGCGACGGCCCCGCCCTTCGCGTGCGGGGCGACGAGCTCGGCGAGGTGCTGCCCCTGGGCCTCGCCGGCCTCCTCGAGGCCGGGGAGGAGGAAGGGGTGGAACCCCTCGGCCCCGCTGAGGGCGAGGACGGCCACGCCGGGCCCGCGCTCGATCTCCTCGTCCTGCGTGAGGACGCCGAGCCCGCTGCCGCCCGTGATCCGCCCGCACCCCGTGGTCACCTGGAGGGCGCGGAGCATCTCGGCGTACGCGGCGCGGTAGGTCCCCGAGAGGAACGTGACCACCAGCTCGGCCCGCGCCTCGCCGAGCCGCTCCATCGCGCGGCGCGCCGCCTCGCGCGCGGCGTCGATCGGGTCGGGGAGGGTGGAGCTGGCGGCTCCCGCCTTGAGCATCGATGGCCTCCGACCCGGCATTCTAGGTCGGCCCGGCCCGCGGCACAACCATGGATTCGGGCGCAAGGCGCCGGCGCGCGAATGCCGATGAAAGGGGTGGAAGCCAAGCCGGCGATCCCTCCCGGATCGGCGAGTGGGACGACGGCGAGAACGTGCGCGGACTCCGTCCGCCGGGTCGAGCTTGCTCCCCGTACCGCACCGCCTCGCCCGCCCGTGGGTCCGGGGGGTCCGCCGCGCAAGGGGGGGAGCATGTCGAAGGAAGAGCGCGTCCTCGGGTTTTCACTCCTCGTGCTGGCGCTCGTGTGCTGGTCGCTGAGCGCCCAGGTCCTCGCCATCTAGCGTCGCGTCAAGCGCTATCCTGTGGGTTTGGATGGCTGCCCGCGATCGAGATCCAGATCCCAAATCACAGATCCCAACGAGATCCCAGATCCTAACAAGTGTGCAGACATGGTGTTGGGATCTGGGACCTCGCTGGGATCTGGGATTTGGGATCTGGATCTCGAACGCGGGCACCCATCCAACCCACAGAGTAGCGCTTGACGCGGCCATAGCGCGGCGCCGCGCCCGAGCGGCGGAAGGACCGACGGAGGCCTGCCCTTAAAGAGAACATGCGCCCCGCGGCTCTCGCCGCATGAGGGCGCAGTCCATATGTGGCGAATCTCGCCGTGTGGACCTAGCGGCCCGCGGCGAAGTTTTCGAGGCCCGTGTCCGCGGCGGCCTGCTGCTGGAGCTGGTCCACCTCGTCCTGGGCGACGGCCTTCTTCTCCGGATTCACCTCCGGAGCCTTCACGTTGCGAGGATAGCCGTCCGGCACGCTCGGGCTCTCCTTCTCGGGGAGGATGACCAGCCAGAAGAAGGTCACGACGGCGATGACGCCGAGCGCGATGATCACGACAAGCGGGATGGTCGCGCCCGCCTCGAACTGCTGCAGGGCGGGGGCCTCCATCTCCGCGAGGCGCATCTCCGCGAGCTCCTGCTCGCTCGGGAGGGAGGGCGACGTCCGCTGCTCCTGCTGCGTCGGCGGCGGGGCGTCAGCGCAGGCGACCTGCGGGATTGTCGCGTGGAACAGCGCGACCGCGAGGACCACCGCAACGAATTTCCCGATCCGCCCGAACGGCATGGCATCCTCCTGTGGACCCGAGCCCTGGGACTCACGCCCTGAACTCATTCCTTATCGGCGGTCCGAGGAGATTTCTGCATTCGGATCCGGGGACGCGGCCGCCTTCGGGTCCGGGGCGACGAGGAGGGTGAACCAGTGCGCCCCGCCCCAGATCCGCGTGAACTCGTCGAAGGCGATCTGGCGGGTCCCCCGGGCGGGGTCGTCCACGATGAAGTAGCCCCTGCGGTCGTGGTAGCCGATCACGGCGAGGTAGTGGAAGGTCCGGTCGGGGTTGATCGTCCCGACGATCATCGGCCTCCCCTTGTCGACGCCGTCCATGAGGCGGTTGTAGGTCCCCTCGAAGATGACCCCGACGTACCCCTTCGACTGGACGTAGGCCTGGAGATCCTTGGCGACGATCCCGTCGCTCCCGGGCTTGAGCGTCGCCGAGGCCACTTCATCGGAGGTCGAGGGGGTCCCCCAATAGGACAGCACGCCGGCGACGACGGCCGCGCCGCAGGTGACCTCGTCGTGCTGGGCGACGTGGAAGTAGCTCGGGATCTGGTGGAGGCCGCGGCCGTCCTCCTCGGGAGGCAGCTCGGCCGGCGGCGGAAGGAGCCCGCGGCATCCGAGAAGCGCAACGGCCAGGAACGCGGCGACGAACGGTCTCATGGAGATGGAGTGGGTTCCGACAATGCCCCTACCTGGGATCATCGGAATTCGCCGGAGTCGGCATGAACCATTCCCGGCATGCGATCCGGGTCGCAGGCGGCCGGGGTCGAGGATCGCGGGCGTAAGGCCTTACCGCGGGCGGTGGGCGCGCATCATCGCCTCGGCCAGGAGGAAGTCCTCCTCGTGGTCGATGTCGATTGAGCGCTCTCTAGGCATCACGTAGCAGCGCGCGTTTCCCTCGAAGGCTGTGAGCCCCGCCATGAGGTGCGCTCGGCGGAGCACATACAGCGCACCGTTCGGCACGTAAGCGGGGCCAAGGTCCTGCTTCCGTTTCCGGAACTGACCGGCAGTGGTGAGAACTGGGCTCGGGCGTCCGTTCGCATCCAGTCTGACCATCCACTCCGGCGGTTGGCTGACGGGCGTCACCGACACCACGGCATCGGCTCCTGCCCGAGCGAGGAGCTTGAGAGCCTCGTCGATGTCCTCGCCGGTGCGCAACGGTGATGTAGGCTGCAGCAGGACCGCTATCTCGACCCTCTCCTTGTGCGCCTCCCACCATCGTACCGCATGCCTCAGGACGTCGTAGTTGCTGGCGGTGTCAGTCGCGAGTCTCCTCGGTCGTCCAAAACAGACCAATCCACCGAGCTCCTTCGCTCTTTTCCCGATGGCGGGAGAGTCCGTCGAGACGATGGTCTCGTCAACCAACTCCGCCTCTGTCGCCGCCTTTAGGGAGTAATACAGGAGAGGGTACTTGTGGAGCGGGAGCACGTTCTTGTTCTTGAGGCGTTTTGACCCGCCCCGAGCTGGGATGACGGCGAGTGTGATTCCACTCTTCATCGAAGCCTCTCCACCGCCGCGCGCGGCAGGCCGAGCCCCTCGAGGCGCGGGCCGACCTCCGCGAGGAAGCGCTTGCCGTCCAGGCCGTAGCCGGCCGTCTCCGCGACATCGGGCGCCTTTTCGACCCACCAGGCGCGGAAGCGAGACATCAGGACCTCCCGCAGGTACTTCGCCACGAGCGAGGCGAGGGCGATCTCGAAGAAGGCGTCCTCGCCGTCGCGGACGAAGGCGATCCGCACCGGGGCGCCCTCGCGGGCGATCTCGTAGTCCGATCGGTGCGGCTGCTCGTCTCGGACCCAGAGGAACGCGCCGGGGAAGGCGCGGCGGAGCGCCGTCTCGTACTGCACGCGCATCCCCTGCTTGCCGGCGAACACGCGCAGGTCCGCGCCGGGATGCGCCGAGGCCGTCTCCGACAAGAGGCCGCTCACAAGCCACGAGAGCCAGCCGAATCGGCCGTCGAACTCGCGGCTCCCCGCGTCGTAGCCATACCCCTCCGAGGCCCGGGCGCGCGCGCCGGCGAAGGAGACTCGCGCGGAGCGCATCGACGTCGCCAGCCGCGCCGTCAGGTCGGCGATCTCCTCAGGGTCGGCCGCGAGCGGGAGGCGGACCTCCGTCAGCGGGGGGGACTGGTACCACGGGTAGCGCGAGAGCTCCTCGCGCCCGGGGACGGAGAGGACCTCCAGGAGCGCGGCCAGCGACGTGCCGCGCTCGACGCCGAGGAAGGGGAAGAGCGAGCGCTCCAACGGGGCGACGCCCTTGTCCTGCGAGAAGAGCCGCTTCGAGTCGCACACGACGATCCGGTCGCGGTCGTGCGAGGCCGCCACGACCTCGGAGAGGGCCTCCCAGAGGTTCGTGGAGGCGGCGGGGACCTGGAAGGAGACGAGGCCGACCGTCAACGGCCCGAGGAGGGGGCCGAGGCCGGCTTCATCGATTCCCGCGCGGACGATCACGCGGCGGAGTATACTTGCGCCCTTCGAAGCGTGCCAGCGATGGCGAACCCGATCGACAAGCTGTACGTCGGCCCCGCCGGATGGTCCTACCCGGATTGGGAGGGGATCGTCTACCCGGCCGAGCGCCCCTCCAGGTTCAAGCCGCTCGAGTTCATCTCCCGGTTCTTCGACTGCGTCGAGGTGAACAGCTCCTTCTACCGGATTCCCGAGACCCGGACCGTGCGGAACTGGGTCTCCGTCGTGCGCGGAGTCGAGCGATTCCGATTCACGGCGAAGCTCTGGCAGCGGTTCACGCACGAGCGGGGGAAGCACTTCACCGCCGAGGACGTGAAGGCCTTTCGGACCGCGATCGACCCCCTCGCGGACGCGGGGCGGCTCGCCGCGATCCTCCTCCAGTTCCCCTGGTCGTTCAAGAACGGGGAGGACGAACGCGAATGGCTCTCGGACGTCTCGAAGGCCTTCGAGGACTACCCGCTCGTCGTCGAGGTCAGGCACACCTCCTGGGACCGCCCGGAGATGCTCGCCTGGATGCGCGACCACAGGCTCAACTGGTGCAACATCGACCAGCCGGCGCTCAAGCAGTGCCTCGGGCCGAGCGCGCACGCGACGGGGCCGGTCGGCTACGTCAGGTTCCACGGGAGGAACGAGGCGAACTGGTTCGCGGAGGAGGGGCGGGACGCGAGGTACGACTACTACTACAGCGACGAGGAGCTGGAGGGGTGGGTGGGGAGGATCACGACGCTCCTCGAGGAGGCCCAGAACGCCTACGTGATCGCGAACAACCACTTCCGCGGGCAGGGGCCGGCGAACGCGCTGCAGCTCAAGGCGAAGCTGACGAAGGGCCCCGTGCCCGTGCCTGACCCGCTGCGCAAGGCGTTTCCCGACCTCGAGGCGATCGCCAAGGCGCCTCCGGGACAGCGGGAGCTCTTCTAGGGAGTCGCGGCCGGGCGGGTTGGGACGAGGACGGGGAAGCACTGCTGGTCCACGGTGATCGAGACCGGGCAGAAGCCGTGCGGGTCGCCGTCGATCTGGAGGGGCGCGCGGTCGCGGCTCGTGAGGGCGACGTGCCTCCCCGTCGCGTACCCGGTGTCCCCGATCTCGAGCGCGTACCTGAGCATTCCGGCCCAGAGGATGCGGAAGACGTCTCGCGCGAAGCGTCCGCGGAACCACATCACGTCGAGGATCCCGTCGTCGTGCCTCGCGTGCGGCGCGAAGACGAACGGCCCGCCGTACTCGCGGACGTTGCTCGCAACCACGAAGGTCGCCCGGTCCTCGACGACCCGCCCGTCGACCTCGACGCGGATCCGCGGCGCCTGGTAGTCGAAGACGGTCAGGAGCCCCCAGATGAAGTAGGTGAACTGCGTCATCCTCCCGCGGCGCTCGTGGTGGCGGTGGAGGATCTCGGCGTCGAACCCCGTCCCGACCATCATGAGGAACCGCTCGATCCGCGCCTCGTCCGCGATCGGGGGGCTCTCGATCCGCCCGCAGTCCATCCAGTGGACGTTCCACTCGTCGACGAGCCGGCAGACGGCCTCGGGGCCGCGGCCGAGCTTCAGCTCCTTCGCGAGGACGTTTCCGGTGCCGAGGGGGAGAACGGCGAGGGGGACCTCGGCGCCGCGCGGGAGGCCGTTGACGACCTCGTTCACGGTCCCGTCGCCGCCGATGGCGAGGATGGCGTCCCAGCCGGCGACCTCGGAGGCCCACCGCCTCGCGTCGCCGCGCCGTCGGGTCTCGAGGACGTCGACGAAGTGCCCGCGACGCCTGAGCTCGCCCGCGACGACGGGCGCGTACGACCTTCCCCTCCCCGCGCCCGAGATCGGGTTCAGGATGACTCGGATCCGCCTGGCTGGCATGGTGCGCAGGGTAGCGGTCCATGCGGGCGTGAGCAAGGAAACGAAGGGGGTGTTTTCAACCCGTCGTTTCCTTGCCCGCGCCCGCATGGACCGCTACCATTCGCCCCGATGGCCACGGTCCGCAGGCTCACCGTCGTCCCCGAGTTCCGCCTCTGCGAGGAAATCCAGAGGAAGGTCTGGGCATTCGAGGACCGTGAGGTCATCCCCTCCAACGAGCTGATCGCCATCACCCACGGGGGCGGCCTCGTCCTCGGCGCGTTCGAAGAAGACCGGATGGTCGGCTTCTGCTTCGGCTTCACAGGGTGGGCGAACCGAAGGGCCTTCCACTGCTCCCGCATGCTCGCCGTCCTCCCCGCGTACCGCGACAAGGACATCGGCGCCGCGCTCAAGTGGGAGCAGCGCCGCTGGTGCCACAAGGAGGGGTTCGACCTCGTCCGCTGGACGTTCGACCCGCTCCAGAGCCTGAATGCGTACTTCAACATCGAGAAGCTCGGCGTCACGGCGCACGAGTACATCGTCGACCTCTACGGCAACAGCTCGAGCCACCTCAACCGCGGGGTGGACACCGACCGCTTCATGGTGGACTGGGAGATCCACGCCGATCGCGTGGAACGCCGCGCCAGGGGCAGGAAGGGCGACACGCCGACGCTCGCCGAGGCCTCCTCGATCCCGCGCGTGAACCCCACGAGCGTCGACTCCATGGGACTGCTTCGATGCGAGGAACCGGACCTCTCGAAGAAGGACTCGCGCCTCCTCGTCGAGGTCCCGCCGAGCATCCAGGCCCTCAAGGCGGCCGACATCGCGCTCGCCAAGGACTGGAGGGCGAAGTCGCGCGCCGTGTTCCAGATCTACTTCAAGCGGGGGTACCTGGTCAGCGGGTTCGTGACCGGCCAGGAGGGGGACGCGCGGCGGAGCTACTACCTCCTGTCGAAGGACGCCTCGCCGAGAAGGAAGAAGGCCCGCCGATGAAGCTGGAGCAGGTCACGCTGCGGCATCTCCGCCTCCCCCTCGTCCACCACTTCGAGACGAGCTTCGGCCGCGTCCACCACCAGGAGGTCGTCCTCGTCGAGGTCGAGGCTGACGGCGTGAGCGCATACGGCGAGTGCGCCGCGGGGGGCGGGCCGTATTACAGCGCGGAGGACGCGCAGACGTGCCTCCACGCTCTCAAGGACTTCCTCGTGCCGTGGGCCCTCGAGGTCGAGTTCCGCTCGCCGAAGGACCTCGCGCCGATCGCCCGCCGCATCCGGGGCCACCACATCGCGAAGGCGGGGCTCGAGATGGCCCTGTGGGACTGGTTCGCGCGGACGCAGGACATCCCGCTGGCGCGGGCGTACGGGGGGACGAGAGAGTCGATCGACGCGGGGGTCTCGCTCGGGATCGAGGACTCCCACGACGAGCTCCTCGCGAGGGTCGCCTCGTTCGTCGAGAAAGGCTACCGGCGGGTGAAGGTGAAGGTGAAGCCGGGGTGGGACCTCGAGGTCCTGGAGAAGATCCGTGCGCGGTTCCCCTCGCTCCCGCTCATGGTCGACGCGAATGCCGCGTACACGCTCGCGGACGCGGACACGATCAAGACGATGGACATGTTCCGCCTGACGATGATCGAGCAGCCGCTCGACCACGACGACCTGACGGACCACGCCGCGCTCGCGAAGGTCGTCGAGACGCCGATCTGTCTCGACGAGAGCATCAAGAAGCCCGCGGACGCGCGGAAGGCGATCGCGCTCCAGGCGTGCCGGATCATCAACATCAAGCCCGCCCGCGTGGGGGGCCCGACGAACGCGATCGAGATCCACGACCACGCCCTGGAAAAGGGGGTCCCCGTGTGGTGCGGGGGCCTCCTCGAGAGCGGCGTGGGGAGGCTCCACAACGTCGCCCTCGCGAGCCTGCCGGGGTTCACGCTGCCGGGGGACATCTCCGGAAGCGACCGGTACTGGGTGGAGGATATCGTCGACCCGCCGATCGTCGTGAAGGCCGACGGGACGATCGCCGTGCCGACCGGCGCCGGCCTGGGCCACCAGGTCGTAATGGAGAGGGTCGATCGGCGGACCGTCTGGACCGAGCGGATCCGCAAGGCGTGAGGGATCCGGCTCCGGGCCACGTCTATACTAAGTGATAGATGGAGGGCCCGCCATGGACTGCCCGAGGTGCCGGAAGCCCGCGCCCGACGAGAGCCGCTACTGCAACCACTGCGGCCTGCCCCTGGCGTCGTACGCCCCCGCGGCCGGGAACGAGGTCGAGCTGTGGAGGGGGAGACCGAGCGTCCGGGCATTCGTCACGCCGATCCTGCTGTGGTCGATGTGGAGCGCGGGGGTGCTCATCGCGGCGCTGCTGGCGTGGAGCAGCCGCCAGGCGTGGGACCCGAGGGTCGGGTGGGGAGCCGCGCTGCTCGTGCTGGCGCCGGTGGGGTACCTGGCGGCGGAGATCGTCGCGAGGAAGATGGCGGTCCGGTACGCGCTGACGTCGCGGAGGCTGTTCGTCGAGGAGGGGTTCCTGATGAGGAGGCTTCAGGAGACGGACCTCCTGCGGATTGACGACGTCGTGGTGCTGCAGAGCCTGCCGCAGAGGCTCGCCGACGTGGGGGATGTCGTGCTGTACTCGAGCGATGCGACGACGCCGCGCGTGAGGCTGATGGGGGTGGAGAGGCCCATGCGCGTGAAGGAGACGATCAGGGAGAGGGCGGCGGACCTTCGCAGGGGCGTCATGCAGGTGAGGACGGTGTGAGCCCGAGGACGAGTACGAGCACGAGTACGAGCACGAGCACGCCGCCGGGGGCGAGGAGTGCGTGGGAGGGAGTGGCGTGAAGATCTACACGAAGACGGGGGACCAGGGGGAGACGGGGCTGTTCGATGGGACCCGGGTGCCCAAGCACGATGGGCGGGTGGATGCCTACGGGGAGGTCGACGAGACCAACGCGGCCATCGGGGCGGCGCGGGCGTTCGTCGAGGACGAGGAGATCGCGGGGCTCCTGACGGGGATCCAGCGAGACCTGTTTGCCGTCGGGGCGCAGCTCGCGGACCCGAAGTACGGGCAGCGCGTCAAGAAGGACAAGACCGTGATCACGGAGGGCCGGGTCGCGGAGTTCGAGCAGTGGATGGACAAATTCGACGCGCAGCTCCCGCCGCTCAAGGGGTTCATCCTGCCGTGCGGGACGAAGGCGGGCGCGCTACTCCACCTGGCGCGATGCGTCTGCCGCCGCGCGGAGAGGAAGATCACGGCGCTCGCGACGACCGTCGCCATCCCGCCCATCGTGGTGGTGTACGTCAACCGCCTGTCCGACCTCCTGTTCGTCCTGGCCCGCGTCGCGAACCAGCGCGGCGGGGAGGAACAGGTCCCGTGGTAGGAACCGACGGGGGAGCGTATAATGGCGCGCTTTCCCGAACCACGACGGACAGACGATGAGGGAATTCGCCAGCCCCGAGGTCGCACCCGCACCCCCTCCCGCCGCCGCGCTGCCCGCGCGCGGCGAGGGCGCGCCGCTCGCCGTCCTCTCGTTCGTGACCGTCGTATGGGCCGTCAACTTCCCCGTGGCGAAATTCGCGGTCGGGCAGATCCCCCCGATCCCGCTCACGATGATCCGCGTCGGGATCGCCACGCTCGCGTACGCGGCCTTCCTCGCCGGCGGGAAGTGGAGAACGCTCCTCACGCGGGAGGCCCTCCTCGCCGTCCTGCCGCTCGCGGCGCTCGGGATCGTGGCCAACCAGCTCCTCTTCATCGCCGGCCTCGATCGCACGACCCCCGCTCGGTCGGCAATCGTGGTGGCGCTCATCCCGGCGTGCGTGGCGCTCCTCGCCCATCGCTTCCTCGGGGAGCGGCTCAACCGGGCGAAGTGGATCGGGATCGGGATCGCCTTCATCGGCGTCTCGATCGTCGAGATCCCCGCGCTCCGCGAGTCGATGTCGACGAGGTACCTCGTGGGTGACGGAATCACGCTGCTCGCCGTGTTCGCCTTCTCCTCGTACACCGTGCTCGCGAAGCGTGCGCTGCCGACGCTGGGCCCGCTTGTGGCGATGGCGGGGTGCTACATCGTCGCATCGGTGCTCCTCCTGCCGCTGGTCCCCACGGCGATCGCCAATGACTGGGGAAGGGTGACGATGAAGGGGTGGATCGCGCTGGCCTACATGGCGACGGCGGCGACCGTCTTCGCGTACCTCGGCCACTGCTGGGCCCTCTCGCGGATCGAGAGCGGCCGCGTAGCGGTCTTCACGTGCCTCCAGCCCGTCCTCGCGGGTCTCATCTCCTGGGGTTTCCTGCACGAGCCGCTCCCCGCCCCCCTCCTCGCCGGGGGCGCGGTCGTCCTCACCGGCGTCGCGCTGGTGCAGAGGGGATAGCGCCGCATGAAGGTCCTCGTCGCGTACAAGAAGAGCACGTTCCAGATCTACGCGCGGGAGCGGCGCGACCCGAAGCTCCTCAGGCTCCTCCGCGAGCGCGACGTGACCGTCTCCAAGCTGAAGAGGACGCACGAGTCGCACGAACGGACGATCGAGGCGGTGAGGGCGGCGCTGGACGGCCTCGGGTGCAAGGCCACGCTCGTCTACCGGGCGCAGATGAGGGCGATCCGCGAGGTCGACCTCGTCGTGACGGTCGGGGGGGATGGGACGATCCTCGAGGTCGCGAGGCATGTGGAGGGGGTCCCGCTGCTCGGCGTGAATTCGGCCCCGGGAACGAGCCTGGGGCTCTTCTGCGGCGCGGACCGCGAGACGGTGCGGGAGCAACTGGCACGGCACCTCCACGGCGAACTCGTCGAGACGCCGCTCGCGCGCCTGGCGCTCGCCGTGAACGGGGTACGCCTCTCGGTCCTGAACGAGGTCCTCTACGCCCACCGCAACCCCGCGGCGACGTCGAGGTACATCCTCTCGATCGGCGGGAAGGGAGAGGAGCAGCGCAGCTCGGGGATCTGGGTCTCGACCGCGGCGGGGTCGACGGGGGGGATCCACTCGGCGGGCGGCCCGGTCCTGCCGATCGCCTCGAAGAGCGTGCTGTACTGGGTCCGCGAGCCGTTCATCCAGGGGAAGGAGCGGCCGCGCCTGCTGCACGGGAGCCTGCCGGCGGACCGCGAGATCGTCCTCACCTCGAAGATGAGGCAGGGGATGATCTACGTCGACGGGGCGCACCACTCCTTTCCGCTCGGCTTCGGGGACCGCGCGCGCCTCAGGGGCGGGGCGCCTCCGCTGCGCGTCCTCGGGCTCGACGCCGCCCGGCGTCGCCGGCTGTTCGGGGGGTAGACCGACAGAAAGGGGACCATTCCGGCCGATGATCCGGAGTCCCAACCTCCGGGGGGATTCGAGGCGCGGAATGAAGAGACGGTTCACGTTGATCCTGATCGCGGGCGTTGCCGCCGCCATCGTCACCACGGCGTGCCGGCATACGGGCGTTCCCGCGATCGACCGGCTCTTCATGTCGGACGAGGAGAAGGGCGTCGCCGACACGAACGACGAGTCTGCGGAGGCCCTCGACCTTGTCAAGGCGCGACCCGAGGTGGCGGCGTGGCTCGCGAGGTTCTCGGGGAGCGGCGGGAAGAGCCCGAAGACGGGCGGGGTCGCCCGGTTCTCGGTCGAGGGGGCCGGCGCGAAGAAGTGGACCGTTCACGCGTACGAGGACGTGCCGAGCGCGAAGGGCGTCGAGGGGCATATCGCGACGTTCAATTGGTACGACGTGGACCTGACGACGAAGACCGCTACGCCGCAGTTCTAGACAAGATCGTCGGTCGCCCCCATCGGTGGCGGTGGCGTGCTCGTAATCGGGCTCGACATCGCCACCGAACGGGTGAAGAGCGTTTACCCCTTGAACAGGTGGGGATTCACGCCCAGCTCCTTCAGCTTCTGCTGGAGGCTCTGTCGGTGCATCCCGATTGCGGTCGCCGTCCGCGAGATGTTCCCCTCGTTCTCCTTCAGCTTCGCCGTCAGGTAGGACCGCTCGAACTCCTCCAGGACCTGCTTCCTCGCATCCTGGAAAGAGAGGTCGACGGGCGCCGCCGTGGCCGTGACTCCAGGGGACGAGGGGACCGTCCCCACCAGATCCGCTTCGTCCACCCGCGCGCCATTTGCCAGGACCACCGCCCGCTCCACGACGTTTCGCAGCTCGCGGACGTTCCCCGGCCACGGCCGAGAGACGAGCGCGCGCTCGGCCCCCGTCGTGAGCCCTTCGACGGCCTTTCCGTGCGTCCTCGCGGCGGACTCCAGGAAGCGGCGCGCCAGGACCAGGACGTCGTTCCCGCGCTCGGAGAGGCTGGGGAGGCGGATGTCGACCACGTTCAGCCGGTAGTAGAGGTCCTCGCGGAACTTCCCCTCCTGGATCCCCTTCTCGAGGTCCCGGTGCGTCGCGCTGACGACGCGGACGTCGACCTTCAGCGGCTTGTCGGACCCGAGCGGCTCGATCGTCTGCTCCTGAAGGACGCGGAGGAGCTTCGCCTGCGTCCCGTGCGGCATGTCGCCGATCTCGTCGAGGAAGAGCGTCCCTCCGTCGGCCATCAGGAACTTCCCCTTCCTCCTCTCCGTCGCCCCCGTGAAGGCCCCCTTCTCGTGGCCGAACAGCTCGCTCTCGATGAGCGTCTCGGGGATCGCCGCGCAGTTCATCGCGACGAAGGCGCCCGTCAGGCCGCTTCGGCGGTGCAGCTCCCGCGCGACCAGCTCCTTCCCCGTCCCGCTCGCCCCGCGGACGAGGACGGGGACCTTGCTCGCGGCCACCTTCTCGATCCGGTCGTAGACCGACCGCATCGCGGGGCTCTCGCCGATCAGCTCGCCGCACCCCGTGAGCCGCGAGACCTCCTCCTTCAGCCGACGGTTCTCCGAGGCGACGCGGGCGGCATCGACAGCCTTCCGTACGACGACGCGGAGCTCCTCGATCTCGTACGGCTTCGCCAGGTAGTCGATCGCGCCGGCCTTCATCGCCTCGACGGCCACCTTCTCCGAGCCGTGAGCGGTCACGACGATCACCGGCGGCCGCTCCTTGAGCTTCTTCATCTCCTTGAGCGTGGCCATGCCGTCCATCACCGGCATCGCGAGGTCGAGGAGCATCGCGTCGACGCCGGCCTTCGCCAGGACGTCGAGCGCCTCGCGGCCGTTCCCGGCCTCCAGGAGCTCGTAGCCGTCCTTCGCCAGCGCCCGCGACATCGCGTAGCGCGAGGAGGCCTCGTCATCAACCAGGAGGATCGTCGCCATCGTTCGTGTCCAATTGCGGATCAGAAGGGAAACAAGATCCCCTTGTCCTTCAGTTTCTCGAACCGCTGCGCGCTGAAGCGGTACAGCCTCGCCGGTCGGGGCAGCCCCTCTCGCCGGAATTCACGGAGCGGCTGGAGGATCCTCAGCACTCCCATCTTCCTCCGGAAGTTCCGCTTCTCCAGCTTCCTCCCGAGGACCGCCTCGTAGACGCGCTGGAGCTCCGTCAGCGTGAAGCTCTCGGGCAGGAGTTGGAAGCCTGCGGTCGTGTACTCCAGCTTGTTCCTCAGCCGCTCGAGGGCATACGCGAGGATGCGCCCGTGGTCAAAGGCGAGGGGAGGGAGGGCGCCCATCGGCTGCCACGCCGCCTCGCGCGCGTCGGAGCCCGCGACGGCGGGGGAAGCGGCAGGGAGAAGCGCGAAGTAGGCGACCGTGACGACGCGCCCGCGCGGGTCGCGGCCGGGGTCTCCGAACGTGTAGAGCTGCTCGAGGTAGACCTCGCCGACGCCCGTCTCCTCCAGGAGCTCGCGCGCGGCGGCCTTCTCGATCGTCTCGTCGGGCTCGACGAAGCCGCCCGGGATCGCCCACCTCCCCTCGAACGGAGGCCTCCCGCGCCTCACGAGGAGGACGTGGAGGGCCCTCTCGCGGATCGCGAAGATCACGACGTCGACGGTGACGTGGACGGCCATGCGTTAGTTCACGACGAGGTGCGCCTTTCGTCCCGCCGCGCGGATCCGGGCGACCGCGCCGGAGTTGAAGTCGAGGAAGTCGGCCTCGAAACCGTCGCTGAAGATCACGCCTCCCGAGGGCATACGCGACTCCAGGACGAGCTCGTGGCCGGTCTCGATCATCCCCGCGACGATCCCCGCGCGCGAGTGGCGGCTGACGAACGGTTCGCGCACTACGAATACCAGACGGGGGTCCTCCCACGCCAGCGTCACGCCCTTTCCCGCTTCGCGGGCCTCGCTCGGGCCGGCGCCGCCCCCCGAGAACGCCGAGACGCCCGCGGCCATGTTGAAGATCGAGGAGAGCCAGCCCGTGGAGCCCGCGCCGGTCGAGACGACGACGCCGCTCGAGCTGTGCGGCTCCTCGCGGCCGTCCCAGGCGATCCGGTAACGGGCGGAGACGTGGGTCTTCGGACCGATGAACAGGTCGTTGAAGGCGACGAGTCGCTGGCCGTCCTCGAGGGCCGCCTCGGCGAGCGTCACGCCGCGGAGACGCGCCTTCCCCTCCAGGACGCGCGAGACGGTCGGACGCGCCTGGTCGGGGAGGAACGGGAGCAGCACGCCGTCGAAGCGCCCGGGGTCCGGGTTGACGCCGACGATCGGCTGCTCCCCCACGTACTTCGCGGTGTTCGCGACGAGGCCGTCCTGCCCCACCGCGACGACGAGGTCGCGGCCGTCGAACTGGTAGGTCGGGACGAACGAGCGGTCCATGACCTGCATCTTGAGGCCCAGATCGAGGTCGCGGCGGACGCGGTCGAGGGAGGCTCGGTAGGCGGAGTCCTCGCGCTCGTAGTCGGCGAACTCCCCGCCGGCATGCTCGATGTAGAACTTCGCCTGCGCTTTGCTGTTGAAGCGCGCGACGAGGTCCTCGAGACGGGTCTTGCGGGAGACGATGACGAGCTTTTCGAACATGGTGCGACTCCTTGGTAGCCATCGGGACCTGGTCCGCGGCCAGGGGCGACCCATCGGGTCGCCCCTATATGCTCTCGGGACCTGGTCACGCTACTTCGAGGTGATCAGGGACCTGAGGAGGTCGGGGGTGACGTTGAGCTCGCCGATCTTGGAGGCGTTCGCCGCGAGGTCGCGGAACGCCATCGAGATGAGGACCTTCGGGTCCGCGCCCGCGGCGCTCGCGGCCATGAGGATGCGCCAGTCCATCTCCTTGAGCGGCTTGAGCTGCGCGTCGAGCGCGTATCCCTTCGCGTCGGCGTCCTTCCTGTCGTTCTGGACGCGCTGGTCGATCAGCGTCGCGCGCTTCTCCTCCACCGCGATCTCCGCGGCCATCTGGGCCTCGCGGATCCCGCGGCGCCTCTCCTCGACGGAGAGCTCCGTCGCGAGTTCGCTCTCCTTGATGCGCCTCTCCTCCTCAACGGCGGCGTTCCGGCGGGCGTAGATCGCCTGGTCGGCGTTCTTCTGCAGGCCCTCGCGCGCATCGGCCTCGAGCGCCTTCGCCATCTCGGGGGTCGGCCGGACGGAGAGGACGGTGAGGCCCAGGATCGAGACGCCGAGCGTCGCGACGGCCTCGGAGAGGGCGAGGACGGGGAGGGCCTCCTCGCCGATCCGCGCGGCGGAGACGAGGGCCTCCTTGAGCGTCATCGAGCCGGTCAGGGAGCTGACGACGGCCTGGGCCGCGGCGATCAGGCGCTCGGAGAGGGAGTCGGGGTCCTCGGAGACGTAGGCCCCCTTCGCGTCGACGCTGTAGTCGAGGACGGAGGCGAGCTTCTTCGGGTCGGTCACGCGGAAGGCGAGCTGGCCCTGGACGGTGAGGGTCTGGAAGTCGCGGGTCACCTCGCTGAAGACGAACGGGAGGTCGACGCCGGCCACGGGGACCGCGACGAGGGTCGAGGTGGGGGCGTAGTAGAAGAAGGAGAGACCGGCTCCTTCGCGGACGACCTGGCCGTTCTTGTAGTGGAGGACGTAGGTCGTCGGGGGGAACTTCGTGAAGCGGATGCCGAGCATGGGTGGCCTCCTCTCCATAGGTGTCACTCTGACACTAGTATAGTGTCTCGGACACACTCATGTCAAGCTGGGATTCACTGCGAGGCCTGGGGGGTCTCCGGACCCGTGCCCGTACACGTTCCCGTCCACGTACCCGTACTCGTACACGTCCCCGTACTCGCTCCCGCTCCCGCTACCCGTGTCCGTGCCCGTGCCCGACGCATGGAACATAGCCCGGTCTGTCGTGCATCGCGTGTCAGGCCGATTGTGGCGCAAAACCTGCGGGCACGGGCACGGGCACGGGCACGGGCACGGACACGGGTAGCGGGAGCGGGAGCGAGTACGGGCACGGGGACGGGCACGGGATCAGGACTTTGGACGCTTCATCGAAAGCGAGACGCGCTTCCTCGCGAGGTCCACCTCGAGCACCGTGACGGTCACCCGCTGTCCCACCTTCACCACCTCGTGCGGGTCCTTCACGAAGCGGTCGGCGAGCTGGCTGACGTGGACCAGGCCGTCCTGGTGCACCCCGACGTCCACGAAGGCCCCGAACGCCGCCACGTTCGTCACCACCCCCGTCAGGACGAGCCCGGGCTTCAGGTCCTCCAGCGTCGAGATGCCCTCCGCAAACGTCACCGTCTCAAACCGCTCGCGGGGGTCGCGCCCGGGCTTGCCCAGTTCCACGAGGATGTCCTGCAGCGTCGGAAGGCCGACAGTCTCCGTGACGTAGCGGGCGGGGTCGATCCGCGCCCGAGCCTCCTCGCGGCCCATGAGGTCCTGGATGGAGCATCCCGCATCCTTCCCCATCCGAGCCACCACGCCGTAGCTCTCGGGGTGCACCGCGCTCGCGTCGAGCGGCTCGTCGCCGCCCCGGATGCGGAGGAACCCCGCCGCCTGCTCGAACGCCTTGGGCCCCAGCCGGGGCACCTTGAGCAGATCCCTCCTTGTCCGGAACGGCCCGTTTCCGTCGCGGTGCTTCACGATGTTCGCCGCGAGCTGTGGGCCGAGCCCCGAGACGTACGCGAGGAGCTGGCGGCTCGCCGTGTTCACCTCCACGCCGACCCCGTTCACGCAGCTCATCACGACGTCGTCGAGGGCCCGCTTCAGCTTCCCCTGGTCCACGTCGTGCTGGTACTGGCCGACGCCGATCGACTTCGCGTCGATCTTCACCAGCTCCGCGAGCGGGTCCGCGAGCCTCCGCCCGATCGACACCGCGCCGCGGACCGTCAAGTCGTGGTCGGGGAACTCCTCGCGCGCGACGTCCGACGCTGAGTAGATCGACGCGCCGCTCTCGTTCACCATGACGATCGGGGTCTTCCCCACGACGCCTCGCAGGAACGCCTCCGTCTCGCGCCCCGCCGTCCCGTTCCCCACCGCCACGAACTCGATCCGGTGCCTCTCCAGCAGCCCCGTCACCGCGCGGCGGGCCTCCTCGACGCGCGCCGCCGGGGGGTGCGGGTAGATCACCTCCTCGCAGAGCAGCTTCCCCTGCTCGTCCAGGCAGACCACCTTGCACCCCGTGCGGAAGCCCGGATCGACGCCCAGCACGCGCTTCGCCCCGAGCGGGGGCGCCATGAGGAGCTGCCTGAGGTTCTCCGAGAAGACGCGGATCGCGACTCCGTCCGCCGCCTCCTTCGCGATCGCCCGGGTCTCCGACTCGACCGAGGGACCCAGAAGCCGCTCGTACGCCTCGTGCGCCGCCATGCGCACCTGCTCCGAGGCGCGGCCCCGGCCGCGGACGAACCGCCCCTCCAGCAGGCGGTGGGCCTCCTCCTCCGGCGGCGCGATCCCCACCTTGAGGATCCCCTCCTCCTCGCCGCGCAGTACCGCGAGGACGCGGTGCGACGGCGCGGACCGCACCGGCTCCCCCTTGTCGAAGTAGTCCCGGAATTTCGCGCCCTCGACGTCCTTCCCTCGCACCACCTTCGACCTGAGGACCCCGCGCGCCCAGAACAGGTCGCGCATCGCCGACCGCGTCGGGGCGTCCTCGCTCACCCACTCCGCGACGATGTCGCGAGCTCCAGCGAGCGCCTCCCCGACATCGGCCACGCCCTTCGCGGCGTCCACGAAGGCCCGCGCCTCGACCTCGGGGTCCATGTTCGCCTGCTCGAACAGGCGCCTCGCGAGCGGTTCCAGCCCCTTCTCGCGCGCGATCATCGCCCGCGTCCGCCGCTTCGGGCGATACGGCAGGTAGACGTCCTCGAGGAGGGCCATCGTCGCGGCGGCGGCAATGCGGGCCTTCAACTCGTCCGTCAGCAGCCCGCGCTCCGTGAGCGACTCGAGGATCGCCGCGCGGCGCTTGTCGAGCTCCTCGAGCTGCTCCAGGCGGTCGCGGACCCTCGCGAGGGCGACCTCGTCGAGCGTGCCGGTCGCCTCCTTCCGGTACCGCGCGATGAACGGGACCGTGGCCCCCTCCGCGAGCAGCCTCGCCCCGGCCTGGACCTGGGCCGGGCGCAGCGAAAGCTCTCGCGCGATCGACGCGACGTGGGCCTCGTTCATCGGGCCGCCTCCAACGCGACGCGGAACGTCGTGGCGCCGTCGACCGAGTCGACGGAGATGGTCCCCCCGAACGCCTCGATCCGCTCCCGGGTGATCGCGAGGCCGAGCCCCGTGCCCCCCTTCGACGCGAACGGCTCGAACAGGCGCTCGCGGACCTCGGGCGGGATCGCCGGCCCCTCGTTCGAGACCTGCAGCACCACCGACTCGCCGTCCTCGACGACGACGCGCACGGGCCTCCCGTCGGGCGAGGCCGACACGGCGTTCAGGAGCAGGTTGAAGAGCGCGGCCTTGAGGCCCGCCTCGCTCGCGAGCGCCTTCGCCGACGGGGCGCGGAGGTCCTCCTCGATGACGACGCCCCGCCGCCTCGCCTCGTGCGTCAGGATGTAGATGACGTTCCTCACGATCGGGACGACGTCCACGGGCACTCGGTCGGACGACCCCGGCCGCGCGAAGGCGAGGACCTCGTGGACGACGCGGTCGAGCCGCTGGATCTCCTGGCCGATCACCTCGAGGTCCCTGCGGAGCGGGTGCCCCGCGGGGAGCTCCTCCTCCATGCTCTGGCTGATTGCTTGGATGCTCGACAGCGGGTTCTTCACCTCGTGCGCGACGCTCGCGGAGAGCATCCCGAGGGCGGAGAGGCGCTCGGCCTGCTGGGCCTTCCGCTCGGCGAGGATCCGCTCCGCGACGAGACGGCGGTTCCGCAGGGCCGCGCAGAACTGGAGGATGGCGATCCGCGCCTCCTCCACCTCCCCGCGACCGTAGTGACGGTTGAAGCGGCGCGGGCCGAGCAGCAGCACCCCGAGGAGTTCCTCTCCTTCTCCGACGGGGAGGAGCACCCTGCCGCCGAGGGCGCGCACCGCGGCGGCGACCTCGGGCCGGGCGCCCCGCAGGATGTTCACGGGCTCCCGCGCGCCTCCCTGGAAGCACTCGAACACCGCGCGCGCGTTGGGGTCCTCCGGCCTGATGAGCCGCGCGACCTCGGTCTCGAACGCCTCGGAGAACCTCACGACGAGGAGCTTCTCGAGCTTCGACGGGTCGCCCTCGGCGGAGACGAGCTCGCGGCCGAAGCGCTCGAGGACCTCGAGCGACCACTCGCGGTCGCGGAACCAGGTCTCGTGGAAGAGACGCGTGGCGACGCGGCGCATCGGCTCGATGGAGAGGACGAGGAGGAGGAAAAGGACGACCTCGACGGACATCGGGGCGCCGAGCCGCTTCACGCCGCAGAAGTAGAGGAAGACGACGAAGACGAGGAGGAAGGTGCGGAGCGTGGTGTTCCTGACCTCGAGGTCGAGGAGGTTCCAGCGGAAGACGGCCCAGAGGAAGTAGAGGGCGGGGAGGAGGGGGCAGGCGAAGAGGACGACCTGGCCGACGCCGGGGGTCTCGCGGTGGTCGAGGGCGTCGAGGCGCTCCCCGACGACGAGGCAGACGGCGACGGTGAGGAGGGGCCACGGCAGGAGGCGGAAGAAGCCGCGGGCCTCGTCGAGCTTGACGCGCCGGGCGATCACAGCGCCGCACGCGCTGGCGACGGCGAGGTAGGCGGCCTGGAGGTAGACGTAGACGCGCGCCTCCCCGACGAACGAGGAGAGGGAGGAGACCTCGGGGTCGGCGAAGAGGCGCCACGCGCCGCGGGCGAGGACGAGGGACGGGAGGTAGACGATGAGGGAGACGATGCGCGAGGGCGGGCGCTGCTCCATGCGCGCGAGGAAGTCGAGGAGGACGTGGACGAGGAGGGGGGCCATGAGCCAGTAGCCGAGGCCCTTCATCGCGTCGAGGACGAGGCCGAGCACGCGAAAGCGCCCGGGAAGGGCGGTCTCGAGGAGGAGGCCGAGGAGGTTTCCCGCGTACCAGAAGAGGATGGCGCCGAAGAGGAGGACGAGGAGACGCGGGGCGTCGCGCTTGCCGAGGAGGATGGCGAAGAGGAACCCGTTGAGGAGGGCGCCGAGGACGAAGGTGATCAGTTCCGCAAGGAGGAAGCCGTCCACGTCCCTATTCTAGGCGCCTCCTCGGGCGGCGTCGAACGATGATCGGCGACCGCCGACGCCGAATCGGGGCCCGCGCGTCAGATGACGCGCTTCCAGCATCCGCCGAGGAACGGGGTCAACAGGACGACGGCGTACCAGATCCACAGATGAGGCAATCGTCTCAACATCGCAGTTCTCCTTTCCAGCTACGGCAAGGGGGCCTTGAGCAGGCCTCTCGTGGCGATCGCCACGGAGGAAACGACCACGAGGGCGGCGTTCATCGTCGCGAGCCCCCAGAAGAGCGCCCCTCCAAGCGCCGCGAGGCCCGCCTGCCTGGCCCGGTCCGCCCAGTGATTCGTGTACGTTCCCATGCTCACCTCCCTGGGGCCCCCACCGACGCGCTTGCGTCGGCCAGGGGCCCCTTCCGCCTATGCGGTGTCCGGCGGGCCGCGTGTCCGTCCGCGACCCGCTGGAAGAGAGGTACACGCCGCGTGCCACCTGGAGCCGCACGACGGAAACTAACGCAAAGCGTGATCGCATCAAGCGCTGCGCGATTCGGGCAGGAGTTGTCGCCCGGCCGCGCATGCAGCCCGGGGTCGCCACTTGTAGGGTCGCCCTTGCGCGCGTCACGGGGGGCCGCGTAGAATCGCAGCTCGTTCACATCGCGCGGTGGGGGGCGGTCAGGAGGAGAGCATGAGGCGCACTGCCTGGGTCATTCTGTCGCTGCTGGTCGCCGCGGTCTCGGCCCGCGCCGAGATCCTGTGGGTCGCGAACGCTGGCGACGGGACGGTCAGCGTCATCGACACGAGGAAGGCGAACCGCGTCGTCGCGAACATCGCGCTCGGCGCCGGGTCGGTCCCCGTGGAGGTCGCCGTCAACGCCTTCTACCCCGAGGTCTACGTCACGGACGCGGGGCGCGCGAGCCTCTGGGTCCTCTCGTACGTCTCGAAGGCGGTGATCACCGAAATCCCACTGTCGATCGTGTCGCCCTTCGGCCTGGCGATCATGCCGCTCGGGGACTTCGTCTATGTCTCCAACGCCGACGGCGGGATCACCTCCGGGATGATCAGCCTCGTGAACACGCAGAGGCGACGCGAATTCCGCACGATCGACATCTCGACTCAGGGCCTCGTCTCGCTCGACATGGCGCTGACGCCGGTCCGCGCGACGACGCTCTACGTCGCCTGCAACGGGACGGACTCCGTGGCGGGGATCGACACGCGAACGAGCACCCTCCTGGGCGGCCAGTTCCCGCTCCTCCTCGGGACGGCGGCGAGCGCGCCGTTCGCGATCGCGCTCCGTCGCGACAACGCCTTCCTCTATGTATGCGACGACGACCCGGCGGCCGCGACCTCGGAGCTGGTGGTCTTCGACGTGCCGACGCTGACGCCGTCGGTGGTGGCGATGGCGGCGGGTGAGCGGTGCACGGACATCGTATGCCACCCGAACAACCTGAAGGCGTACGTCTGCACGGGGGGCGGCGGGCGGGTGCGGGTCCTGAACACGGTGGTGCATACGTTCGTGAGCAACCTGGTCAACGTCCCGGCGGGGGCGCTCCCGGCGAAGGCGGCGCTGAACGAGAACGGGCGGGTCGGGATGTTCACGGAGCAGGCCGGCAGCGGGGCGATGATCTTCCAGACGATGGCGGACGTCGTCACGAGCCCGGTGATCGGAACGGGGACGACGCCGTTCGGGTGCGCGATCTCGGCGATCACGAGCGACCCGATCGGCGCGCGGGTCCGCCAGCGCCAGCTCCGCAGGAGGTAGCAGGCCGATGCGGTTGCTCGGGGCCTCCGTCGCCTTGGCGGCGCTCCTCCTGGCCGCGGCGGCGCTCCGTCGCCCGACGACGGAGCCTCCGCCGCGCGAGTTCTCCTCGCCCGCGCCCCCGACCGCCACGGGGGGGCTGCCCGTTCCCCCGGCCGTCCCATCGGGCGGGACAGGGACCGACCCCGCGCTCGTCGTCCCCTCAGGAGACGACCACGCGGCGTCGCCAGGCGAGGTCCAGGTCCCCTCGCAGGAGCGCCTGCACAAGGAGCTGACGAGTCTGCTCGCGCTCGACCCTCAGCAGTCCCAGCACGTCCGCGACGTGCTCGACCGCCACGCACGGAGGTGGGCGGAGCTGCGCGACGCCGAGCGCGACGACGCCTTCGCGGACCGCCTGGCTCGGGCGCGGCAGGCCCTCGCGGACGACCTGCTCGCCGTTCTCACGGCCGAGCAGCAGATCGCGCTGAAGGCCTCGTCGCTCTGGAAGCGGATGGTCGCCCCCCCGGGGACGGAGATCCGGTAACGCCGCCGCAGGCGCGCGCCTCAGTCGCCGTAGGTCGAGAGCACCTTCTGGAAGTCCTTGTTCGCGCGGACGGAGTCGAAGCCGGGGTCGTCCTTCGCCTCGCCCGCCATCTCGGGGTCGAGCTTGCACGCCTCGGTCAGGTAGCCGACCGCCGCGGATCCCTTCCCCTGCATCGCCGCCGAGAGAGCCAGGTCGTAAGGGAACCAGGCGTTCTCCTTGTCGAGCGACTTCCCCTTCCGGAACTGCTCGTCCGCCTTCGCGTACTCCCCCACCTTGAGGTGGGCGATCCCCAGCCCCTCGATCACCAGGCTCATCGATCCGACCGGCAGCTTGTCCGCCCCCTTCGCCTTCGACTCCTGCGTGGTCGCGTCGAGGTAGCACATGATCGCGTCGTTCGGCTTCGACGGGTTCTGGTGCAGGTAGACGTGCCCGAGAAGCGCCAGCGAGCGGAAGTCCGACGGGTCCTCCGCCACCAGCTTGAGGAGCGCCTGCTCCGACTCCTGGAACCTCGAGGAGACTTCCGCCTGCCAGGCGGCCATGTAGGCCTTGTCCCGGTCGGAGCCGTGCTCCTGGACCGCCTTCGTGTAGGCGTTCACCGCGCTCTTGCTTGTCGGGTCGAGCTCGAACCCCTTCCTGAGGAGGTCGAGCCCCTGCTGCGTCTTCGCGAGCTTGAGGTACAGGTTCCCCAGGTCGACGTACGCCTGGATCTGCCCAGCATCGAGGGAGATCGCCTTCTTCAGCATCTTCTCCGCGTTGTCCGGGTCGGCCTTCTGCCACATCGCGTACCCGAGGTTCGCGAAGGCCTCCGCGTTCTTCGCGTCGAGCTTCACCGCCTGCTGGAGCGCCGTCAACGCCTCGTCCCACTTCTGCGCCGCGACGTACGAGGCCCCCATCTCGGCCCACGCGGGGGCGAGGTTCGGGGAGAGGTTCGTCGCCTGGCGGAACGAGTTCGCCGCCTGGCCGAACTGGCGCAGCTCCTTCTGGCACAGCCCCATCTCGTACCAGGCCCCCGCGAACTTCGGGCTGTCCTTCGTGATCTGCTGGTAGATCTGAAGGGCGTCCTGGAAGCGCCCGCGCAGGAAGAGGTCGTACGCCTCGTCGAAGCGCGGGTCGTCGGCCGCGGGGAGGACGGACGCCATCAGCAGGACGAGGGCGAACAAGAGCCGCATGGGGGCCTCCCTTGGATGTGACGGAGGACGGGACGCGCGCGCGCCCCGTCCCCCCGACATGCTACTGAGGGTTCCGTCCGGAGTCTAGCGGCGCGGGCCCGGCTGGCCGCCTCCGTCGCGTCCGCCGCCATCGCGTCCGCCGCCGTCGCGCGGGCGATCGCCCTCTCGCGGGCGCTCGCGCTCGCGATCGCCGTCCCCGTCGTCACGGTGGCGGCGCAGCCAGCGGTGAATCTCTTCCTGGTGCTCGCGGACCCAGCGGTGGAACTCCTCGTGGTCCCCGTCGCCGCGACGGACGCCGCGACCGTCCTCTTCCCCTTCGCCTTCCTGGCGACGGCGATGTTCGCCGTCACCGGCCTCGGCGTCGCCATCGCCGCCCCTGCGGCGGTGCGCCACGCGGCGGTGGTGCCGGCGCGCGGGGTCGCCGTCGTTGCCGTCGTCGGCCTCGCCGTCGTCCTCGTCGCCATCGTCGGCCTCGCCGTCACCGTGGTCGCCGCCGTGATCGCCTCGGTCGTGGCCGCCGCCGTCGTGGCCGTCACCTTCCGCCCAGACGCGGAAGCCGAATCCCAGCATGACCGCGCCCACCAGGACGAACGCGGGCAGCAACCTCAGGGTCCTCATCGTTCGATCCTCCTCTCGAGTTCCTGTGACAAGACTCTACCGACCGCGACCGCCGCGGTCACCACCGGGGTTTGGATTCTCGCGCGGGTTGCGCTCGCGGGGGGGCCGATCCCCCTCCGCCGGCTCCTCCGCCTCCTCCGCCGCGGGCTCGGGGTGGAAGAGCGTGTCCGTCGTGATGACGACCGAGTCGAGCCTCAGGCCCCCGCGGGCGTCGTGGAAGCGAACGACGTGGCGGCCTGCGGCGAGCTCGACGGCGTCGACGCCGGACCAGGCCCACTCTTCGCCGCGGCCGCGGGCGGCCAGCTCGCGCGGCTTGTCCCCGTCGAACGACACCGCGAAGGCGCCCTGTTCGCGACGGTCCCCCGTGGAGGCGCGTGCGAAGAGGCGGTACGCGCCGGCGCGCTTCGCGTCGAAGGCGATCTCGACGTAGCCGGCCTCCTCCTCGCGATCCCGCGGGGAGCTCGTCACGTAGCGGCCGCCGCTCGCGGAGCTGTCGGTCCGCGCCTTCATCGGGTCCTTGATGCGCCCCTTCTCGGCCTCGACGGTGATGAAGACCTCGAGGTCGCGGGTCCAGGCGAGGAGCGCCGCGGCGTCGGCCTTCGCGGGCTCGGCGGGGGGCTTCCCCTCGAGGAGGAGGCAGGCGAGGCCGCGAGGCACGGCGACGTCCTGGCCGGAGGCCTCGACGTGGACCTCTCCGTCGAAGGGGAGGACGCGTCCCTGGCGGTTGGAGAGGGCCGCGAGGAAGCGCCCGCCCTTCGCATGGACGCGGCCGCCGGCGAGATCGAGCGACAGGCCGCGATCCCCCGCGCTGCGCGCGTCCACAAGGGCGCCTCCGCGAGCCAATGCCATCTCGCAATCACGCTCGAAGAGGGCGATGGAAAGCTCGGAGTTCTTCTCGAGGGAGACCGCGTGGCCGGCAAACGTCACGCGGGCGGGCTTGGAGCCCCCGACCTTGAGGGAGAGCCGCCCCTCGGCCTTGACGGACTGGCCCTCCTTGAGGGGCTGCCAGGCGGTCTGGCCGGGACGCAGGAACTCCACGCCGCCGAGCGTGGCGGCGAGGTCGAACGGCTGCTCCTTGGGCGCGGTCGGCTCGGGTGCGGGGGGCGGGGTGCCCTCTGGGCCGGGCGTCACGGGCTCCGGCGGCTTCTGCGCGTGGTCCTCGGGGGGCTCCTGGGGCTGCTCGGGGGGCTGCGCCTCCTCGAGGGGGTCGGGCTCCCTCGGATCGAGGACGAGCTCCTCGGGTTCCTCCTGCTCCTTCGGCGCCTGGGGCTCCGGCGTGGGAGGCTGCTGGACGACCTCCTGAGGCGTCTCCCGAGGCAGCGGCTGCGGAGGCTTGGGCTGGACGACCTGGGTCCCCTGGTCCTTCGGGGTCGAGTGCTTCGCGAACCACGCGCCCGCGCCGATGCAGGCGACGACGAGCGCGGCGGCGGCGACCCAGCCCCAGTTCGTTCGGGGACGCGCGACGCGAGCGGTCGGCCTGGGGGAGCGCTGCGGCGCCGGGGTCTTCGTTCGGGAGACGACGGAGCGTCGGATGACGAGGAGCGCGTCGGCGCACCTCCTGCAGCGGCCGAGGTGGACGAGGAAGGCGCCCTTCGAGTCCTCGTCGAGCTGGCCTGCGGCGAAGACGGCGAGCTTCGGAGCGGAGAGGCACCCCGCGGCGGGCCTCTCGAGGGAGACCGCGGCGGCGAGGCGCGCGACGCGGTCGGTCTCCGCCGCGCACGCCTCGCAGGCCGCGACGTGCTCGCCGATGGACCTGGCCTGAGTCGGGTTGAGGGCCTTGTCCAGGAAGGCGTGCAGGATGTCGCTTGTGGGGCAGCTCATCGTTTCCAACTCCGAGGGTGAATGCCCGCGCGCCGCGGGATTCGGGCGGCTATCGCAGCAATTCCTGGATCTTCTTGTATTCGGGGAGCGCTTCGATCCGCTTCATGATGCGGAACTTCCGCTTCCCTATGGAGTTGGAGGGAATCCCGAGAAGGAGGGCGATCTCGTCGTAGCTGCGCTGCTGGACGTAGAAGAGCTCGAGGAGGGCTCGGTCTTCGGGGCTCAGGCTTGCGAGAAGTCGTTCGAGGAGTTGTGCTGATTCGTCGGGGGGGAGGTCGACCACGGCGGGGGGCGGGGCCTTGTCGAGAGGTTGGGAGGGCGGGTCGGCGTCGCGGGCTGCGTGGGAGCAGACTCGGGAGGCGATGACGGCGATCCAGGGCTTGAGCTGGTACGGCGGGCCGAAGGCCTTGAGCGTGGCCTTGTCGCGGGCGAGGAGCTGTTGGAGGACGGCGCTGGTGAGATCCTCGACGTCGTGCTCCTGGGGAGGGGGACCACGCCGCGCGATCTGCTTACGGACGACGCCCCGGACCCACGGCGTCAGCGTCTGGACGAACTCCTCCCAGGCGCGGGCGTCGCCGCGGATGCAGGCTTCGACGAGTTCTCGATCGCTGAGGGCCATCTCTCGGTGCGCTGTGGGACCGGGAGGCATCTACACGAAGTAGCGGGGGAAAGCAAGTTGCGGCACGCCAGGGTAAGCGGTCTGCTGCGGAGGGTGGAACCGCTTGGATGCGATGGGGTCGTACGGGACTCTACGCCTTCAGCACACGAAAGTGCTTCGAGGACTTGAGCGCCTGGTCGAAGGTGAGGGTTTCATCCGCACCGGCGACGCGGTGGCGGCGGCCGAGGTAGTAGTCGGCGAGGTCGCCTGGGCCCCTGCGGTACTCCTCGCACGCCGGCCAGAGGAGGTCGCGTTCCAGGACCTCGAACTGCTTCGTGCGCAGGACGCGATCGATCGCCTCGGCCACCCGCGCGCGCGGCTCGGCGTAGGCCGACTCCAGCACCCACACGACTTCGCACAACACGATCGGCGAGATGGCCAGCGATTCGCCCTTCCGGGCCGCGTCGTCGATGACACGCGACGCGACGGCGGACTGCGCTGGGTCGTCCTGGACGAGGTAGCGGACCAGGACGTTCGTGTCGAGTCCGATCATGCGCCGTGAGCCCTGCGGCGGACGGCGGCTTGCATGGCCCGCACCGATACGGTCCTTCGTCCCTGGACATGCAGGAAACCCTTCAATCCCCGCACGTCCTCGGTGGCGGGTCGGACAAGGACCTCACCGCCGTCCAGGACGACGAAGTCCACGCAGTCCCCCGGTTGCAGTCCGAGGTGGTCACGGATCGGCTTGGGGATTACGGTCTGTCCCCGGCTCGTGACGGTCGCCCGCGGCATGGAAGCCCACCTCTTACTTGAATTCAAGATTCAGATCTGAGCGTAAGATGCAGCCTGGCCGTCGTCAAGGGGATTCTCGCAGCGATGCGGCCGACCCGCTCGTGCGGAGATGGACGGGTCGCCCTGGAGGGCCTACCAGAACTCGATCCGCAGGAGGCGGACGAGCTTCCTCCCGAAGATCGAGAGGGATCGGCGCTCGCCGCAGTCGATGCGGGCCTCGCCGGTCATGCCGGGACGGAGCCGCCCTTCGGGGTCGGAGACGATGCAGCGCACGCGGGCGATGGGGACCCCGGCCTTCTCCTCGAGTGCGGGGGCGACCTGCCCCGCCTTCCCTTGAAACGTCTCGGCGGCGACGGCGGCCGCCTTGATCGAGACGCTCGCGCCCTCGTGCACGTCGGCGAGTTCCTTCTCGGGGACCTCGATCTCGGCCACGAGGCAGTCGAGGTCGGCGACCTCGCAGACCTCGGTGCCGGCCTCGACGTACTTTCCCGAGAGGGCGCCGGGGTCGCGCGTGACGACCGTGCCGGCGATCGGCGCCCTCATTGTCGTGCGCGAGAGGCGGTACTCGGCCTGGGCGAGGGCGTGCTCCGCCTCGCGGACCTTGGCGCGGGCGCCGTCGATCTCCTCCTTGCGCGGTCCCGCCTTGAGGAGGGCGAGCTCGCTCTCCGTCTGGGCCTGTTCGCGAGCGGCGACGTCGCGGGCCTGTTCGGCGGCCTCGAGGAGCTCGAGGGACAGCATCCCGCGCTGGTGCAGGTCCTGGTTCCGCTCGAGGGCCTTCTGGGCGGCCACGGCCTTCATCCGGGAGACGGCGACCTTGGACTCGGCGCGGGCGATCTCCTCGGGGCGGGTCCCGGCCACGAGGAGGGCGAGGTCGGCCTTGGCTCGCTCGAGGGCGGCGGCGGCCTTGGCCTTCTCGAGCTCGAAGGGGGTCGAATCGAGGCGGGCGACGGGGTCGCCGGCGCGGACTCGGTCGCCCTCGGCGACGAGGACCTCAAGGACGAGGCCGGGGAGGGGGACGCGGACGTGGCCGCGGTTTGCGGCGGCGAGGACGAACGGCCCGGTGACCCTCAACTCCATCGGGACGAGCCACGCGACGCCGGCGGCGGCGGTGGCGAGGGCGAGGAGGGCGATGGGGCGGCGCACGGCGCGTCGCTTCCCGGTCTCGTCGGCCATTCTGCGGACCCCTGAGCCGAACCCCCGGACGATGGGGGCGAGCAGGGCGAGGGCGAACCAGGCAAAGAGGGCGCCTCCCGCCCCGCCGAGGTGCTCCACGAGGGAGCGCCCCAGACCGAGGAGGATCGCCCCCAGCAGGAGGGCAGTATAGCCAAGGGCAAGAACGGCGTACACGAGGAAGATCCGGCGCTCACGCGGCGTGGCCTGGGGCGCCGACACGCGGAGGCCGGTCAGGAGGCGCCAGACGACACGGCCGAGCAGGGACATCGAGCGCGACCTGAGGTTCGGGGCGCCGAGGGCGTCGGAGAGGGCGTAGTAGCCGTCGAGCTTGATGAGGGGGTTCAGGTTGAAGAGGATCCCGACGCCGGAGACCAGGACGACGGAGCGGCAGACGCCGTAGAGGAGGGACTCGGGCGTGGCGAGCCTCCAGAGGAAGACGCAGATCGACCAGAGGGTCCCCTCGGCGATGACGCCCGCGAGCGAGACCCAGAGGCGTTGGGAGCGCTTGGGGAACATCCACGCCGCGCTGACGTCGGTGTAGCAGCCGGGCATCAAGTAGATGAGGAGGAAACCCATCTCGCGGACGCGACCGCCGAAGTGGACGCAGGTGACGCCGTGGGCGGTCTCGTGGACGAGGATGATGCCGAGGAAGACGATCCAGAACGTCGCGAGGGCGGACGGGCTGTAGAGGGCGGCGACGTCGGACCAGAGGTCGGCCCACGCTGAGGCGAGGACGGCGATGGCCGCTACGACGGACGCGAGGGCGGCGAGGAGGGCCCCGCCGGAGAAGAGGAAGCCGACGCGTCGATGGACGGCATTGAGCCAGGCCTGCGGGTCGACCGTCCTGACGCGCAGGAAGAGGAGCTGGGAGAGGAGGCCAGGGCGTGGCGCGGCTCGGCGGAAGGGGGAGGAGGCCTCCTCGGGCGGGGTTTCGAGGAGGTCCATGGCCTCGAGGCGCGTCACAAACTGCGCGAGGAGGTCGACGGGGAGGTCGGCCTCGTAGCGGACGAGGAACTCCCTCGAGATGTCCTCGGGGGTCCTGCGGCCGTCAAGGAGTTCGAGGACGTGGGAGGCGTCCTCGCCGAGCTGGAAGTAGGAGCCGCGGACGGGGTCATGGACGACGCAGACGTCGTGGTCGCCCTCGGTGCGGCGGCTTATCACAAGGTCCGTGCGTGCGCGGCGGACGGCGGCCTCGGCGGCAATGGCCATGTCGATGTTATAGCGCGCGGATGGCCAAGCGGGAATGGGACGACGAGGTGGGCGCCTGGGGAGGGGCTACGAAGGCGTCGTCCCGGCGCGCCCCTCGAGGGATCGGAGAACGATGGTTCGGAGGTCATCGACCGCCAGCTTGACCGCGGTCACGTCGTCCTTGGTGGCGGTCAATTCGAGCCGGGCCTTGATCTGCTCGATGTCGAGCGTGTTCTTGGCGACCTGGACCGCGACGATGTTCAGGGCCTCCTTGGTGGCGCACTTCGCGATCGCGGCCTCGAGATCCTTCTTCGTGGCACACTCTGCGATCTTCGCCTCGAGGCTCTTCCTCGTCGCGCCGATCTTCGCCTCAAGGCTCTTCCTCGTCGTGTCGATCTTCGCATCGAGGCTCTTCCTCGTCGTGTCGATCTTCGCATCGAGGCTCTTCCTCGTCGCGCCGATCTTCGCATCGAGGCTCTTCCTCGTCGCGCCGATCTTCGCATCGAGGCTCTTCCTCGTCGTGTCGATCTCCGCCCTGAGGCTCTTGCTCGTCGCGCCGATCTCGGCCCTGAGCTCCTCGCGTGTCACCGGCTTGTGGTTGTTGTTGGACATGAGAAGCAGATTGTAAGGGACGCATAGGGGAGGTTCAAACGAATCCTCGTGGGCAAGTTCGTCGAGGTGCGCCTGCTGCCCATGCCGTCCCCAGGCGGCCGCGATGACGGTGACCGCGGTCGCAATGCAGGCAAAGACGGTGAGGAGGGCCAGCGGGAGAGGAGGCCAGCGCGTGGCGCGGCTCGGCGGAAGGGGGAGGAGGCCTCCTCGGGCGGGGTTTCGAGGAGGTCCATGGCTTCGAGGCGTGAGACGAACTTCGCGAGGAGGTCGACGGGGAGGTCGGCCTCGTAGCGGACGGGGTCATGGACGACGCAGACGTCGTGGTCGCCTTCGGTGCGGCGGCTGATCACAAGGTCCGTGCGTGCGCGTCGGACGGGGGCATCGAGGGCGGCGGCCATGCCGTGTCTTGTACCACCGCTTGGGCGGGTTTCCCAGCGAGGGCGTCGATCCGGAAACGACGCGGGCCCGCTCGACGCCAAGCTGGTCGAGTGGGCCCACGGACCTAAGTCTGGCCTAGCCCGCTAGCAGAGCGACTCGTCCTTCGAAGCCGGAAGGTTGATTAACGCCGTCAGCGGCATGTGGGCCAAGGCCTTCGGATTCACGCAAGGCGCAACCCTGGGCTCAAGAATCTCCACGTCCAGAGACTGCACCTTTCGAACCGGCTGGCTCTGCTTGTCCTTGGTCATGGCGAGCTCCTTCATGCAATGCCGACGGGACCCGTTGTGGTCCGGAACTTAAGGCAACGTTCATACCAGAACGGAATCGGGACTCCCGGGAGGATGGCTGGAGGAAAGAGGATTTCGAGCGGAAACTTGACGATCTACAATTCCATGTCGGAGAACGAGATGTGACATGAATCGCCAGACGCCGCTAGGTTGGGTCGGCCGGCGCTTCCGCGGAGCGGAGCCCTCCGGGTGCAGGACGGTCTGAGATTCGCACGTCATTGGCTCGCATTTCGCGAATTCTCGACCAATCCCGGTCAGTCCGAGCGATGGGCCTCCTCCGCCCAGCCGCCCCCGGCCCGAGTCTCGGACGTCTCATGTTGTGTCGATCGGGCGCAATCCGCGGGACAGCATGTAGCGGACTCATATCCTATTGTAGGCACAGGCTTTGAACGTGCGATGCGACTGTGAAGTGTGTCGCTTCGGGCCATGCCCCCGGGCTTGCCACTGTTTGTCCGTCCAGCGTGCAGTTTGCCGACCATAACATGTGTATTTTGAGCATGTTGTGAGCACGCATTCGTGCGCGCGGGTGTGACGATCGGCATTGGAATTGCCGAGACCTATGGGCAGATGCGGAGTCCGCATCTCGGGACCTCGTTCCCCATAGGTTTCGGGGAGGAGTGGAGATCGCCATGCGCTGGAAGGTCATCGCACTCACGCTCGCCCTTCTCGGGGTCCAGCAATGGGTCCGGGCAGATGACGTCTATGTTTCGAACACCGGTGCGGATGGAAACCCGGGCACACTGGCTTCGCCCAAGCGAACGCTGAGCAGCGCACTCGCGCTCGTTCCGGCGGCCGACTTCACCTCGACCTGGACGATCTGGATGGGGATTCCCGGGGACGCGGTCTACACCAACTTCGAGAAGCTCGTCGTCTCCGGGAAGGGGGCGACCGCCGCGTTCCGCCTCAACTTCAAGCCGACCGCAGGAGTCACCGCGACGCTCGAGCCGCCGACGAGCGGCGCCGCCAGCACGCGGAACAACGTCATCAAGATCAGCGACGACTACGTGACGATCGACGGGGACCCGACATCGGCCGGCACTCGGAGGATCATCTTCCAGAACACGCAGAACAACTCGCTCGCGACCGACGCCGGCGTGCTCGTCCGTGACGACATCGACACGACGCCCGACGGAAACGAGGTCCTCAACTCCGAATTCACGAACAACTACAACTGCGGGATCGCCTTCTGGACGAGTGCGTACGCCGAAGCCGTCGGAGGAGTCCTGATCCAGGGATGCAATGTCCACGACAACAACGGCGCGTACGGCATCTTCCTGAGCTCACCCGTGAACGCCGGCACCGGGGTCTACGTCCGGGACAACATCGTCTCCGGGCACACCGGAACGGCGCCTCGTGGGACCACGGGGATCTACATCAACGTCGAGAGCTCCGCAGCCAATCTGACGATCGAACGCAACATCATTTTCAAGAATGAGTATGACTTGCGCTTGAATGACACGGGTGGATGCACCGTCAAGAACAACACCATCTACCACACCATCACGACCGACCCGGAGGCCGGCCTCGTCCTGGACGGTGACGGCGGGACGAGCACCAACAACGTGGTGACCAACAACGTCATCTGGGCCGTCGGGAGCGGCGCTGCGAACAGCGCCAAGTGCGTCTGGCTGATCAACGACAGCGCCGGCACCTACAATTACAACGACCTCTACGCCACCGGGAGCGCCGCCATCGGCGGGACGGGGCTGACGGGGAACAATGCATCAACCCACTACGACTTCGCCGGCTGGCAAGGGACCGGCAGGGAGACGAACAGCATCAATTTCGACCCCGCGTTCCTCTCCGTCGCGGCGGGGACGGAGGACTTCCATGTCCGGTCGAGTTTCGGGAGATGGACAGGGAGGGGGACGGACTCGATCCTCGGCACCTCCGACGACACCTTCGCCTATGACACCTTGGACAGTCCGACGATCGATGCTGCTGATCCGGTGGACACCTATCCACTGGAGCCGCTGCACAACGGGAGTCGCCGTGACCAGGGGGCGTACGGGAACACGGCGCAGAGTTCCAAGAGCGGGTTCTACGACGGGACGACCTCGTACAAGACTTGGACGGGCAAGAGCGTCTTCGGGACGGAGTGGGGGCCCTCGAACGCGAACTGGTCGAATCCGGACAATTGGGCCCCGAGGGCAGTCCCGACCTCCTCGGAGGTCGTGTACGTCCCGGATCGGGGGGTAGCGACGAACGCCTCCTTCTGGGAACCCTCCGTCGACGTCGGGACCGCGGCGGCGCTACGGGTGCGACTCGACAACACGACGCTGGCGGCCAGCGGTACCCGGGACCAATTGCGATACCCGAGCGGGGCGGGCGCACCGACATTGGGCGTCTCCGCGGGCGCAGGGAACCTGACGCTCGGGGCCGCGTCAGGAGACGCGATGACGATCCTGCCCGGGGCCACGCTCACCATGTCCAATGGGGCGATCACACTCTCGAACGGCGTGAACATCGCCAACAGCGGGACGATCTCCATGTCGGGCGGGACCCTCACCGGTCCGGCGGCGTCGACGCTGACAGTCTCCTCCGCCACAGGCGCGCTGACGATTACAGGCGGATCCACCGCGGCCGTTGGCACGGACTTCGTCGTGAACACCAACGGCACGCTCAACACTACCGCGGCCGCGACGATCGGGTTCCAGCGGAACATCACCTTCACGGCCCCCTATACGACCAGTTATGCGGCGAACACGGTCCTCGCGCTCTCCGGTGCGAACGACCAGTCAATCTCGGTCAACGGTGCGACGCTCCCCGCCGTCGACTGCAACAAGAGCGCGGGGACCGCGAGCATGACGACCAACTTCACGGTGTCTGGGACGCTCACCGTGACCGCTGGCACGTTTCGGATCGCGACGAGCGGCGTGGTGGGGACGCTCCAATCCACGGCGTCGGTGCTCGCTGCGGGGACTCTGCTCCTCGAGGGGAGCACGACCCTGAAGTTCAACCAGTCGCCGCCGTCCGTTGTGGACCCACAGCTCGCTGTCGACGGCATCCTCCAGACGACCGGGACGACAGGGAGCTTCCCTCTCATGACCCGGGACGTCGACGCCTCTCGGGCGCTTACCATTTCCATCACCGGGACATCCGACCTGAACGGGGCCACGGTGAGGAGGCTGGGGACGGTCGCCGGAGTGGAGGGTCTTCAGGTCGCCCTCGGCGCTACGCTCGTCAACCTGAACGACCTTGTGATCGAGGACTCCGACTTTGGGGTCAACTTCCTCAAGACGACAGGGGTGTACGCGATGCGCGGATGCTCCTTCGACTCATCGGTGGCCTACAACGTCAAAGTCCCGGTTGGCGTGCCGCCGGCGTCCGACTTGCGGATCGACCTGGAGAACTCATCGGGCGCGAAAGGAGCGAACACCGACCCTCCGAATTCGGCGGCCCCTCCGACGGGCAATGCCTGGGACTCGGACTCGTACGAAGGCGTGATCAATGGGGCCGACGGCCGCATTGTCTGGGTCTACTTCGAGTGGAAGTGGGTTGGCGGACCCTGGGCGGACCTGTGGAACGATGTGAGCGCGCCGGACGCCGACTCGGACGGCGCCCAGGACAATTGGGACTACATCGGTACCCCGCCGGCGCCGGGGGCGTTTCCGAACGCCTCCGCGGACAACGTCTGGATATCGAGCGCCACGGACCCGTGCACGATGAACGGCAGCTTCAGCGTCGGGAACATCTCGGTCACGACCGGAGCCGTTCTGCGCGGAACCGACGGCGTGGTCCCCCGCACTCTGACGATCTACGGAACGGCCTTCAAGTCATCGGGCGGGACGTTTGATCCGATCAATGGCGCGCCGTTGGCGAACCGGAACACCGTGGCATTCTCCGGCGCTTCGAGCCAGACGGTGATCATCATCGGGGGATCCGGGGCCTTCTGGAACCTGACCGTGAGCAAGACCGGTGGTACGACGGCCGCGCTGGGCACGCACCTGGCCGTGGACAACGACATCCTGGTGTCGGGCGGCACAATGGACCTGGCGAACTACACGCTGACGGCCAAGGGAGGCGTGACCGTCGGCAACGGGGCCCAGATGACCGTCGCCGGGACCTCCCGCCTGTACGTCGACAACGGCGCGACGGCGAAAACGGTGACCGTCTCGGGGACCTTGCAGGTGTCGAGTACGGGGATCCTGGACCTCGGCGACGGGGACGGCGCACCCGGCGCGACCCTCTCGGTTTCTGGAGGAGCAGGTGCGCGGAGGCTCCGCCTGCTGGAAGACGGGCAGATCCGGTGCTGGGACTCGGCGGAAGCCATCGTCTTCGAAAGCGGAGGTACGTTCGAGTCGTCCGGCAACGCGGCGGTGACCCGCCAGCCTGGCGGCGCGGGAGGCTACTCGTTCAACATGAACAGCGGGTCCACGCTGGAAGTCTCGGAGCTCGACTTCTCCTACGCCGGCCCGAACGGATTCACCGTGAACTCCGGCGCCAACATCGGCACGTTTACGAACGTCTCCTTCACGAACGTGATCGGCGCTTCTCCGCGAAGGCACCTAGCGTTGGGAGTCGGTTCCAACATCATCCTGACGGGGATGTCCTTCGATTTCACATTCGATTTGGCCGGCGGCTACAACGTGGTCGCCTTGCCCGGGTCCGCGCCGAACACCTATACGCTCAGCGGCTGGACGCAGACCGGCCTGAGCGATCCCGACTCGCGTGACTACGACCTGACCCCCGAAGACGTCACCAGCGCGGAGGTCATCTGGAATGCGAGCCTCACCTGGGTCGGACAATGGCGGCGCTATCGAACGGTCTCCGGACTGGGCGCCGCCACAGGGAATCAGTACGTCTTCGTCCGGTTGGACGCCGCGGACGGTCTTCCCTGGACTGGCCTCGACGTCGCGAACGAGCTGCGTGTCGCCTGCCAGTCGACCTCGGCCCCAACGGCCTCCTGGGTCGAACTCGCCCGGAGTCTCCCGACGTTCACCCCTGCCAGTTCGGTAGAGGTCCACTTCAAGCTGCCGGCCGACTTCAGCGGCGCGGGCGGCGGCCAGGTGCGGCTCTACTACGACTATGGAGGGGGGAGCGTCCCCGCAGCGCCGCTCTCGAGCGATCCCGAGAGTCCGAAGAGCATCCTCGCGGACACCTTCGAGACGGACCAGAGCTGGGTCGTCGGGGCTGCGCCCGCCAGCGGCCAGTGGGAGCGTGGGGCGCCGACCGGCGAGAACGGGTTTGCTCCGGGTGTCGACAGCGTCGACACCGGGACGTTCGCCTTCGTGACCGGTCTGACCAGCACGCTCGACGGGACGGCCACGTTGACCTCGCCCACCCTGTCGACGGCGGGCTACTACCACGTAGCGGCCACCTTCCGTCGCTGGGTGTTCTTCGGCGGGGGTGGGGACTTTGGGAGCCTGACCGCCGCCGCGAACGGGGTGACATTCTCGACGGTAATCGAGGACTACCCGAACAACACAGATGTGAGGGCGTGGACTCAGGTCACGTGGAATGCGCCCACTTCCTTCGAGAATGTCGCGACGCCCAAGGTACGGTTCAGCGGAACGGAGGCGGCCGCGGGGACGTACTGCGAGGCCGGCCTGGACGACTTCCTGTGGAGCGCCTACAAGGGCGACGTACTTTCGACCGCTGTCGGAGTTGAGGTCGACACGACGGTCTCGGATGCCGGCGTGAAGGGGGAATGGGCCGACCCGTTCCACTGGTCGAATGGGTCCAGTCCGGCTCAGTTGGGCCCCCCGGGGACGACGACGGACGTAATCCTCAACGGGAACGGGACCTTCGCACCCCAGCTCGTCGGTGCCGCGTCCATTGCCTCCCTCACGATCGGTGAGACGACCTCGTCCAATTTGAATCTGGGCGGAGCTTCGAACTACAACCTCACCACCTCCGGGAGCCTCATCTGGGGCGCCAGCGGGACGATCGACGCCACGGGCAGGACCGGCGGGGCGATCTCCGTCGGTCAGGATCTTGAGGTGCTCGGGGGGACCTGGACGATGCCCGGCGCGGCCCCTGCGTCGCCCTTCCTGACGGTCGGGCGAGACCTGACCGCCTCGGCGACCATGACCTGGACGGGGTCGACGGCCGTAGACGTGGAGGTCGTCCGGAACGTCAACGTCACCGGCGGGCTCCGATTCCCTGGGATCCTGCGGATGATCGGCACGGGCGGAGGTTCGCCGGTGTCGACGGTGAATTCCATCAGTTCGGCCGCCTTCCGTCGGGTGGAAATCAACCGCGACGCGCCAGGCGCCGGCAGCGGGTACACGGTCAACCTCGGCGGGACCAGTTACTGGCTCTGCGAGGTGATGAACATCGACGGAGGCGTCGTGGCGGTTCCGGCCGGAGCGACCATCGAGGCAAAGGACCAGGCAGACGCGACATTCGACACTACGAACGCCAACGGCCTGGAGTGGGTCCGGTACTCGACCGGCGGCAGCGGTGTCGCCAACCGTGTGCTGCAACTGTCGGGCGGAACCATCAAGGCCGGCAAGCTCGGGAGTGCCACGCCCGGTGCGGCGCCGCCATACGCGGCCAACAACAACAACGGGCGCCTCGACCTCCAGGCGGCCGGCGGGACCATCGAGACCGGGTACTTCCTCTTCAAGAACAACACGGACGCGGCGAATACCTCGGATGTCATCCTGTCGGCCGGAACCGTGCGCGTGTCGAACGACTGGGAGATCTCAACGGCCTCCGGGACCGCGCCGTCCTTCCTTGCGACGGGGGGGACTGTGATATTCAACGGGACCACCGCAGAGTCGGTTACGCACAGCCCGAGCGGCGGGACTCCGTCGTTCTACAGCCTGCAGGTGGGCGAAGGAACGAACGCGCCCACGGTCAGCGTGGCGCAGAATACGACGTGCGTGGATCTTGACGTGGTCGAGGGGATCTTCGCGCCGGGGGCCGGGCGCACCGTGACGAAGACAGGGGCCTCGCCGACAGACATCCAGGCCGGCGGGACGCTCAGGCTCGCGGGAGGCACGATCCTCAAGCTCGTGAACCTCGCGACGCTCAACGTCAACGCGAGCGGGACGCTCAGCACCACCGGGACGAGCGCCTCGTCCAGGGCGCGGATCGAGAACAACGGCGCCGGGACCTGGTCGTGCAGTGTCTCCGGGACGATGGACGTGAGCTACATCACGATCGCGAACCTCGCCGGAACCGGCGTCGTCGTCAACTCCACGGCCACGCTGACGGGCTGGACGGGCGTGAGGTTCACGAGCGGCGCGGCAGGAGGCCTGTACGTCGACCTCTCCGGCGCCACGGTGGCGACAACCCTACCGGCGTCGATCAGCCTCTGCCAGTTCGACGCGGGACCCGCGACGAACGTGAAGGGGGCCGGCGGCGCGGCGACGCACACGAACGTCACGTTCAGCAGTTGGGCAGGAGCCCTCGGCGGGGAGCAGTTCGAGACGAACGACAACCTCGACCTGATCGACTGGGGGTCCGGGGCGGCCGTCGTCCTCCGCACGAACAACCCGCTCGACGCGGACGTGGCGACCTACGCCACGCTGCAGGACGCCATCCTGGACGCGACGGTCGCGAACAACGTCATCGAGGTGCGCGACAACGTCATCCGCGACGAGTCGATCAACCTGTCGGCCCTGGGCTTCCGTGTCATCCTCGACGGCGTCGTCCTCAGGCCTCCGGGCGGCTCGTCCGCGATTATCGGGTCGGGAGACCCCACCAAGGAGGTCCTGCGGAACCTTGTGCTGATCCGCGACGCGGCGTCCGCGACGCCCCTCCTGCAGGACGTCGCGAACGTCATGCACTGCGACGTGCTGGGGGCCTTCACGACGGCCAACCCACTCATCACCGTGGGCGCGGGCAAGACCTGCCTCATCGAGAACTCCATCGTGGGCGATCCCGCGACCTGGCAGGCCGACGCCGACGACCCGATGACCAACAGCGGCGGGACGCTCACCGTGAACTACTCGTTCGTCGATCGCAGCGTCGTCTACCCCGGGACGAACAACGCGAACGCCAACCCCCAGTTCCAGAACTGGGACCCGATCA
>CAZYRM010000027.1:0-265 GCA_964649705.1 uncultured Planctomycetia bacterium
ATCTGCGAGCGCAAGGCGTTCGGGTTTCAATCCCCTCGTCAGCGGGGCGGGAGTATGGGGCGTTACAGGGGTCTGGGGGATCACGTTTCAATCCCCTCGTCAGCGGGGCAGGTAGTCGGGGGCCCGCGACACCGTGGTGGCGAAGTTCGAGGGGGCGTTTCAATCCCCTCTTCGGCGGGGTAGGTAGTCGGGGTCGACTTCACGCTGCCCGTCACGTCGCACAGGTTTCAATCCCCTTGTCAGCGGGGCAGGTAGTCGGGGGGGG
>CAZYRM010000027.1:275-51624 GCA_964649705.1 uncultured Planctomycetia bacterium
CACCTGTCCGACACGGAGCTGGTCGCTGTTTCAATCCCCTCGTCAGCGGGGCAGGTAGTCGGGGGCAAGTAGATCCCGGACGGGTCACCTTGTGGGCGGGTTTCAATCCCCTCGTCAGCGGGGCCGGTAGTCGGGGCCGAAGGAACTTCTCACTAAGATTAAGGAGCGCGGGTTTCAATCCCCTCGTCGGCGGAGCAGGTAGTCGGGGGAGGACTAACCATGCAGACTGAGCAAGAGTACCAGGCGGTTTCAATCCCCTCGTCAGCGGGGCAGGTAGTCGGGGAATGCCGGGATCTACCGGCCGAACCCGAAGCGGAAAGTTTCAATCCCCTCGTCAGCGGGGCAGATAGTCGGGGAGTCTACCCACCATCGCCCGCCGGATTCAAGAGTTCCGACGACGATTCCGCAGACCCCCACACCCATCGATCATCGCTCACACGCACCCCGGCCCCCGTTGTGCCGCATCTCCATCTCTGTCTTGGTCCTGCAAGATCCGCCGACCTCGACTCCCTCGAAATGAACTCACGCGGCCGCGCCAACGACTTGCGTCGATTTGCAGAAGTGCACGCAGGTCTGCGGATGCCCCCTCGACTACAAGACTTCATCCTCCTCCGACTCAACGTACACCCCCGTCCCGATGATCTCCGTCGCCGGCACGCACCTCCCGCTCAGATGGTAGAGCCGCCTCGTGTCCTCCCCCTGGTCAATCTCCTTCGCAATCATCTCCCGCAACGGCTGCAGACGGTCCTCCGGGATCTCTCCCTCGAACACGCTCTTCTGCACCCTCGGCAGCAACCGCTTCATCTTCTTGAACAGCCGCGTCCGACGCCGATCCCCTACCACGACATAGCAGACGATCAAGTACATCGCAACCCCCCATCGCCGACGCGCTACTTCGGCACGAACGCCCCGTACGTCTCCTCCTTCCCCTCGATCACCCTCGCGATCCGGTACGCCTGCTCCCGCACGATGTCCCTCAGCTCGAAGGCCCCCTCCCGGTATGGGAAGTTCACCGCTCCCGCATCCTGCGAAAAAACTCCGAGATCAGCACTTTCCGCCCCGAGTCCGACAAGAAGACCCCCACTTCGGCGCGCTGACCGTTCTCCCCGCCGCCCTCGCCGATCGATCCCTCCGACGGCTCCTCCGCCTCCGCGAGGATTTCCGCGAGCGTCGCCGTCCCCCTCCGCACGAAGTCTCCCTTCCCAAGCTGCCTCCGGTTCACCAGCCTCACCACCAGCCCGTCCACGAACGGCCAGAGTTCCTCCATCAGGTCGAGCGCGAGCGAAGGCCTCCCGAACAGCGGCTGGTGGAAGAACCCCACCATCGGGTCGAGCCCCGCCCGCAGCACCTCCGTTTCCACCACCGTCAGCAAGAGCGCCCGCTGGTGCGTCGCCTTCCCCACCACCACCGCGCGCGCCAGCGCCAGACAGCAGGCAGCCTCCCCCGCCCTCCGGAACTGCGCCAGGCGCAGCACCACATTCTTCGAGGCCCGTCCCGAGAGGCGCGCGCGGAAGTACCCCTCCTGCGTCAGGAACACCACGTCCACCCCGCGCCGCGCAAGCGCCCCGATCGCCGCGGAGGAGATCCCCACCCCTCCGTAGAGGAGCGCCTCCGAAACCTCCTGGAGCCGCACCTTGCGCACGACCGTCGCGCCGCGGGCGAGGATCAGCTCCTCCCCCTCGATGTGGACGTACGTCCCCGGCTCCGTCACGGCGAGGGAGTGCACGGCCCCTCCTTCGCGGCCTGCGGGCCGCTTCGGAGGGCGGGGGCCTCCGGCTCGAAGCCCAGCTCCTCGACCCCCTCCTTCTCGCCCAGGACGTACTTCCCCCCTTTGCAGACGACCGTCCGATCGGGACGCCTCCGCAGCAGCGCGACGAACGCCTTGCGCAGCTCCGCGTGCTCGCGCTCGACTTCCTCTCGGGCGGAGAAGAGGGTGAGGAAGCGCACGCAGTCGGGGTCGGAGGGCGCTTCGGCGCTCTGCGCCGGCGTCGTGCGGCGGAGGAGAAGGTTCGCGCGGGCGGGGGGGATGGCGCCGACGGCGCGCGCGACGGCGGCGCGGGCGCGGCCGTCGAGGCCGTCCTCGAGCAGCAGGTCGACGAAAGGGGAGAGCCACTCCTCGCGGGCGGGGTCGCGCTCGAGGAGGTGCTCGCGGAGGGCCTGGGCTCGCGTGGAATCGCCTCGCTCGCGGAGGTGGTGGGCGAGGCGGAGGGCGGCGGCCGCATCGTCGGGGTCGTCGCGGAGCGCGAGCTGGAATTCGCGGAAGCCGAGGGGGAGGAGGCCGGCCTCTTCGCAGAGGAGACCCCAGTCGAGGTGACCTCCGCGGTGGGAGATGCGGGCCTGCACGGCGTCGCGGATCTCCGCGGTGAGGGCGGGCGAGGCTTCCCTTTGGAAACGGGCTCGGAGGTCGGCGATGTCCATGGTGGGAGCGCTCCATGGGGGTGTCAGCGACCGGCCTGTTCGATTCGCACGACAGCGGAGGCGAACCGCGCCAGGACAAGTGAGAATCGGACGGAGAGCAGGGCGGGAACTGGCGCGCACGGGGCTGGGGCGCAGAGGGGCGCGCCGCCTCGGGCGAACTTGACGGTCCAGCTTCCGTCGGAGCCGAACTGGGTGAGGCGGATGGCGGGGACGAGGCTGAGGGCCTGCTCGACGAAGGCGGCGCGATCGGCGGGGAGGTCGATGCGGGTCGACCAGGGGGTGGCGGGGGCGGGCGGACGGACGACGAGGAGGAAGGAGCGGCCCTCGAGCGCGAGCGTGAGGGGGCATCCCTTGGGCGGCGCGAGGGCCTTCTCCGGCGCGAGGTCGGTGACGATCTGGAGGCTGGGGCTGCCGTCGATCAGGCCGACCCAGGCGTCGTGGTTCAGGGTGAGAGGGCGCATGGGGGAGACTCCTTGGTTGGGACTCGTGTCGAAATCACTGAAGGGATCCACGGATCCCCGACCTTCGACGCGCTGGAGTGGCGCCCTCGCCCGGGTCCCGGATGACGACCTGCGAACGATCCTCGGTCATGAGTTGATCCTCCTGGTCATGCCTGGCCAAGTGCCGGTCCCACGACGCGTCCGAGGAAGCGCACGATGTCCGCGCCGAAGAGCCACCCCAGGACGCCGCCCACGAGCGCGCCGATCATGGCGCCGATCAGCACCGACGGCACGGTGGGCGCGATCGACATCGCCACCTGGACCCCGAGCAGCCCGCCTACAACGGCGCCCTCGAGGGCCTGCTCGCCGGCCGGCGCCAGCTCCGAATCTCCGTACTTCATCGCATCGCCTCCTGACGTGATGTCACGAATCCCTCGGCCAGGCCGAGGAGCACCTCACGGACAAGCCCGTACGGCTGGCTCGATCGCCTCGCCGCGCGCAGGGCGCGAGTGAGCGCCCGGCGCAGGGGGGCCTCCACCTGCACGCTTTCGCCATCTCCGCCGGTGGCCCAGTCCGCGAAGTTCTCGCAGTTGCGGAAGAGGAGGTGGTAACCGGAGGCTCCCAGCGCGGCCCGGGCGCGGGCCACCCACCGGGCGCCGTCGCGGCCTCTTCGGCGCACGACACGCACCGTGCCGCCGCACGCGAAATCCTCGAGGGGGGACTCCGCGATCCGCGCGCTGTGTTTCTCCGTCCGCCCCGGCTCGCCGGTGAAGTGAACGACGCGACCGTGGCCCACGTAGACGCCGTGGTGATCGTAAAGCCCGCCCATGCGAGCCACCGCGAGCCAATCGCCCGGTTCCATGGGGTGCCCTCGAACGATGCCGACGTCAAGAGACGGAAGTCCGCATGGATCTACGCACCACGGTCGTTTCAATGACACCCCGGGCGTGTTCTTCGTTGACATGGCCTGTTCCGCCGACGATAAACGGGCGCCGGTCGGCTCCGCGCGCCGTCCAGCAGGGCCTCGAGGGGCTTGGATGGGCGAATCGATCTGGAAGCTGTTCGTCGACGAGTCAGGCAATTTCGATCTGCCCGAAGAGGCCGTGATCGTTGCCGGACTGCTGATCCCAGAGGGGACTGGGGCCTATCCACCCTTGGCCCTCCGTGACGCCCTCCAGGACTCCGCGGAGGGGCGTCCATGGCCCCCTCACACCAGGCTCCTGGAGCGGCCGGTGATGCATGCCCTGTGGCCTATGGCCGCAGCGCACCGTGGGCACGGCGCTGCGTCGGGTCCCGCGCTCGAGGCGTGTCGGCTCCTCGAGGCCAGGAGCCCGGACGCCTTCAGGAAGGCGCTCGCGAACCTACTCCAGGGGGGGGAGCCGGAGTTCGAGGACGTGAAGTCGCTGGAGAGGGCGTTGCGGGCGGTCTCGCGTCCGACGTTGCGGGCGCTAGAGGCAGCCCGAACGCGTGCGGAAACGAATGTCCGTGCCGTTCTCCGCTTGATGGGGGAAGCGGGCACTCGCCTCGTCGCGGCAGGAGAAGCGATGGATGGCGACGCCTGGCGGACGACGAAGGGCACGCCCGATCGATACCTCACCCTCCTCGCGTGCGTCCTGAGCCGGTCCGCGGACGCCTTGCTGCGGCTGGAGGGAGATCACCAGGTCGAGATCCACGTCTTGACCCGGTACGTCTACGACCCTGCCCTCGATCGCGCCATGCCGATGACCCTGCAGCGGGTCGAGGAGGCTTCCGAGATGGCGACGGGCGCAGCCGATCGACAGCGCGCAAGAGGGGGCTCGACGGTGCGCCTCGAGCCGAAGAGCCTCCTGTATTTCGACGGGTCGGTCTGTCCCGAGGGGGTGATGGCGGACTTTGCCGCGTTTCATTCTCGACACTCGCTCGCGACGCACCGTTCGCTGCCGATCGTTCGGGAGACGATTGAAGCCTTTCTTGGCATTCCGGTGTCATTCGATGCGCCAGAGCTTCCTCATACCGCCGCGAGCGGCTTTGCGCATGACCACATCGAGCGCGCGCGGACCGGCGGGCTCTCGTCGCCCGAGGTCGCCGCTGCGAGCGGTCCCCTGGCGGACTCGCTCGTGCGGGCCTGGGCGCGGGAACAGGCGGTCGCCTGGGCGCAGGAAGTGGCGGGACGACGATGATGGACCTTGTCACGGCGTTTTACACGCTCGCGCGGTGTGTCGGCGACCTGGCTGTGGATCGACCGAGGGGCGAAGCGGCCCAGGTCCTGATCGACGAGATGGGTCGCTTGGCCGCCGCTGCCTTGCGAGAGCACTCCGCGACCAGGGAAGAGCAGGAGGATGTCGTGCAGATGGCTCTCCTCTCCCTTGCGAGGAATGGCCCGCGTCGCGAAGACGACCCGCGCTGGCGCGTCGAGGCCGTCCGGGGCTATCTAAGAATTGCCCTGGTCAACAACCTCCGCACCCTGCGGCGCAAGCAACCTCTGTCGCTCGATGCCATCATCGAGGGCGGCGGCATGGAGCCTCCCGCGGCAGAAGCACCCGTCGTTCAGGACCGCACAGTGTCGCGCGAAGAGCTCGGTCGGATCCAGAACGAGGTTGCGTCGAGAGTCCTGCCATCGCTCCATCCGTCCGCAAAGGAAGGGTTCCAGAGGGGGATCGATCACAAGATCAGAATCTACCTCGGGGACACCACCAAGGATGAGCTCATCCGGCTGTGCGAGCCAGGGCCCCTGTCGGATGCGGAGCGGCGGAAGGCGGCCAATCGGATCGAGAAGGAATGCTCCCGAGCCGTCCAGAAGCTCGCGGAGGGGGGTAGGCTCCTGCACCGGGACGGGCAGATCCCGACCGAGCTGTGGGACCTGCTCGTGAAGGCCTTGCGAGAATTCCAACGACCGAAGCCTCCTGCGGCGGGGGGTATTTCAGGGGGTGTCAGCACGTAGCGTCCTGTGCGTACCTGGTCCAGTGGAGCGCGACCAGCGTTGCGCTCCCGATCGAGAGCGTTACCAAGCATGAGCATCCACCTGACCCCAGAACAGGTGCGGGCGTTGGGACTCGAAGGGGCGATCCTCGGAGAAGTCGAGAACCTGCCGCGGCCGGCCGCCGAGCCTGTCGGGCAGGGCCGGGCCGGGGGACCGGGCCTCACGATCGAGGGCGTCCGCGCGCGGCTCGGGGAGCTGATCTTCGACCTTGCGCCGGTACGAGCAGCGGCGGAACTGGGTCTGCACGTTTCTTGCGCGCGTGGCGAGCCCGCGCTGCTGATGATCTGTACGGTTGCGCGACTCTCGTGCCGCTCTGAGGATCCGCGGGGCGTGCTGACGACGAGCGACGCGGTCTATCTCCACTTGCGCGAGCTTGGCGGCCCGGCGGCCCTCGAGATCGAGGGGCGCGGCGAGGGGATTGTCGTCTCGCCTTACCCGGAGGGGGTTGGCGTCTTCGCCTTCTCCAAGCCGCTTCCGATCCCCCAGCTCCCCAAGATCTCCTCCGAGGTGGTCTCCTGGTGCACACCGGCAGGGGACGACTGGCTCTTGCGGGAGGTCTGCGAGCGGGTCGATGGCGGCGACGCGCTGGAACACGCGATTGCCGTCGGAATGGCGGCACGGCTGGTCCGCCCATCGCCTGGGGAGGCGCGGTCGCATGTCAAGCGCCTGATCGAGGGGGTGCGCGACCCAGGCCTGTCCCGCGAGTGGGAGTGGGTGCGCTCGCTCTCGGAGGAACAGCGGCGCGGCCTCGAGGAATTGGGCGTGTCGGCGGCCTCGGGGCTCCTGGAGGACCTCGAGCGCTTGCTCGACGAGCCGCGCCCGGACGAACAGGACTGGCGGGAGGGAGTGCTGTCGACGCTGCGCCGTCGCGACGAGCTGGAGGGGGTGCGCCAGCTCCTGCGAGTGGCGGGCGCGGCGCGGCGGATCGACGCTGCGCTCGCACGGGTGGACGAGGAGGGAGAGGCGTTCATCCTCGCTATCCCGTCCTGGAAGGGAGCGGGCGGAGACGAGCATTTGCTGCGGGCGTCCTGCGGACTGCCCGAGGCGTGGTGGGTTGAGCCCACGAGGTGGTGACAGCGATGCATCCGTACCTCATCCCCCCGTACCATCCGGCCGAGACGGCGTCCCTTCGCGCGGTTCTGAAGGCGGCGCCCTGGTGCTGGCCGACGGACAGGACGCGGCTGGAGTGGGCCCGTGCCTGCGAGGCCGCAGGGAAGCCGCCGGCGATGGCTCACGGCGATGCGCCGCTGGTGTCGGTTCGCGAGGACGGGGCGTCGCTGTGGAGATTCCGCGCGGCGGAGACCGGCGAACTCGTGAAGGACGCGAGCCTCGCCAGCGAGGCGGTCGGCGCGTGGAACCGGGCGCGGATCGCGGTCCCGCGCTCGCTGCCGGTCCTATGGAGGTCCGTGCGGGAGGCCCACGAGCGCCCCTGGTCGCTCCGCCTGGTTTGCCGGTCCACAGGTCTGATGGAGCCGGACCGCGTCCTCGACGGGGGGTCGTTTGGCCTCTCGTTCGCGCTGGCGCTGGCGTCGGCCATTCTGGGGCGGGCCCTGCCGAGCGTCGTCGCGGCCTCAGCCACGATGGACGAGCACGGGAAGCTGGGTCGCGTCGACGACCTGGGCCGAAAGATTCGCTTCCTGGTCGAATTCGCGCCATCGGTCAGGAAGTTCCTGGTGTTTTCGGGCCAGGAGGCGGAGGCCCGGGAGGCGGAAAAAGGGAGCCTACAAGTCGTTCCGGTGTCCAGCCTGTCGAAGGCCTTCGAGTCCGTGTTCGAGCCGGGGCTCGACACGACGCTGGTGGAGGCGGGGAACGACCCCACGACGAGAACTGGCATCGTGCGATCCTTCTTCCACCTCGCGCTTCAATCCGGCGACCAGACGGCGGCCTGGGCTCCGGTGGCGGGAGCCGCGGGGATCGCTCTTCGCCAGTGGAAGGACCTGCCCGAAGACGATCTCCACCGGCTCCAGTTCGCGCGGAGCATCGCCCTGCGCCACTGGAAGAACCTGGGAGAGCTCCCACTCCCCGGGGCCGCCTTCGTCGCGAGCCTGCACCAACCGCATCGGATCGAGTACCTTGCCCACGTCGTCCAGGAGGCGGTGGACTCGGCGATGCCGGAAGCGGCCGGAGCGGAGGCCCTGGCGCGTCGACATCTGGTCAGGGGGTCCGACGCATTCGAGGGGCACCTAAAGCTGCTTGGAGCGTTTGGAAGGCTCCTCGCGGTGACCGGGCGGGCAGAAGACGCGCTTGGGTACCAGCAGGAGGCGGCGCTCGGATGGGAGGAGAGGGCCCTCTACCACGGGATGACCTACGCGGTCTGCGAGTGGCTCCACCTTGCGGCGGCGCTGGGGGAACGGGCAGCGTGGCGGGAAGCCGAGGCGTACCTCGATCACGTGGCGGACCGGGCGGGTACGGCGGTGATGCTGTCACCCTACCTTCGATTGGCGCGAGCGAGGGCCTTCACCTGGTTCGACGAGCACGAGGAGGCCCTGACCCTTCTCGGTGGCATTGGCGCGGAGGAGGGGACGCCGGAGGAGCTACATTGCGCAGCGGCGCGACATCGGGTCCAAGCGCTGGCGGGCCTCGGGCGGCGGGAGGAGGCGGAGGCGGAGCTGCGCCGCATCGAGGGGAGGACGCTCGAGCCGGACTGGGGGCGAACGCTCGCGCTGTGCTCTGCCGACCGAGCGCGTATGACGCAGGATCGCGCGGCGTGCGAAGAGGCGCTGCTGCGCCTGCGGGCGATCGAGCCCGAACCGATCGGGAAGATCCTCGCCCACGGCCCGCCCAAGCGCGGTCGGGACTGGGTATTCGAGGCCGTGCGCCTCTACCCCTACTGAACGACGTATCCCAGGGAGACTGCGGCGAAGGTGTCTCAGGTCGTCGGGTAGGGGCCCTTGGAGTAGTAGATCCGCATCAGGAAGGTCCCACGACGGACCCGACGGACGATGGGTTCCATGCCCCGCGACGCGATGCCGTCCGATGATCGTGGCCCATGCTACCCACGCTGGAGCGAGCGTCCGTCATCCGAGAGATGCGGGCCGCGCGCGCTCCGCCGCAGCATCGCCAGGTCGCTTAGCTTCTGCCGGGGCCAGAGGAGGCGCAACACGCCCGAATCCGGATCCTGGATCCCGAGGAGGGCCTCGATCGTGTCCAGGTGACTCGTCTCCACGGGCTTGTACCCGTGTGCGAACAGCCCTGCGTTCCGGGAGCGTCCTGCCTCTTGGAGCCGCTTCGCCCACCCACGGGCTTCCCCGGGCGGGGGGAAGCGCGGGTCGTCCAGGGCAATGAGAAGGACAAGCTTGTCGAGGAGCGCCAGCGGCGAGCGGGGATTGAGGAGATGCAGGCCGAGCTCCGACGCGATCTGCCGAAATCCCGCTTCCAGGTCTGTCGCGGTGGGCAGCGCCCCGTCCCCTGGATTCTGCGAGGGCGCGCGGCCTTCGGGCGCGGCGTCGCTGTCGTCAATGCCCCATGCCGTGCGGAGGCGTTCCCCCAGGATCATCTCAATGGCGCGATAGTACATCAAGGATGTGTGGTTATAGCGCTTGGAATCCCGTTCCTGTGCCCCTCGTTCCATGATCTCAAGGAGGAGGCCAAGGCGAGGTTCCGCAGGCTCCGTGGTCGCCTCCAAGTGAAGCCGATCGCACCATTCCGCCAACTGGGCGGCGGCCTGACACAGGATCTCGGTTTCGGGGGAGCGTGGCAGTCCTCTGCCGTTCGACTCAATCTTGCGCGCCGCGTCCGCGGCCTCTCGGAATCGCATCGCGTCCCGGTAGGCCCAGGCGTCGATCCACCACCGAAGCAGATCGGAGTCTTCGCCACGGGGCTCGGGGATGCGCTCCAGCGCATCATACGCCGCATCGAACCGACGGCTCCGCACTGCCGCGCGCGCCCGTCTGTGACCGTCACGCCGGAGCACTTCCCGCGGAGGTTCGTCGAGGACGATGTTGCCGGTGCCTGGAACCGGCCTACCATCCTTGTAGTCCGGTGTCAGGAGGAAGACCGGAGACCCGACGCACTCGCCGTGTCGCGCGAGGGCCGTGGTGTGTGCCTTCGTCCCGCCGGTGGCAAGATATGCCACATTTGCCGGGACTTGCCATGTCTTCCGTCGAACAAGAACGCTTTCGATTTCCCCGATCAGTCGTTCGGTGGCGATGGTCTCGCCAGGTTCCTCGGGGCAGGTTTGAATCTTTGGCGTTGGCCCGGCAACCGGCCAGTGGGTCAACCAAGTCTCGATTGCCGCGATGTTGTCGTTGATTTGACCGCCCTTCGCTTCGGTCCGGAGGAGGAGGAGCGTCTTGCATCGGAGTCCAAGGGCCAACGCCGCAACAGGGTCGGGGCTCGAAGGAATGGCGACAAGCATCTCGGGGCGAGGTGTGCTCCCGAGCAGTCCGTCTACCTGCGCCTTCAATTCGGTGGCGCGTCCAGGGTCAGAGTACCGTGGATCGACGGAGCTTGCCATGCGATCACTTCGAAGATGCGAGCCACTCGTTGAGGGCCGCCGCAGCCGCGGCGCGCTGTTCATCCGTCCGCGCGGAGGATTCGATGCGGAACTTCACGGTATAGGAATCGCCGGAGAGGACGCCCTCGAGACCGTGTGCGGAGACGCGGAACCGTGTGCGCCCGGGGAGGTCGGGGTTGAAGTAGAACGTGGCGCAGTGCCGCACGAAAGGAACTTCGTCCGTCACGTGGCGGAGGAATCGCTCGACCTCGGGATGCTCGCCCGGCCACCCGGAGGCTTCCAGGCGGGGTGCCTGCTTCTCGGTGGCGGGGATGGCGGGCGGGAGGACTTGGTCCCGCGCGGTGCGGAATCTCTCGCGGAAAGTCTCGTGAAATACTTGGCCCGTGGGGGAGAGTTCGATGTACGACCGGCCATCGATTGGGACGCGATCGACCAGGCTCTCGAATCGCTCGTCCCATTCCTCCTGGTAGGCGTCCGCGGGAGCTGGTTCGGGGTTGCGGTCGAGGTCGAACAGCATGCCACTCGCGCGCATCCAGAGACCGAAGTCAAAGGAGACGGGCATTGGGGGAAAGGCGATGATCTCGTCGAAGCGCTCGTGTTTATAGTAGACAGGGACCCCGAGCGCCTGGCCGAGGAGGACTGCAATGGCGATCTGGGCCTTGTAGCCGCCGGTGGCATTGATCGCGCAATAGGGGGTACCGTGCTCGCGGAGGATCCGGCAGATGTCGCGCGCGAGCTGGCGGAGACCCTTGCTTCGGAAGCGCTTGGGATCCGCGTCCTGGAGGTCGGCGATTTGGACGGCCTTGGCGGGGGAATGCCCGCGCGCGCCGTAGTACCGTTCGAGGATGGCCCCGATGGCGCGGCCGTCGTCGGTGTCGGAGTGGAGGAAGTAGAGGCCGCAATCGGCGACGACGTCGCCTCGGCCGAGCAGGCTCCAGATGGAGTTGATCTCGGCGCCGCACACGCGTTCGGCGGCGTGGATGGGGGCAAGCTCCTCGGCGACGTTGTCCCAGGCCTTGTCCTGGTAGGCGCGGGCAAGGGCCTGTCGCTGCGGAGGGAGCTTCCCTTCGAGAAGGTCCGTCTTCAGGCGCTCGAGGTTGGGGATGAAGAGGCTGGTGCCAACGGTGCAAAGAAGAATGCGCGCCGCCACGAGGGCCTCCTATCGCAGGACCCCGTCGAGCCCGAGTCGCCGCAGCCGCATGCACTCGGCGAGGAGATCGTCCTCGCCTTGACGAGTGTCTTCGCAGACCGGGTCCTTCTCTCGGACCAGGTCCACGGCAAGCCTCACGATGAGACGTGCGAGGTCAAGTTGCTCGACTATCGCCGCATCCTGCCCGAGGGTGAGTCCGCGGTGCAGGATTTCGGAGCGGCAGTTGTAGAGACCTTCTACCTGCGTCATGCGGGCCTTCCGGTTCTCGGGGGCTTCGAGCAGGGCGGATGAGAGGGCCAACCATTTCTGCAGCGGAACATGGTCTCCCGTATGAAAGAGGGCATCGATCGAGGAGGCGGTGAAGACCATCTGCACGTCCGGCATCGTGGCCAAGCGGGCCAGGCCCTGGTAGCGAACGGCGTTGAGAAGGCGCGAGTGGTTCCCGCGGACGAAGCATCGCAACAGATAGCCAGCGCGATCGTCTCGCAAGCGGTCCGCAACAGGGAAATCGCGTCCGAGCGTGAGGAGGGGAAGCACACCGAGCTTCGCGAGAGCAGCTGGCCGCCGATCTTCCTCATCCAGCCCTTCCCGGATCGCGATCAAAGTGTCGCGCCTCTGGATGCCGAATTCGGACGGGTCCAGGACCAGAAGAAGGACCGAAATCAGGTCCTCGCGCACCCGTCGTATTCGACGCTCGGTCGCCCCGCCGCTACCGCCGGACCGAATCTTGCATCGAAGTCGCCAGCACCCGGTCAAGCCGTTCTCTGCCAGCGCGACCAGTTCTTCCGGACAGGACTCGCCCTGGATCTCCAGGCCCTCCTTCTCGGAGAGTCCCGCCGACAAGTCGATCCTGCGCAGTCCCTGCACGAACGTGTCGATGGCATCCCTTACCTCTTGCACCGTCGGAGGGCGCTTGAGCGTGTCGAGCAAGTCATCCCAGATAGGCTGGGCGTCTTCGTTAGCGTAGCGAGGAATGCCAAACGGTGGCAGGAGCGTCAAGCCCGCCGCGATTTCCAGCGAAGTCTCATCGAAATTGCGCCAAGACGCGGGCGCGGCGATGGGAAACGTGACATCGACATGGGGATGGAAGCGCTCGATGACGTCCTGGGGCCACGTGTCGCACCACTCTCTGGGCATCTCGTGCGCGTGGTCAGGACACCACATCGAGGCGAGCCAAGCGGCGACCTGACGACCGAACTCCTCCTCCTCCTCCTTGGATATCTCCATGAGGGACGACAGCTTGGAGAGGGACGCTGCGCCAAGGGCGTGCGAGGCCACGTCCATGGCTCGATCACGCCGCTCGGCCGCGTTGGCCCGCTGCCATTTCACCCACGCCCTGCGGAGAATCGGCTCAACGCCGTCGGTCAGCTCATATCGATTCATGTCCTCGGTGAGCAGAGGATATGCTGTCTTCCGCAGCTTCTTCGTGCCTGCACGCATCTTGCCGCTACTCGCGCCCTTTTTTCCTCTCGTCTCTCCGGAGATCGCGGTTCTGGCCCTGCTGGCCGCCGCTACGATCGTCTCCAAGAACGTGCTTCTTCGGGTCGAAGGGCTCCAACTTGCTGTTGAACGTGCGATAATTGGAGGCCTTCACTCGGAAGTCGTTGGAATCGCCGCTGAACAGGTCGTAGCCATACAGCGTATCGGCGTTCGGTTGCGAGGGGTCGAAGGGGGGGAGTGCCTGCGCGCGTACCTGCTCCGCGCCAGCGAGGGTCTTCAGCTCGCCATCCGTCCACAGAGTCTCGAGACCGACGGGGAAGTCCTCGCCCGTTTTCTTGGGACTCGCATGGCGTGCGAACCAAGCGTGGCCGCCCCGGCTCTTCTTGTTCCGATTCTCAGTGACGGCGCGGGGGTAACGCAGCTTGGCGACGGGCCGCTGGCTCGCCTGCCATGAAGCGAGGCGCCGGAGGTCGTCTTCCACGAGCTCGCCAACGAGGTCCGCGGGGAGAGGCACCAGCTCATCCCCCAGTCGTTCCAGTGCCCAGAGCTCATTTCCGAATTCATCGACGACCCGGGCCGAGCTCACCCGGCACCAACCCAGGCCGAGGGGTTTCCCCCCGCCCAGGCGCCAGTCGACCGAACAGACCGCCAGCAGGAGAGCGATCTCACGCCTCGATAGCGCGCGGCACGCGAGGCGCAACCGTCCCGACTGACCGGCCTTTAGGAGGTCGCAGGACTTGTTCACCCTCTGTCGAGGGTCCTTCAAGCCTCCACCGTCGTCGTACACCCCCTGCACGCCGAAGTTCCAGGGCGCGCTCCTTCCCGACTCCGCCGTCGTGCGGTACACCTTGTAGCCGCGCAGGCCCAGGTCGCGGTTGGCGACTGAATCCAGACCGGCCGGGTCGCCGTTCCAAGCGCGGTAGAATGCGGCGCAGCCGGGGTGCGGCGGCGCCAGCGGCGCGAGGGCCACACTCCGTTCCACACCGCCTTGCATCGCATCGAAGAACACGAGGTTTTCAGGACGCACGCGCGCGATGAACGGACCGGCAGGCGCAGGCTCGCCCTTGAAGAGGGCCTTGGCCAAGTCGGCCCTGGGGACCTGACCGAAGAGGTCCGTCACTTCGTCTACCAGCCGGTCGGGGTTGACCGCGTCGGGCATCACCGCAGAATGGCGATCAGCGATCACCTTCAGGAGTCGCTCTCCCGTCCGTCCCCAGCGCGCCCACTGGATGCTCTTGATGCCCACTGCGTCGGCTTCGGTGCGGATCGGTCCGTGGTTCGGGTCCTCGTGCTCAAGCCAGACGAGGTCCCCCTTTCGCAGCTCCGGGTGGTCCCCGTGTCGGTTTCTGCCCGAGTAGGCGGCCCAGAGCATCCGATCGAGGGTGACGATGGTGTCGCTCCTGCGAAAGAGCCCCTCGCGCTTCCCCCGCAAGTTGATCGGGCGTCCCGACAACTTGACCAGCCAAGGATGCTTGTCGTCGCGGCCGCTTGTCACGCTGAGATCGGCGTCATCCACCCACATCTCCCTTGGCTGCTGACCGGGGCGGGGCCTGCACGCCATGACGGCCCCCTCGCCACCGGCCGCCCTCTGGAGGTCATCGAGCCGGATCAGCCTCGTCTCCCCCAACCGCACTTTGCCGTGATGGCCGCGGTCGCCGGGCTCTTCGACACGCGCGAGAGAACAGTGCTCTGGCGTCGATGCGAGACCCATCGGGCCGCCTCGCGGCCCCAGCTTGGCATCCCTCCCCTGGCACAGCCAGGCCTCGTCGTCCACGTAGCCAAGGGTGCCGCCTACGATGATCGAGAGCAGCGTACGCAGGCTCCCACGGACCCCGGTAGCGGGAACGATGATGTCGTCCCCGATGGCCAGTGCGCGATGCATCCGGTGCCCCTGGAACTCCTGGAACGGCTCGCTCTCGCACGTCAGCAGCGGCGAGAGCGTGCGCAGTTCGATTTCGATTGTTCCGGTGAATCGGTCCTTCTCGAATTCGTCGATCGTCAGCGGGGTCGGTTTCCTGCGAGGAGCAGGCTCCACGGGGAAGGGCAGGAACGTGTATGGGTTCTGAAAGGGCTCGCCGAGGCACTTCGATTCGGCGGCGTCGCGGTTCCTTCCCGCCGTCTGGGAGCCCTCCCGGCGCGGGGGAGCCTGGCGACCCGGTCCTCTCCCGCGGCGGTCCTCGCGAGGTGCGGGCGGCGGCTGATGGAGCGCGCCTGCCTGCGGCTTTCCGTCGAGTTGCTTCCGTCCACGGTCGAGGAGGTCGTCGGCCATCAGCCTCTCCGGCGTCCCCTCTGCCAGCTTCTTGATCCGGTACTTGTCGAAGTCGTCAATCTTCCGGGCGTCCAGCGCGCCCTTCTCGAGGTCGTTCTTGAAGATGCGCAGGGCCGGGAATTTGCTCAGGTCAATGTCCGACATGGAGCACCTCGCAGGGCTGCATGCTGGTAAAGAGCTTCTCATGGTGACCATGCGCGGTAGGAGGACTCGCGAGCGCCAGACGCCCGCCCCCCTTGGAGGAACCGACGCGGAGGATGCCGCGATCGATGGCGCGGATCGCGGCTGCCAACCAGCACGCCTCGCCCTCCGTGGGCCTGTCCACGGTCACCGTCACGTGAAACCGGAGTTTCGGCGAATGACAGAGCACGGTGTTCTTGAAGAAGAAACCCTCGTTTGCGCCGCCGGTGACGCGGTCGACCGCGACGTGCGCACGTACCTGGGCCGAGCTCTCAGTCTTCTCCGAGAGCGCGTCCGAGACGTGCACGCGCCCCTTGCCGTATGCGCTGCCGAACAGTCGCATGACGGGGCAGGTGACGACCTCCTTCAAGCGACTCGGATCGTCTGCCAGGGCCTCGGTCTTCACCTTCCGAGTCTCCGCGTCGTCCCATCCCCAGGCCACGTGGTCGCCCTGTTGCAACTCCTGCTTCTCGTCAGCGAGAAACCGCTTGACCGAGTCGGCAACCGCGAGCCCTTCCCGCGCCGCCAGCCTCGCCACCCAGGCGCGCAGGATCCCCCGGAGCGCCGAGCCCGGGACGCGCCAGTACCCCTTGCCGTTTGCATGCACCACGCCCTGAGGCTCGATGTCGTAGTCGAGCCCCTGGCCGTCGCCAATGAGCATGTCCTGACCGCGCGGAATCGCTAGGTCGATGCCGATCTTGAGCGTCGAGGCCGCGAATGGGTTGGCGTTGAGCTTCTCCCCGTTGCTCGGCAGCCGCCCGTCCCGGGTGGCGTATCGCTCATCGAGAAAGGCGGCGTGACCATCCACCGTGGTGAGGTCGAAGCGCCTCATCTTCGCGTCGCCGTCCAACTCAGCTCGCCCCACCCCCCGCGCTGCGCTTCCGCCGAGGACCAGTCCTCCGTGCAGGATCCCCACGAGTTGCCGCAGGAACTCCATCGAGACGTCCTCCTCGTCGTCGTGCAACTCGAGGATCGCAGTCCCGCGCGTGCCCGGGGCGAGGACTTCCACATCGAAAAGTCCCCCCTTCCGTACAGCACCGGTATGGCGGTTGATGGAGTTGTGGTGGCGAACCACCGGAGGTCCGTTCAGCAGGACGTCGGCCACGCGAAGCGGACTCATCTTCCCCCGCTCCCGGCTGGCCCGCTCCTCGCAGGGTGCGCCGAACCACCGGCTCACTACGTCAGCCTTGCATCGAGCGCCGAGGCCGTTTGCGTACGCGTGTCTGAGAGCGCCCGCGATCGCCGAGCCACGAAGTACGGGACGCCCCGCGCCATCGCTCGCGATCGCGAGCCGGTTCCCAGCGTCCTTCCCCGCGCCAGGGCGGATGCCCTCTTGGAAGACGAGGGGCACTGTGACCCTGTAGACGATGGCCGTCACGAGCGATCCTCCTCCGGGCGATTGGCAATCCTCAGGTCCTGCCACATGCGAAGGGCCTCCGCGACCAGGTTGGAATCCTTCTCCTGAATGTGCTTTCTCACGAGCTCCAGCACCGATCGCCAGACCCGCCAGACCCGCTCCGGGCGTCCCTCCTGACGCTCCAGGAAGTCCAGCGCCTTCTCCTTCCCACCCTGAAGGCGGAGGAGTCCCAGGACGGCACCGATCTGACTGGCCGTGGGGCCCCTTCCCTTCGCCGCGGCCCACAACTCGAAGCCCAGACGGCCTGTCTCGTTGCTCCCGCGTTCGCGCAGGGGTGGCTTCCGCATCGGGTCAGGATAGAGGGACTGCGCCATTCCCGGATGAGGCCAGACCGCCCCAAACCCCGCTTCGCGGCCGTCTCCAAGGCCCCGCAGCAACATCGAGGTTGGGTCGGAGAGAGGTCGCTCCAGGAGCAAGACGGAGCCAGGAAGGAGACAGACCCGTGCGCGCAGGCGCCCCGCCGTGTGACGGTTCCAGCCGAACCGGATGCCAAGCGTCGCGTGCGCCTCACAGACGTTTCCCCAGCCTGCTTCGATCGCCAAGCGCTTGAGCGCATCACCCGCGACGTCCACGTTCCATGCCTCGGGGAGGACAAGAGGCGATTGCGCGACGAAGATGCGGCCGGCGCACTTCCCGGCAGGCGTCGCGGAGTCGAGAGGCGAGGAACCCAGGGGCGCGGCGCTCAGTACTCCTCCGCCACGGACTGTGCGCGCCTTGCCAAACGACACGCGCTTGTCCTTCTGGAGCGAGTCCAAGAAGCTCTGAGCTGCCTCCGCTGGCAATGCGACCAGCCCACGCCAGACCATGGGCGCCATCGCCTCGACCGTGAAGAGGTTCCTCTTTGATTGGTCGTCCGGACTCCAGTGCACGCCGTGGGCGCTCAACGAACGTGGCATCTGGGCGGCCTTCCAGAGTCTTATGCCGCCGTCTGCGCGAAGAAGCACGCCGTCAACCGCCTTCAGGGGAGAGCCCGCGAGAACCTGGCGCCAGTCGTAGCTCTCGATGAGCCGGTCGCGGAAATCGTACAACCCCTTCTCGTCGGGCAGCTTGGAGACGCGGTGGCTCAGAGAAACGCGAACCGGCCACGGAAGAGGGTCGTGGTCGTCCAGCAGGCGCGCAGGGAGGAGGGGCCACGCCCGGAAGCGATCGCTCTTGTAGCAGGCGGATGCGAGGGCGTCATCAACCTCGGACAGGCGCGTGACGATGGCCCCCCGGACCGCGCTGGCGGGGATGGCGAACCCGGAGCGGATGATGTTGCTCTTCACCTCGGGGGTCTCGGGGCAGCAGACCGGTCCATCGGCGACGAATGTCAGATCGAGCCATGCGACTGCGGCGGAGGGGTCCAGGGCCTTCGCGGCCGCGGGCTCAGCGGCGCTGCGGGGCTCCGGCGATCTGGCCGTCTTCAGCGCCGCTGCAAGCGCCTGGAGGAGGGCCCCTGGCGTCCGGGACTCTCCCGCGATCGTCACACGGCAAGCGCCGGCACCGCGGTTTCTGCCACCGCCCACCGCCTCGATTGCGGTCAAGGCCAGACGGATCGCGAGATCGGCGACCCCCCCTTCGGGGGCGTCCAGAAGGTCGATCGTCCCCGTCCATTGCGCTCCCGACGGAACGGCCTCCGTGGTGCGCAGGGTCGTGGTCGCCGCGGTCCCGAGGTCACCAAGGGCGGTGCGCGCGATGTTCAGCGTGTCCTTCTGTTGCGTCAGGCGCCCATCGGCAAGCCGCACTCGGGAGAGGGCGCCCGAGTCGCCCTCCGCGCCGAAGCGGCCGAAGCACGCCGCCAGGAGGTCCTCCGCGTGGGGCTGGACTTCGCCGACGGACGAGGAAATCTCCGTCAGACGGGCTCGCATCAGCCCCTTGATGTGGCTGCCGAGCAGTACAGGGCGGTCGTGCATGTCGCGGGGCACGTAGCTGTCGACCAGTTCGCCTCCGCGGCCGGACCCAGGTTCCGCATCGCTCGCCAGGGAGATCGCAAATGTGAGAGACGTCATCGCGATGCCTCCAGCGTGTCGCGCTGCATGCGGTGCTTCTCGATTAGGAGGTCCAGGGCGTCGAGCACATCTGTCGTGCGTTCGCACTCATGGTCGCGCTCCTCCCGGATCCAGCGACCATGTGGGCCTTTCCACTCCTTCGGCTCCTCCAGGTCACGCGCAAGCTCGGGCTGATGTTTCAGGAGCCGCGCGCGCCAGACCTGTCGGTCCCAGTACCCCGCGCGAAGGGCCGAGGCGGCCTGCTGTAGGATGCTGTGCGGGACCTTCCCGTAGTCGTTTGCCCTGTCCTGAAGGACAGCCAAGTCGTCGATCGTGTAAGGACGGCGCGTAAGCGTGACGATCTCTCCCAGATCCTGGTCCAAGAACCGCGACTCGCGCTGGCGGGCTGTCGCGGGGTGCTCAAGCACGCTTGCCGTAACCGAGTCCCAGTCGATGCAGGCGGGGGCGGGCTCTCCCGTCCTCTTGAGATTGCGCCCCTTACTCTTGGCGCTTGCGAGGAGCGACTCCGCGTACTCGACGGCCGTGGCGAACGGGAGTGACACGGGGGCGAACAGGACCCCCGCCGAAATCGTGAGCCTGCCTCCGGTCGCGGGCCAGAGGGCGCGCTTGGCGCTCTGGCGGTAGTTCTCGTTCGCCCTGAGTGCACTCGCCGCGAAGTCCTCGGCGACCGTCCGAACGAAGTCGAACGCGTGCGCGGCGTGGCACAGGACGATGATGTCGTCTCCCCCTACGATCAGAGGGCGGATGGGCAGGATCACGCACCCCTCGAACGTGGCGGCCTCCACGATTTCGGGCACTCTCCGCCACTCATCAATGACCCTTTGGATACCTTTGCAGCAGGCGGCGCGGGTTGAATCGTCGAGCTTGACGCTGCTCTCCTTCAGCCACTCACGATGTTCCTCGGGCTTCATGGGGGACTCGGTCTCGCTGCGGAACTGCACCCCCATGTCGTTCCCGTCCATCACGATCACGGCCCAGCGATTCCGGGACCCAAGCGACCTCGCGGCGGCGCGCGCAATAGGGGACTCCTCGTCAGGATCCGGGCTCACGTCATGGAAGAACTCGAAGCCGAGCCCGCCCCATGTCAGTGGTCGCTCGATCCTCGCGGAGAACATCTCCTCGAACTGCCGAAGGATCTTGTTCCCATCCACGATGCGACGAGCTCGCACTACCTCATGCTCGTCGTGGTTCCTGACCGGGTACAGACCGCTCTCCTTGCACGGCTCGCCCGCCAAGTCGCCCGGAGGGCGGTAGGGATGCAAACGATCGGCCGAGTGGGCAGCCTCGCTGTAGTCCGCGTTCATGCCAAACGCGATGCCCGCGCCAATCTCGCGAGCCTTCTCGACCAGGAGGCGTTCGACCTCCTCTGCGATGGCGTCGCTATCGCACTCGAAGGCGCCGCGCCCTCCCCCGGAGAAGATTAGCCGGGCCCCGTTGACCCTTAGCTCGTTCCCAGCGAATCTCCGGTCGAAGTCGTCGATCAGAACACTCCCGCCGACGGCGTACCTAAGGCGGGGGATCTGAAAGATGAACGACTGGATCCCCTTGATGTCATAGCAAAGGTAGGTCGTCATGACCGGACCGGCTCCAACGAGTACCTCCCCATCCCCATCGCGGTGCCCTTGCCCACCTGCAGGAGCGACCCGCGCGATAGCAGCCAAGCGAGCAGCGGGTCCAGGTTCGAGAGCGTCACGCTCCCCATCAGGCCCCCCGTCGGGACCTTCCGATCCTGACGCGCCGAGTAGCGCGAACGATCGTCCCAGTGCACCCGCACATCGGAAGTCTCGCAGGAGAGCGACTCCGGCCGCGGGGGATGCGCCCTCTCGCCGCCGTAGAACTCCGCCAGCACCCAGGCCCGCCGCACGAGGGACCGCACGAACTCCCGTGTGCTCCACGCGCGAAGAGGCGTCCCGTCGATCTCGATCCGCAACGGCGTCTCCAGGCGCAGTTCCACTGCGGCCTCGCCCAGGACCGACACCTGGCACGGCGGCGGCGACACCTCGTGCGGCGCCGCCCGCCGGCGAGGCCCCAACCGCCCCAAGAAATCCACCCCCCCCCCCACGAACGGCCCGCGCCACCCCCCCCATCCCCGCAACCCCATGCCTCCCCCCGCCCCCCGCCCCGGGGGCGGGCGGCGGCCCCCCCCCCCCCCCCCCCCCCCCCCGCGGGAGGGGCCCCTCCGGCCCCATGAATTCGACCCCAGCCACCTCGAACGGCGCGCGCTCCGAGCCGATTCCCATCTCCCCCATGCGTCCCACGGCCGCGTGCATGGCCGGCAGCCAGCGCCAGGCCGGCGCAAGGACCGCCCACCCGAACCGCTCCTCGTGTCCCAGGTCGACCTCCTCGCGATCCGGACTGGGGGCGCGCAGCGCGACCGGATGAGGAGCCTGGGCGAATCGGCCAGGGGGCCCAGGGGGAGGAGGAGGCGTCTCGAAGAGCTGCCCGACGGGGCACTCGTACGGGGAGCGGCAAGCCTCGCCGCAACTCCCATCCCGCGCGCAACCGACCATCCGAAGCGCCCGGCCGAACGCACCCCGATAGGCGTATCCCCGGAACTCCGGCACGCGTCCCGCACGGAAGAACCGGACGCGGAACTCGATGACCGCAATCTCCGGCAACCTCGGCAGTGCGCCCGTCGTGATGGCGCTAGCTTGTCCTCTCGTATCCACCGCCACCCCTCATCGTCTTGTGCTTACCGCTATAGTCCTTGTCCCACCCGGTATCCAGCATTAAGAGCCTGCGACCGGGAGTCGAACTGTCGCGTTCGCGCCCTGCGCTGGGCCATGCCTTCCTCCTACGCTCCAGCGCGTCTTGTCTGACACCTGGAGACAACGGCATTTCGCCCCACAGTCGGGGCGCGAGTTCCCCGCGGGAAGCCAGCCTTCTCGAGCTGCCCTGGCGATCATGGATTGACTCGTCCCGTCGAGGCCTGTGACCTCAGTGCGAGGAAGGCGTCCACAGCTCGTCGATGACGCGGTCCCGCCGCTCCCGGTACGTGGCTTCCTCCGGGGCGCGGTGGTGCGCGGTCCTTCCGGGGAGCCGGCGGCATCCGCCACGATGTGCGCGAGGAGGACGGGATGTCGGAAGGCGAAGACCGGTCGTTCGGGCAGGCCCCTCTCACGCTCCAGCAGCTCGTCGGGGCCGCGGAGAGGCTGGGACGTCGGGAAGCCGCCGGGATCGACCCGGGGGAGTGGCTTGGCGTGGTAGAGGGGACCTGGGATCGGTTGCGGCAACGGCCCTTCCTTGCGCTTCCGATGCGGGGGTTCCGCACGGAGGAGGGCGGAAAGTCGCGCCTGATTGCCTCCTCCGAACCGGGCGATCGCCTCGTCGAAGAGTCGATCCTGCCCCTGGTCCAGAAGGCGGTCGAACCGGGTCTCCACGCCGGAGTACACGCCTACCGAGCAGGCCGGTCGACCTTCACGGCGGCGCACGCGGTCTCCCGGGCACTGGCCGCCGGGAACACGGCGGTCGCCATGCTGGACGTCGCCGACTTCTTCCCTTCCATCGACCGGGACATCCTGCTGGCCAGGCTGAGCTGCCTGCTACCGAGCGCGATCCTCGAGCTGATCCGCGCTCTCGTCAGCGCCCCCATCCGCGTCGAGGGGGCGTTGCTGTCCACCCATCGGGGCCTACCCCTCGGGCGGGCGATTTCTCCTGTCCTGGCGAACGCGTATCTCATGGACCTGGATGAGCGCGCCTCGAAGATTGTCGGGGTCTACACGCGGTATGGTGACGACATCTGCCTCGCGTGCCCGACCGCCGCCAATCGCGAGCACGCCGAGAGCGAAGTGCGCGACTCGCTCTCGGCGCTCGGGCTCTCGCTGGCCGCGCACAAGACCCGCAGGATCGACTACGAGGGGCAGCCGATCCAGTACCTCGGTCACACTGTGGACGGGAAGGGCATCTACGAGCGTGTCCGGGAGCGGCGGCTGGATCGGATTCTGTCGGGCCGGGCCCCCGTCGAGTCGGCCCCGGAGGTGGGCGTCGATCGCCTCCTGCCCTCTCCGCGTCACCAGACGCTCTACGTGACGCGGATGGGGGTGTACCTCTCGGTGGAGAAGGGGCAGATCCGGGTGAGCCAGGCGATGCAGACGCTGCGAGAGGTCCCGTTGCACCGCGTCGACCGCGTCCTCGTGCTCTCCGGGGTCCGGATGTCGAGCGGGTTCGTCTCCGCCTGCGTCTCCAGGCAAATCCCGGTGCTGTTCTTCGTAGGCCACGGGAAGGCCTACGGCAGCCTCGTTGCCGGCGGGATGCCGAATCCGCTCCGGCTGCGGGCGCAATACCAATTGCACTCCGACGCGCCCCGCCGCCTTGCGATGGCCAGGGCGATCGTGGACGCCAAGCTCACCGCGATGGCTCGCAGGCTGGCGAATGTCACCGAGGCTGCGGAGGCGCGCGGCGGGATCGCGTCCTGTCGGGACATGCTGCCCGGGTGCAGCGGCATCGCGGCGCTGGACGGGATTGAGGGGGCGGGCACCAAGGCCTACTATGCGGGGTTTGCGACCCGGATCCGCGTGGAAGGGTTCCAGTTCGAGCGCCGGTTGAAGCGGCCGCCGCGAGATCCGATCAACAGCCTGCTCTCTTTTGCCTATTCGCTCCTGTTCGCCGAGATGCAGACGGCGCTCCTGGCCCACGGACTGGACCCGTACCCAGGGCTGCTGCACGAGCTCCGCGACAACCACCCCGCCCTCGCCTCGGACCTGGTGGAGCCCTACCGGTACCTCATCGGCGACAGCTTCGTCCTGACGCTGGTGAACAACCACCGGGTGGCCCCCGGGGGCTTCGTAAGGCACGCCAATGGAGGTGTATTCATGTCCGACCAGACCCGGCACGTCGTCCTGATGGCGTACGAGGCGTTCATGGAGGCGCCGTTGGGGGGCGCGCGTCGCACGGGGACGGCCCGCGACCTGATCGACGGGGCCGCCCGCGCGATGCTGAAGGTCGTGCTGGGCGTGGCGGATTCGCTCTGCCTCCCTCTGGCGGCGAGGGATGCGGAACCGATGGAGGACGACTCCGAGAGGGTGTCTGTGTGAGGGTTGCGACGTGGAGAACGATGCGCGAGGGCCGGGATGCGACCGCATGCGGCGCGCCGACTACGGGTACTGCCTGACTGTCCTGGTCTACGATGTCGCTCTTGACAGGCGCAGAGAGAAGTTGTACGCGCTCTTGAAGGAGTACGGCGTGCCAGTCCAGAAGAGCGCGTTCGAGGCGAGGCTGACGATCTGGGAGAGGCGGCGGCTGCTCGAGAGGGCGACCGCGATCCTGGACCCGAACGAAGATCGGTTCGTGATCTACGTGATTCCGGGGGATCGGGAGGCCAGCATCGTCTCCCTGGGTCTCCCCAGACCTGAAGTGAAGGTGCCGCGGTTCTTCATCGTGTAACGGTTAATTTCACCCATGGCACGATCCTGCCCACCACCTTTGTGGCCAGACCATGCCTCGTCGAGAAAGACCTGTCCCCGGCGTGGTTTGCGACGCATCGGAGGCCGTGGAATCCACTGGAGGCGCATGCGGGAGAGTGCCGCCGAGAACTCTCGTGCTGCTAATCGCTTGACTTCATCGGATTGCGGGGGGTAGAGTCCCTGGGCGTGCGCCGCGCAGGCGGATTGAAACAAGGATCCAATTTGCGTGGTCGACCGCCCGACGTCCCTGGGCGTGCGCCGCGCAGGCGGATTGAAACCACTCTACTCGAACACGAGTGGCATGTTGAACTTGTCCCTGGGCGTGCGCCGCGCAGGCGGATTGAAACCATTGAGCAGAGGTACACAAGTCCTTCCTGGTCCCTGGGCGTGCGCCGCGCAGGCGGATTGAAGCATCTTGCCGGTCGGATGGGCGAACACGTCCGCGTCCCTGGGCGTGCGCCGCGCAGGCGGATTGGAACTTTCGTCGAACACCGACACCATGAGGTGGATCGTCCCTGGGCGTGCGCCGCGCAGGCGGATTGAAACGATGTGCGCCAGAATGTCCTCCACCTGGCGTTGTCCCTGGGCGTGCGCCGCGCAGGCGGATTGAAACGCTACTACTTCTTCTCGCCGAACTGGGCGTTCAGGTCCCTGGGCGTGCGCCGCGCAGGCGGATTGAAACAACTCCTCGTGGACGAGCTTCCACCCGTCCGCGGTCCCTGGGCGTGCGCCGCGCAGGCGGATTGAAACGACTAGGCCAGGGGCAAAGAGTCTACCGGCCTAGTCCCTGGGCGTGCGCCGCGCAGGCGGATTGAAACATCAGATTCCAAATGGCCGGTTCGACCCCTGCCGGGTCCCTGGGCGTGCGCCGCGCAGGCGGATTGAAACGTGCGCAGCTGCGCCATCTGCTCGGGCGTCAGGTCCCTGGGCGTGCGCCGCGCAGGCGGATTGAAACTCCCTGATCTGATCTTGGAGACGAGCACATTCCGTCCCTGGGCGTGCGCCGCGCAGGCGGATCGAAACGGTTGCCGATCTCTCGGTCGTTCCCAGCAGAGGTCCCTGGGCGTGCGCCGCGCAGGCGGATTGAAACAACTGATTCAGCTCCTCGACAGGTACTCCGATCGTCCCTGGGCGTGCGCCGCGCAGGCGGATTGAAACTGTGAGCTGATGTGCACGATCTGGCCGCCGGGTCCCTGGGCGTGCGCCGCGCAGGCGGATTGAAACTTGGCGCCGAGGCGCTCCATCGCATATGACCGGGTCCCTGGGCGTGCGCCGCGCAGGCGGATTGAAACGTGTCGATCGTGCCGGAGACCAGATCCTTCCGGCGTCCCTGGGCGTGCGCCGCGCAGGCGGATTGGAACATACTGGAACCGCTGGCAACGGTTCCTGTCGCGCGTCCCTGGGCGTGCGCCGCGCAGGCGGATTGAAACCGTTCGGCCCGTTCGACCGTGCCTTCCCGGATGTCCCTGGGCGTGCGCCGCGCTTGCGGATTGAGATATTAGCGCTGGAACTTGCGCTTGTCGCCGCGGTGTCCCTGAGCGTGCGCCGCGCCAGCGGATTGAAACAGGTTCACCTTCGCGAAGTCCACGTCGGTGAGGTCCCTGGGCGTGCGCCGCGCCAGCGGATTGAAACCTCTGATTTGCCATCTCGACCTCGATGCCGCCGTCGTCCCTGGGCGTGCGCCGCGCCAGCGGATTGAAACTACTTTGCCATGATGAAGAAGTGGTCCCTGGAGTCCCTGGGTGTGCGCCGCGCCAGCGGATTGAAACTCGTACATCAGTCGTTCGACCCTCCAGTCGAAGATCCCCGGGCGTGCGCCGCGCCAGCGGATTGAAACGTCGATTGCGTTCCGTAGATCACGAGCCCGTCGTCCCTGGGCGTGCGCCGCGCCAGCGGATTGAAACACGAAGCCACCGAATGTCGTCTTCACTTCGTTGTCCCTGGGCGTGCGCCGCGCCAGCGGATTGAAACATCGCGACCATTGCCCCGAGAAGCATCGCCATGGTCCATGGGCGTGCGCCGCGCCAGCGGATTGAAAACTCACGACGTGCACCTTCGAGACGCACGTGACGGTCCCTGGGCGTGCGCCGCGCCAGCGGATTGAAACCTCTGATTTGCCATCTCGACCTCGATGACGCCGCCGTCCCTGGGCGTGCGCCGCGCGAGCGGATTGAAACCCTCGTCGACTGCCGCGACGCTTCCGGTCTTCGCGTCCCTGGGCGTGCGCCGCGCCAGCGGATTGAAACCACTTCACGCCGGTGAGGTTGCAGTTTGCGAGGTCCCGGGGCGTGGGCCGCGACAGCTGATTGAAACGAACCCCGCATCCCAGAGCCTTCCGAACACCATCGTCCCTGGGCGTGGGCCGCGCCAGCGGATTGAAACGAGTACCCGCCCTTTCCCCAGCTCGGACAACCCGTCCCTGGGCGTGCGCCGCGCCAGCGGGTTGAAACCTGAGGTAGAGCGGCTCTGCCATGATGAGACCGGTCACTGGGCGTACGCCGCGCCAGCGGATTGAAACGCGTACTCGCACTCCCACCAGTCCCACTGCTCAAGTCCGTGGGCGTGCGCCGCGCCAGCGGATTGAAACTCCGTCGCGTAGTTTCCCCACACCCACTCCGGGTCCCTGGGCGTGCGCCGCGCCAGCGGATTGAAACAACCGTGTAGAACTTCACGATGCCCTCGTACGCGTCCCTGGGCGTGCGCCGCGCCAGCGGGTGGGGAGGCCATGGGTGTCAGACTCCGCCCCGAGGGTCGTATACGCAATTGGGGACGTTGCGCGATCCGCCGGGAGAGCTCTTCTTGAGCTCGTCTCGACCATCGGCCGAGCGGCTGCAAGCCGGGATCGCGGCTCCCGAGAGTGCCGAAGGCTCACATCTCGCGCGGCGGAGGATGACCAGCATGGGACACGACTGCGGCGCATGCGACGGGCGGCTGGTCGCTGCGGCGGGCGCGATCCTCCTGCTGCTGAACCTCCGCGGCGGACGATACTGCCTGTACCCCTTCACCCTCTTCTCCACCTGGGTCCACGAGATCTCGCACGGGATCGCAGCGCTGTTCGTTGGCGGACGCCTCAACAGCCTGCAAGTGTTCCGCGATGGGAGCGGCCTGGCGTCCTTTCGTTGCTCGGGCCGGCTCCGTCACGCCTTCGTTGCCAGCGCAGGCTACCTCGGTACCGCCGTCGTCGGCGCTGCGATGCTCCTCTCGCGTCGCTCTGCCGACACCGGCCTCGTGGGTCTCGGCTGCACCGGGGGGCTGATCCTGCTCTCCGTCGTCCTGCTCGTCCGAAACCTCTTCGGCGCCCTCGCTCTCATCGTCGTCGGCTTCTCCCTCGTCGCCGCGGGACTCGGCCTCCCACCCGCGACGAGCGCGGCGCTCTACACATTCATGGCCGCCACCTGCTGCCTCAACGCCGTCACCTCGGTCCGTGAGTTGTTCGGCCGGGGTGCCGTCGTCGTCGGTGGTCGCCCCATGCTCACGGACGCTCAGAAGGTCGCGGACCTCCTCGGATTGCCGTACTGGTTCTGGGCGACCCTATGGCTCGCGACCTCCCTCCTCCTGGTGGCCGTCGGCGTCAGGTACGGTGGCTGATCCGAACCGGCTGGTCGTAGGAAACCTCAGCCTGACACATTGACAGGGACATCGCCGACTCGATAGCATCCCCGGCCAGCATCGCACCGATGGCGAACAGCCGCAGGAGTGCGACGCGCGGGAGTCGCCGCCTCCTCGATGGCGGGAGCAGACCCACCACGGGGCGACCGCCACGCCAGGAATCCGCCTGTCAGAGCCACCAGGTCACGGCGTACCTGTTCCTGAAGGCGACGCACACTCACGAGAACGCCGCCTGCCACGCGTCGTGGGGCCCTTCTGGGGAACTCGCATGAACGCCTTCGACCGCCTTGGGGAAGCTCGCAGGCTGCGCGAGGAGATCTTCTCCTCCGCACCTGAGGCGGTGGCAAGGGATCTGGACCTGGAAGTACAGGCGCTCCTGAGCCGCCACTTCGACGTGCCCGCCGAACTCGCCAGCCTCGGGCTTGCCAGTCCGGCGGCGTGCGACGGCGACCCCCGCCCGTTGCGCCTCGACGCCTGGCTGCGTCAACGGGCGGGGGTCGGCTGTTCGGGTCTTTCCGAGATCCGGTCCACCCTGGAGACGTTCGCGATGTCGCTGGACGTCCTGGCTCGATCCCCGTTCCAGCTCCTGGTCTATTCACCCCGCCATTGGGCCGTCGGCCACGACGGCTCCGTGCTCGTCGATTGGGCCGTGCTCCGCCGCTACCTTCGCCAGACGACGGCGCAGTCCCTGGCGACTCAACAGCGGGACGAGCGACGCTTCATGCACCCGCAGCTCCTGGAGAACCCCTTCCCCGCCGACCTGGACCACGGCGCCGCGCTCCGCTGGAGCTTCGCGCTCACGCTCCTGCGCCTCTTCGTCTCCGTGGAGGAGAGCGACCTCCCCTCGCTGAGGACGCACCTGGAGTTCCTGCGCGCCCGCGTCCCCACCCTGTCGCCGGAGCTGCCCTATCTCTTTTACGACGTCTTCACGGCTCCCGTCGTGCGACCGGCCGGGGAAGGGGCCTGCCGCCGACTCCTGGAAGAGGTCCTGGCCGTCGTCGAGGATTCGGGCCCGAGCCCCGCCGCCGTGACGATCGCGCACGACGGATACAGCGTACCTGGGGTGAAAAAGCACGGCCTCAACGAAGACGTCCGACTCGTGATGCCGATCGCCAGCAAGGGCGGAACCGCGCTCGGCGTGGCCGATGGGGTAAGCACCGCCGACCTCGGTAGGGGTATGGACGCGGCCGGGATCGTCGAGCGGGAGTTCCAGGACGCGATCCGTGCGGGGGCCATCCCCGCCCCGGACGCCGATACGGCGGGTGCCGAGGCCTGGATTCGGAACTTCGTCAAGGAGGCCAACTCGGCCGTCGTGGAGGAGTGGACCCGCCGGGCGGCGAAGGACTCGTTGAGCCCCACGCAGATCAAGCACCCGATGAAGTCGACCCTGGTGCTGGCGATCGTCGCGCGCAATGCCGCACTGATCGGCTCCGTTGGCGACTCCACGGCGTGGCGCTTCGTCCGACGCACGAGACGGATGGTCCTCCTGACGGTGCCAAACTCCATGACGGCGCGCACGCTCAAGGACGGCCCAGGTCGGGTGCTCGATCTGGACGACGAGGAGGGACGGAGACTGACCTCCGTCATCGGTCAGGGGGTCTGGAACGAGGCGAAGGGGCGGTACGAACCGCGGACGCCGGAGCCCGGCTTCTTGCTCCAGCGTTTCGAGCCTGGAGACCTGCTCGTCCTGGCCTCGGACGGGCTTTCCGAGTGCCTCGACGCGAACGACGGGTTCGCGCGCGCGCAGCTCCTTGCCGCCGCGGCAGGCGCGGGAATCGAGAAGAGGGAGTCGGCGCGGCAGTTGGCGCATCGTCTGGTTCGCCTGGCCGAGGACCAGAGGAGCGACGACAACATCACCGCGCAGGTGGTCCAGTTCCTGGCTCCCCCGGCAGGGGCGCCGGCGCGGGGCGACAGCAAGGAGAGTCGTCCTCGACGCTGACCGGGCTTCGTCTGGTAGGGAGAGCGACATCATGGCGGAGGAACTTGCACTGCTGGCGGAGCTGGGCGAGGACTACCTGCCCCGGGGCGCCGCGAATCATCAGGCGCTCGTTCGCCTGATCCTCCAGCGCTCGGACCAGTTCGCGCGGGAGCACCCGGTCACCGCGTGCGACATCCTCCTGCTCTTGGATTCGAGCGGTTCGATGAACGAGCCGTTCTCGATCGGCCTCCCTGCCATCACCAAGCGCGAGGGGGTCAAACAGGCCGCATGCAAGATGGCAACGGCTCTCGGCGCGCAGGACCGCGTAACCGTCGCGTTCTTCGCGACCCAGGAACACCTGGTCGCCGAGGACCTGTCCGACCCCAGGGCGATCCAGGCGGCGATCGAGCGGATCGACGACCCCAGTTTCAGCGGCCAGACGAATTTCGGCGCCGCGTTCACGCGCGCGCGGATGTGGGCCAGGAGCAGGCAACAGAAGCAGAGCAGCCGGAAGATCATCTTCCTTACCGATGGGCAGGACACGGTTCAGGGGAGCTTCGAGAAGGCCCTCGCCCTGAACGCGGAGCTGGCGAAGGAAGGCGTGACCGTCGACTGCCTCGGCGTCGGGGGCGATTTCGCGTTCGACGCGATGCAGCAACTGTCCGGGCCCTCCAACGGCCGCACGAAGCTCCTGGACACGCCGGACGCCGGGGTCGCCGCATTTCGGGAGCTGCTCCAGGCGGCGCAGAGATCGCTGATCCAGAACGTGATGCTGCGGCTCCACCTCCCGCCCGGCCTGCGGGATGTGGAGCTGTTCCAGTACACCCCCGAGGTGCGCTGGGTGCCGGCGCCGAGGCCCAATCCCGACGGCAGCCTCGATCAGATGTTCAACGTCGGTTCCCTCTCCCAGCACCACCAGCACATCTTCCTCCTCGCGGCGCGGCTGGACCTTCCTCAGAGAGGCTCCGCAGCCACGATGTGCCAGTGCCGCGTGGACTACCGGATCCCCGTCCTGGGGGGACAGCCGGGATTCCAGGAGACCTCGGTCCAGGTCCACGTCGTCGACGACGACGCGAGTCGCGAGTGCGACGGCTCGGTTCGTCGCCTGTACGAGGAGGTGCGCCTCGCGCACCTGGAGGCGGACTTCAAGAGCACCAGGCCGTCCCAGTGGGAGGACAGGGTCAAGATCCTCGGCGCGATGCTGCACATCGCGGAGAGGAACGGGCTGAACGCGAAGGTGGGCGACTATCGTCGTCTCGCGGACAAGCTGCAGCGCGATCACAACCTCTCTCAGGACGACCTGAATCGCCTGTTCCGCCGCACGTCGACGGCGACGCAGGACGGGTACATCCAGGGGAATGACGGCCCCGATCCGGCGCTGCGCCGGTCCAGGTAGGAGGCGACCATGGGGTGGAAGTGGCAGCATGGCCGCGAACCCGAAGCGCGCGTCTCGCGCGACGGGGGCGACATGGAGCTGTTTCTGCCGATCGAGGTGGACGACGGCGAACGCCCCCAGGTCCGCTGGACGTGCGCGGACGATGTAGGGTCGATCGAGGTGGATCCGTTGGACGCCCGTCACGCCCGCCTTACGGTCGCCCCGTCCAACGCCGGACGGCGCGTGGAGGTCCACTACGCGATCCGGAACGCCCCGTCCTTCGAAGGCGACATGACCCTCGACCCGCCACGAAAGGCCGCGAAGCGCCCCCCCGGAAGCGGGGTCGTGCCCTCGCGCCACTGGACGGACAGGGCGTCGGGTGCGGCGATCGCCCATGTCGACGGGCCCCGGCGATGCTGGGTCGAAGTGAGGCGCGGACGGAAGTGGATCCGGAAGCTCCGGCGAGAGGTCGAGGTCGAGCGGACCCTGACGATCGGGCGCTACTCGGCGAAGCAGGGGCCGCTGGGGCTTGACTTGAGCGGGGTGTTCGAACGGGCCGGAGACGAGAAGCTCTGCTCGAGTCTCCAGGCGGAGGTGTACTGGAGCGACAACCGACTCGTGCTCGTGTCTCGGGGGGCGAAGAACCGGCTGCGTCTCCGCGCCCCAGGGTGCACGGAGCGCGAGCTGCCGTGCGGGGCAAAGCACTTCTGGGCACCCGAGGAGGTGGTGCTCGTTCCCGGCGGTCTCGAACTGCACCTGAGAGAAGGGGTCGCGCCATGATGCCGCTCTATCAGAAGCGCTACGATGCCGGACTGGGACGCGACATCGCCGTCATGTCCCACGAAGGCTCGGAGTGCCGCATCCTGCAGTTTCTCGGCTGCCGATACCGCGTCGACGGACTGCTGGCGGCCGGCGGGCAGGGCGTGATCTTCATCGCATGCGACGAACGGGTCTTCGGGAAGCGCGTCCTCATCAAGGTCAACCGGTACGACGGGCAGGCCTTCCGCAACCCGAGGGACGCCGATGCGTCGCGGCAGATCAAGGAGGGGCGGGAGCGCCTGAAACGGGAGCGCGACATGTTGCTCCATGCGGCCGACCGTGGAATCCCCGGAGTCCCCACGGCCATCGACTGGGTCATCGCCCCCAGCCCCCAGATCCGCGGACCCCATCGGATGGAGAACGGGACGACCTTCGAGCTCGACGAGTCGAAGTACGGCGCGGAGGGGCACTTGGTGATGAGCTACGTATCCGGCGTTCCCCTGTCGCAGGCCTGCCTCGACCCGCGGTTCCGCAACAAGCTCCTCGGCAACGCCAAGCAGGTCATCCTCCAGGTGGGCAGGATCCTGAACGAATTCCATCGCCCGGTCGCGAACGGGGACCGCCCGATTCGCTTCGTCTATCAGGACCTCAAGCCCGACAACGTGATTTGGACCTCGGAAGGCACCGTGGTGCTGGTCGACTTCGGCGGCTTCGCGACGGTCTGCGGGAACCAGGTCTGGAATGCCCGGGTGACCACGCAGTACTACGGCGCCCCGGAGATGTTCGACGGCACGCTGCCGCAGGATGCAGTCAAGCCGGTGGCCGATGTCTTCTCGTTGGGCGCGACGGTGCTGCACGTGCTTCGCGGCTCCGCGCCGATCGACGCCAATGGAGAGGGGGACTACCGAACGGAGCGTCTCGAGGTTCCGGGGGAGTGGAAGGTGTGGCTGAGCAGGGCCCTCGAGAGGAAGCCAGAGGAGCGTTTCCGCAGCCTCACGGCCGCCATCGACGCGGCCCATCACCTTCCCCTGCGAATGGAGCGCCCCTGACCATGCACTTCGAATGCGACGAGGTCCTGCAGGATGAGCATCGGGAGCACCGGTGGCGGATCCTCGGCCCCGCGCCGGGCCGTGGCATCGTTGGCACGCGCACCTGGCGGGTGAGGGATCTCCGTCCTGACCTCGTTCGCGATCTGTTCCTCGTGGTCCTGAACTACGATGGATACGACGTGGGCAGACGCAGGTGGGACGTGCCCGTCCTGCGGGGAGAATTCGAAAACATGGCGCGGTCCCTGGGGGGGAACCTGGGGTTCTTCCCCGAGGCTGTCGATTACTTCCGCTTCGAGAACAGGCATGACACCATGCCAGAAGGCCTTCGGGTGGGGGAGCCCGCCTTGGTCTATGCGTTGCCCCCAGGCATGCCCGAACAGGTGCTGTCGACACCGAAGCCCGGCGTCAGGGATCAAGAGGAGGATCGGCTCTTCCTTCTGTCGCGCTTGTTTCATCACGTCGCCCGCGTTCTGCGCGAGCTGCATCGCAGCGGTTCCGTCATCCGCCAGATCCCCTTGTGCTCGCTCCTGCGGAACACGGTGACGTACAAGCAGTACATCTCCGGATTCGAGACGCTCCGCCCCATGAGAGGCTTCGAGGGGTTCAACGAACTCGCGCCAGGTCTTCACCCGGATCGCCGCCACGCGGCCCCCGAGTGCTTTGCCGAGAAGGGGTGGCTCTCCCCGAGAACGGACGTTTATGCGATCGGGCGCCTCCTGCTCGAGGCCCTCGGCGTGAAGCTCGATGCATCCCCCCTGTCGCCATACGACCTCGATCGGACGATCGGGGGCCTCATGCTCCCTGACCTCTGGCGGCGGCTCCTGCTTCTGTGCCTCGCGCCCGACCCCGCCCGCCGATTTGACAACTGCGGAGAAGCCATCCAGTTCATTGCGAGCGGGGGGACCGCTGTGCCTTCCGCCGGCACCGGCGCGGGAAGAGCACCAACGTCGACGCCTACGGCCGCCGGTACGTCGGCCGCGATGCCGAGTGCGCGCGGGTGCAGGGAGCGAAGCGAAGAGGGGGCTCAGATTCATCCGAACGGGGCGTTCGTGGTGCCCGACTCGAACTCCTGCGGTGACAGAGCCTCCGCACCACCGGTGATTGCCCCCGGCGCTGGCACCTGGCACCCGACGTCGAGGCCCCGGGTCAGCATGGAACGGGCGGATCGTCCGCCTGCCGCGCTCCTTGTCGTCGCCAACCTCTGGTTGCCGCACGGGGTTGGCTTGGACTATCGTAGGTTGGTGGCAGAGTTTCAGGGGCGATACAGCCTCACCCCTCGGCTCTGCTTCGTTGAGGAAACGGCCGACATGGCCCAGAACCCGTTCCATACTCTCCTCCGGGGCCAATTCCGCTTCGAGTTGATTCCCTACAGGCCAGCGACGGACCTGCAAGTGCTTGCCCAGAACTCGCTCGCCGCCGGAATGGGCGCAACGGAGGAGGCCGTGCTCGTCGCGGACGGGCGGGTGTCGATGGGACGCGCCCTGGGGGATGCGTGCGCCCGTCGCGGCCTCAAGCTCCGCATGGTCTGGCTCGGAGACGACCCACCGAAGGCCGTGGAAGTGATGCCAGCCGATCGTTTCTACTTCAGGAAGGCATGATCGTGGCGGACTCAGGTCACTCCGTCTCCATCCGGACCCTGCCGCGCTACGAGGCCGAGGCTCTGCCGCTCTATCGGGCCGAGCAATATGAGCAGGCTCTGCCCCTCTTCCGGGAGTTCCTCGCGACTCAGGGAATCGACCGGAAGAGCGAGGCGGCCCTGCGCGCGCGGATCGTGTCCTGCTTGAGGGCCATTGAGGAGCGATCAGGGACGGGGGAATCTGGCATAGGTCGAACGCCGGAGTGGGCTGAGATCCAGGGACACTTCGAGCGCTACCTCGACCTCCTGCGCGAACACGCCGTGGCGATCGACACGTGCGGGGAGGCGCCCTGGCCGAAGGACCCGGCCGGCGACATGGTTCGCGACGTCCTCACTCTCGCGATCTTGCGTGCGCAGAGCCCGCGGCGATCGGCGGCCGATGCCTGGGAGCGGGTCCACCCACGGTTTCAGCCGATCTTCTTGCAGTCGCTGCAATCCTCCTTTGAAGCCGTGGCCTCCGATTTCGAACTCGCTGACCGGGTCACGATCGCCATCGATCTCGGAGAGTTGTACCTGGAACTGACCTCAGGAAACCCCTCTCTCGCTCGTTCGCGCGTTGCGGTCCGAAATCGACTGGCAGACGTGGTGTACTTCCAGTCCGTCAGCGAACTGGACGCTCGTACGGTAAGGGCAATCCGACTGCTGGAGGCGAGTCTGCACGAGGATCCGGGCAACCGCCCGGCCCAAAGCATGATAGAAGTGATCCGACAGAGGAGCGGTGTCGTGCTGCAGATTCGGCGCTTCGGCCACGACACGGAGAGCCGGTGGGGGGGCGTCCGCGGGACGCTCGATGCCCTTCGACGACGATCGGACCTGCCGATAGACGTGCGCGAGATGGTCGCGATCCTCGATCGGAACCTCGCGCACATGCTGTCGATCATGAAGCTGGTCCAGAAGGTTGTCCCTGCAAGGGCCGCCTGGGTGGTACGAGACCCCGCGGAAGTCTGCCGCCTCGCCTTGGAGGAGGAGCGGCTGCCGGCCAGTTGCCTCTCGCTCGAAGGGGTCCCGGGGCAGTGGACCATGGAGGAGAGCTACCTCAGGGTGGCGCTCCAGAACTTGCTGCGGAACAGCAGCGAGGCCTATCAGCGGCGAGGACTCTCCCCTCACGATCCGCCGGTGCACCTCGTCCTCCGCTATGAGGACAAGCGTATCCTGGTTCGTGATTGGGCGGGCGGGATCTCGGCCGGTCTGCCGGATCCGTTCGTTCCGTATGTCTCCGAGAAGGGAGTTCAGGAAAACGTCGGCCTGGGGCTGCCTCAGGCTCGGGAGGCCATCGAACTTCAGGACGGCACACTGACCCTGGTCGAGCCCCAGCCCGATGGGGGAACCGAGTTCTGCATCCATCTGATCAAGGGCTGATGCGACGGTGTCCATCGCCGACAGGAGTGTTCTCATGAAAGACCTCAGCAAGACCGTACTCCTCATGGATGATGAGACGGAGACGGCGGACATCGTGCGTCTCGCGATTCAGCGACTCCGGCAAGAGGGGTTCGACGTAGTAACGGTCGAACGGATGTCGGAGGCGATGAACGAGTTCTACAGGCGGTATCGTCGCGTCTACGTGCTGGACATCGACATGAGCCGCGTCGAGGATGTGCAGGAAGGCGATGGTGGCGACGTGGGGCGCTTCCTCAAGGGGCTCGACCGCTCGTGTCCCGTAGTGATCTTCAGTGCGCGGGGCGAGGTGCGCCACTGGTTCGCGTCGGCGAACTTCCAGGTAGCTGCGTACATCCACAAGAACGACGAAGACGCGATCGGTCGCTTGGTAGAAGCGGTTCGGCAGGCAAGCGCGGATCCGCAAGAGCCTTCGGACCCGATCGAACCCGTTCCGCCGCCGCGTCGGGCCTTGATCGTCGTGGAGGGCGCGTCGATGCAGTTCTCCTCGGCCCGCCTGGAAACGATGGTTCGCGGGGCCTTGGAGGGATGGGACGTGGAGGTCGCCTCGGACCTGCGCGATGCCGCCGCGCGGGTGGAGAGGGTTGGGGGCGAGTTTGGCGCCATCGTGGCGATCGCGGACCGCTTCGATACCCGTCCGGGGACGCTCGCGGCCGTACAGTCGCTCTGCGAGCGGCGAGGGGGTCCCCATGCGGTCCTGGGCTGCGTGGGTGACGAAGGGGCCAGGCCGGCGATCCTCGCCCTCGTGAACATGCGCCCGTTCCGCCTGATCGAGATCGGGGCCGAGGGCGCTGACGTGCGACTGGCCGAGGCCGTTCGGCAGGCCGCCCGCCTCTACGGCCGGCGGGAGATTCTCATCGCCCGTCCTGACGACCTCCGTCGCCTGCAACTGGAAGTCCCAGACGACGTGCTGGCGGCCATGGGGCACGGGCAGCAGCAAGACCTGGAGGACGAAGAGGGGTCCGCTGGCCCGGGCGAGAAAGAGGCATGAGCCCGAACATGGAGACTCCGCTGAATGTCGTCGACACGAACGTCCTGTTCAACTGGGCCGGCCACCTGAGCGGGATGAGGGGCGGCACGTGGATCACGGACGAGGTGCAACGCCAGAGCTTCGAGCGCAAGCTCACTGCTTGCGCACGATTCTGCGAGGACGACAAGCAGGAGATCGTGATTCCCATTCCGATGTGGGCCGAACTCCTCGGCGCCTTCCTGCACAAGGCGATCGATGTCGCTGACTACGCACGATACTGCCAGTGGTACAGGATCCGCCGGGCGGTACTGGACCAGATCCTTCTTGCGATCGAGTGCTCGGGCAACATCCGCTGGGGCGACGACGGCGTGGACTATCGGCGCGCGGTGCATTTGACCGGCTTGCAGTTGCCCCAGGTCGTGGTCTCCCACTTGCGGGGGCCGGGTTCACCTCCGTACGCTTCCACCTCGAGCTTGCCGCCCAGCGGGCGTCCGTCGACGGCCCAAGCGGGGGCCAAGCTCCTTGATGGAAATGATTCGGTCGTCCTGGCCGAGGCTTGGCGAATCGCCGAGGCCCGCGCTTCGCGAGAGGTGTGTCTCGTGAGTGACGATCGCGGCCTGGGTATCGCAGTCCGGCACCTGCGATCGGGGGGGTGGCCTGGCGCCCAGCGGCCTCCGCGAAACCTCCGTTTTCGCAGGGTGTGGGACTTGGTGAACCGGTACGTACCGTCAGTTCGTTGATGCATGCGACGCTCAAGCGGGGGCGTACCATTCGCGACGTGGTCATCGTCAAATCACGCCCCCGGTAATGGTGCTCACATGGGGGAGATGGGTGAAACGTGCGATTCGCGAGGCAATTCGTTTCAATCCGCTCCTCAGCAGGTACTTCGTTTGGAGGGGGCCCGGAAGTTCGCGATCAACATCCGCTTGTTCGATCCCGCCGCAGATGGCCGCGGGTGGCGGGTTGAACTGCCGCGAGTCGCGTCAGAACTCGACGGGTATCCCGCCTCGATCTCCCGTACGAGAGATGGAAGGACCGGTCGCAGTCTGCGACGGGTTCCAGGAGCTCGGTGGGGCCCACGGTCTGCAGTCAAGGAGGCCGCTGCTTTGAAGTCGCGAATTGCGACCTCAAAGAAAGGACGCGGCGGGGCGCGCCACTTGCCCTACGCCTTCACCGAGCACGGCGCCATCCGGCGGTTGATGGAGCCGCCGCCCGATCCTCCGAAGGACCGGATCGGGTTTCGCCCGCGGCGAGGGGCCGCAGACGGAGGCTCGAGCGGGGCACGAGGGACGCAGGTCTGACAGTTGACGCCTCGAGGCCGAATGGACAAGAGACCCCCAGTTGTACCGTCGAGTCGACGTACGACACCGCGGAGTTCGTCGTGCCGAGGTCGATTCCGACACAGTAGCGGGGAGGGGGGTCATTCATCGGGTGAATCGGTCACGCCGGACAGTGTAGGGAGAACGGTGAGAGATCGCCACGGGTCCCGATGACGGCTTCGACCAACAGGTATCCGGCGCGGGGGCCGGGTTCCCTGGAGTCTCGACCTCGAGGATCCAGACGTCCTGGCATCCACCGCCTGGATTCACCTTGAAGTTCCGATGTCATGATCCCGAGATGAGGCCGGCGTCCAGGAGCCATGCGCGGAACGCGACGCGGTGCAGTAGATTGAACGCGAGGACCGCGACGGTGGCGCGCCCGATGGGCGTCCTACCCACAATCCGCGGCCCCTCTCGACGGAAGTGCGTCTTCCAGGAGTGCCGTCGCGGATGGAACAGGCGGACGATCTTGCCGGTCTCCGAGTCTCGCCCAGCCAGGTTGGTGCCCTTGTGGTTGTTGCAGGCGAAGCAGGCGAGTGCCAGGTTGTCCCACGACGAGGCTCCCCCGTGAACTCGCGCGATGATGTGGTCCACCTGGAAGGGCAGGAGATCGAACTCCTGCGGGATGCGACAGTACTCGCAGAGCGTGTGGGCGCGTCTCCACACGAGCGCCTCGAGGGCGGATTTCATCGACCCCTGCGAGGAGCCTTGTTCCCCATGCTCTGGCGCGCCCGACATTGAAGCAGGGCCAGCAGGTGGCCGATTCGCTCGTAGCTGGTAATCTCCTCGCGTTGGTCGCGGGACAGTTGACCCTGGCGGGCGCGTTCTGCGAGCTCGTTCATCCGTCTCACGTCGTCCGGCCCGAATCGAAACGCGAGGAGGGCACGTGCGGCCGTGCGCGGCATGGTTCTCTGATTCGACTCGAAGAGCCTGCTGAGGATCGCCAGCTCGTGCGAGACAGGTTCCCTCTTCCGAGTTCGTGTGCCCTTCATGGTGAACCCATCATAGTTCTCGCAGGGGAGGAACCGCAAGCCCGTGTTGGCACGCCATCGCTGAACGTGGCTTCTCCGTGCTTGCGGCCCATTGGGCGGCGTGAAGAGTTCACGCCTGCTCGGCGTCGCGCCGCACGCTGAATTCGAGCTTCCAGCGCTCGCCGGAGGCCGTGCCCACGCACGAGAGCTCCAGCACCCCGAGCTCCGAGATGCGCACGTGGAAGCGGACCGGGACGTAGTCCTCCTTCCGCCCCTTCGCGCGCGGGAGCCGAGCCTCCATCGAGTCGGTCTCGGACAGCTCCTCCTCCTTCCAGGCCGAGAGAAGCGCCCCCGCCGCGTCCGTCTTCCGAACCGCGGAGCTGAAGAACCGGAAGTGCGCCGGCTCCCCCACCGCCAGCCCGATCTCGTCTCCTGGGACGTCCGCCTCCGTCCCCTCCTCCATGCCGAACGGCACCACGCACAGCGCGCGGACGGGCCGCACCGCGCCTGGGATCGCGGGTCCCGACGTCTCGATGCCCACGTAGTACGACCGCGCCGTCCCCCCGCGGATCCGCACCCCCCTCCCCTTCTTCACCGCGCCGTAGTACGCCGCCCCCTTCGCGACCGAGAAGTCGAGGTCGTTAACCCCCTCGAGCACCTTCAGGGCCTTGCGCCCCTCGAACCAGCCGCCGATCACCTCCAGCAGCCGTTCCCTGAGCGCCGCGGCCTTGAAGACGCCTCCGTTGAACAGCACGTGCGTCGGCCTCGTGGGGCCCTTCTCGCCGCCCTGAGCGGTCAGGAACGCCGCGATGTGCCGCGTGATCGCCGTGTCGGTCTCGAACGGCAGGCCGATCTCCTTGAACCCGGGCACGCGCCTCCGCTCGGGCGCGTCCCCGAGCGCGCAGGCGGGGAAGAAGCCGTCCAGGAGGAGCTTCGCGATCGTGTCGCGCTCCAGCTCGACCGAGACCGTCCCTCCGATCATCTTCGACCCGCGCCCCAGGACGGTCACCGCGTGCTTCGCGGGCCCGCCCTCGGCGAGCATCGCCTCCTTCGCGACCCGGCAGGAGTGCCAGAGCGCCACGGACTGCCACGGGTCGAGCGAGACGCCCTTCTTCGCGAAGGCCGCCGCGGCGAAGTGCGCCGTCGCGAGGTCCATGTTGTCCCCGCCGATCAGCGTGTGGTTCCCCACGGCGACGCGCTTCAGCATGAGCTGACCGTCTTCCTCGGCGACGTCGATCAGCGTCAGGTCGGTGGTCCCTCCACCGACGTCGCACACGAGCAGCCGATCGCCGAGCTTCAGGTGCTTCCGCCACCCGTCCCCCATCTCCGCGAGCCAGGCGTAGAGCGCCGCCTGGGGCTCCTCGAGCAGGACGACGCCCTCGGGCAGCCCGGCCTCGATCGCGGCCTCCCGCGTCAGCTCGCGCGCGCTCGCGTCGAACGACGCCGGCAGCGTCAGCACGACCTCCTGCTGCGCGAGCGGCGCCTTCGGGTTCGCCGACTTCCAGGCGCTCGCGAGGTGCTCCAGGTAGTGGCGGGAGGCCTCCACGGGGGACATCTTCGGCACCTCCGCGGGGGCGCCCCACGGGAGGATGGGCTGGCGTCGGTCGACCAGGGTGTTGCAGAGCCAGCTCTTCGCGGAGGCGATCGTCCTCGCCGGGACGTCCGCCGCCTGCCTCTGCGCGAACGCGCCGACGGCGTGGGCGGCCTTCTTCTTCCCGACGGCGTCGAAGTGCCCCGCGGCCGCCTCCGCCTCCGTTCCCAGGTAGAGGAACGACGGCAGGAGGTCGCGCGCCTCGACCGTGGACGGGGCCGTGAGCTGCGGGATCGGCACGAGCTCGACCTTCGCCCGCTCCTGGTCCAGCGGCACGCAGGCGATCACGCTGTTGGTCGTCCCGAGGTCGATGCCTACGGAGAAGCGCGCTCCCATGGTCAGACCTCCACCTCGGACGGCGCGACGATCCAGCAAGCCGGCTTTTCCAGGCGAGCCGCGTCCTCGGGGCCGCTCCACTCGGGGACCTGGCACCGCGTCGCCTCCCAGCCGGCGTGGCGGAGCTTCCCACGGAACGGAGGGGAGCCCGTCACGTTCCCGCTCAGGCGGATCCGCGAGGCGTCAAACCCGGCGGGGACCTCGACCTCGGCTCCCTCGGCACGCGCATCGACGGGGCGGAGCGCGAAGATGCGTTCCAGCGCGGCGGCGCAGTCGCGGTGGACGTCGCGGGCCGCGGCGCCGATCTGGGCGTCGTCGTACCCGGAGATGGACTCCTGCAGGAAGTCCACAAGGCGCGCCTCCCGCTGCAGGACGGAGAGGAGCGTGAGCGCGTCGCTTCGCGTCGACTGCCTCGGCGAGGCGGGCGGCGCCTCACCCTGGGCGAGGCGATCGACCTGCTCCGCGAAGGCGGGGTCGCGAAAGACGCGCATGAAGGCGCGGAATGCGAGCCCGAGTCGTGACATGGAGTCGTCCACCCAGAGGAGAGGAAGAGGCGTCGCGGCACTCTACGGGCTGCCCACAACAGCGTCAAGTGCGGCCCATCGCCGCCGCGGCTACGGGAGGGTAGCCAGCCGCCGCCGTGTGTAGGGGATCAGGCCGCCGGCGTCGATGATCGCCTGGCGCGCCTTCGGGAGCGGCGCCACGTCGAAGGACCTCCCCGTCGTGCGGTTGACCGCCTTGTCCCCGGTCAGCTCGATCTCGTCGCCCACGCTTGCCTGGAGGCCCGGGACCGTCACGACCCGAAGCCCGAGGTTGATGGCGTTCTGGAGGAAGATCCGCGCCACCCCCTCCGCCACGATCACGAGGTCGTACCCCTTCAGCGTCGAGGCGGCCTGCTCGCGCGACGACCCGCACCCGAAGTTTCTTCCGCCCACGAGGACCGACCCGGGCGGGAACTCTCGGGCGTGGAGGCGCCTGTTGAACTCCACGTCGTTTGCGAAGGCGTACTGCGGCGTCTCGGACGGGAGGACCGTCGCCATGTACCGCCCCGGGTAGATGGCGTCCGTCGAGACGTCGTCGCCCGTCTTGTAGATCACCTTCGGCATGCTACCTCCCCCCGTTCGTCGGGTCCGTGATGACGCCCTGGATCGCCGAGGCCGCGGCCACGGCGGGCGAGCAGAGGTACACCTCCGAGTCCGGGTTTCCCATCCGTCCCTTGAAGTTGCGGTTCGTCGTGGAGAGGGCGACCTCGCCGTCGCCCAGCGCCCCCTCGTGCACGCCCAGGCACGGGCCGCACCCGGAGTTCATGACGACCGCCCCCGCGGCCATCAGGTCCGCCACGAGCCCCCTCGCCAGCGCCTGCTGGAAGATTCGCGCGCTGGCGGGGAAGACGAGGAGGCGCGTCCCCTGCGCGACCTTCCTCCCCCGCACGATCCCCGCGGCGACCTCCAGGTCGTCCAGGCGTCCGTTCGTGCAGGAGCCGATCACGACCTGGTGGACCCTGGTGCCCGCGACCGCGCCGACCGCCTTCACGTTGTCGACGGCGTGCGGGCAGGAGACCTGCGGGTCGAGGGAGGAGACGTCGATCGCGACCGTCCGCACGTAGGAGGCGTCCGGGTCCGGCGCGACCGCGTCGAGGGGGTCGGTCACGCCGGCCTCCTCGCGGAGGTACCTCGCGGTCTCGGAGTCCGCGGGCACGATGCCCGATGTCGCCCCCGCCTCCACGGACATGTTGCAGAGCGCGAGGCGCCCCGACGTCGACATCCTCTCGATGGCCGGCCCGTGGAACTCGATGACGCGGAAGTTGGCCCCCTCCGCCGTCAGGTGGCCGACCAGGTGGAGGATCAGGTCCTTCGCGCCGACGAACGGGCGGAACTCCCCGGAGACGTGGACGCGGATCGTGGCGGGGACCTCGACGTTCACGGCGAACCCGAGCGCCCAGATGCTCGCCATCTCCGTCGCGCCGACGCCGAAGGAGAAGGCCCCGAGCGCGCCGTGGGTCGTCGTGTGGGAGTCCGTCCCGACGACCACGTTCCCCGGCCGCACGTAGCCGTACTCCGGGAGGACCTGGTGGCAGATCCCGCCCGTGTCGCCGCGGATGTCGTGGAATCGCGAGATCCCGTGCTTGGCGACGAACTCGCGGACCCGCTTCTGGTTCGTGGCCGTCTTCGGAGACTCCGCGGGCACGCGGTGGTCGAAGATGATCGCGATCCGCGAGGGGTCCCACGGCCGCGCCTCCCGGCCCGTCCCCTCGAAGATGTCCCTGAACTGGTTGATCACGAGCGCCGCGTTCTCGTGCGACATCGCCAGGTCGACGCGCGGCTCCACCACGTCCCCCGGACGGACGGAGCGCGCGCCGGCCGCGCGCGCCAGGACCTTCTCCACGACGGTCATGCCCATGTCAGATCACCCCCGCTTCCTTGAGGGACTCGAGCTCGCCCTCCCCGATCCCCAGCGCGCCGAGGACCTCCCTCGTGTGGGCGCCCAGGCGCGGCGGCGGCGCGTCCAGCGTCGCAGGCGTGCCCCCGAACTTCGACGGCAGGTTGAACAGCGGGACCGCGCCGATCCCCGGGACGTCGAGCGACGCGAGGGTCCCTCGGTGCGCGACCTGGGGCTGCCCGAGCGCGTCGCCGAGCCCGAGGATCTCCCCCGAGGGGACCTCGCGCGCGTTGAGCCGCTCCACCCACTCCCGCGTCGGGCGCTCCGCGAGGCGCGCCTCCAGGAGCGGCGTCAGCTCCTTGCGGTTCCTCTTCCGCGTGTCGCGTTCGGCGAACCTCGGGTCGTTCGCGAGCTCCGGGACGCCCAGGACCTCGGTCACGGCCTCCCACTGCTCCTGCTTGTTCGCGGCGATGTTGATGTGGCCGTCCCGCGTGCGGAAGGTGCCCGACGGCGCCGCGGTGAAGTTGTCGTTCCCCATCGGCGAGGGAGGCTGGCCGCCGATGAGGAGGTTCGCGGCGACCCAGCCCATGTGCGGCATGATGGCGTCGAGCAGCGCGACGTCGATCGCCTGGCCCTCGCCCGTGCGCTCGCGGTGGTAGAGCGCCGCCAGGAGGGCGAAGGCCGCCGTCAGCCCGCCGACCGTGTCGCAGACCGGGAAGCCGCAGCGGAGCGGGTGGAGCCGCTCGTCGCCGTTGACGTCCATCGTCCCCGAGAGACCCTGGATGATCTGGTCGTACGCGGGACGGCCCGCGTCCGGCCCATCCTGTCCGAACCCCGAGATGGCGCAGTACACAAGGCGCGGGTTCGCCTCGCGGAGGGTCTCCCAGCCGACTCCGAGCCGCGTCATCACGCCCGGGCGGAAGTTCTCCACGACGACGTCAGCGGTCTTCGCGAGCCTGAGGAAGACCTCGCGGCCCCTCGGGGCCTTGAGGTTCAGCGTGACCGACTTCTTGTTGGCGTTCTGCGCCAGGAAGCTGGTCCCCATGAGCTCCTTGTTCAGCTTGGGGACGTTCCCCAGCTTGCGCGCCAGGTCGCCGTCGACGGGGTTCTCGATCTTGATCACCTCGGCGCCCAGGAGCGCGAGGTGCAGCGTGGCGTACGGGCCCGAGAGCACGTTCGTCAGGTCGAGGACGCGGAGGCCGGAGAGGATCCCGCCGCTCACTTGCTTGCCTCCGGTGAGGGGATCGGGCCCGTCCTGTAGACGCGCCCCGGCATCTCGCGGCCGAAGAACGAGGCGACCTGCCGGGCGACGTCGACGAGGACGGGCAGCGAGACGTCTCTCCGGACGCCGTTCCTCTGGAGCGCGTGGACGAGGTCCTCGGTGGCGACGTTGCCCGCCGCGACCTTCGTGAACGGGCAGCCTCCCAGGCCGGCAAAGGAGGACTCGAAGGACGTCGCCCCCGCGCGGAGCGCTGCGTAGACGTTCGCCATCCCCACCCCGTAGGTGTCGTGGAAGTGGCAGGCCGCCTCGATGTCGGGCGAGAGGGCGAGCACCTCCGCGTACAGCCGCTCCACCTGCTCGGGCCACGCGTGGCCGGCCGTGTCCGCCAGCGCGATGCGAGTGAACCCCGCGTCCAGGTACTGCCGGACGATCGACAGGACGCGCTCCGTAGCGACGGGCCCCTCGAACCCGCAGCCGAATGCGGACTGGACCGAGACCTGGACGGCCTTCCCCGCCTCGGCCGCGCGACGGGCCGTGGCGACGATCCTGCGCGTCGCCTCCTCGGTCCCCATGCCCGTGTTCTTGCGGCTGTGCGTGTCGCTCGCGGAGACGCCCATGCAGACGAGCTCCACGCCGCACGCCAGGGCCCGTTCGAGCCCCTTCTCGTTGAGCACGAGGCCGGAGAGGACGGCGCCGCCGTTCCGACCCGGGACGAGGCTCCGGAAGAGCGCGTCGGTGTCGGCCATCTGCGGCACCTTCTCCGGGTGCACGAACGAGCCGACCTGGACGACGTCGACGCCCGAGGAGAGGACCCGGCGGACCCACGCCTCCTTCGTCGCCGTGGGGACGACGCGATCCTCCGCCTGCAGCCCGTCCCTCGGCCCGACCTCGTGGAGCAGGACTCGCCGCATCGATGCCACCTACAGCGCGCGGGCGACGGCCTCGCCCATCTCGAGGGTCGTGCTCTTTCCGCCCATGTCGTACGTCCGGACCTGGGCGTCCGCGATGACCTTCGCGACGGCGGCCTCGAGCCTCCTCGCCCTCTCGGTCTCGCCCAGCCAGTCGAGCATCATCTTGGCGGCGAGGATCGTGGCGAGGGGGTTGACCTTGTACATGCCCGTGTACTTCGGCGCGGATCCGTGGCTGGGCTCGAAGACGGCCGTCTTCTCCCCGATGTTGCCGGAGCAGCCGAACCCCAGGCCGCCGACGAGCTGCGCCGCCAGGTCGGAGATGATGTCGCCGTAGAGGTTCGGCGCGACGAGGACCTCGTAGCTCAGGGGGTTCTTCAGGAGCCACATGCAGATGGCGTCGACGTTGGCCTCGTCGAACTGGATGTCGGGGTACTCCCCGGCGACGCGCTTCGCGGCCTCCAGGAAGAGGCCGTCGGAGGCCCTCACGACGTTCGCCTTGTGGATCACGCTCACCTTCTTCCGCCCGTGCGAGCGGGCGTAGTCGAAGGCGGTCTTGACGATCCGTTCCGAGCCCCGCCTCGTGTTCACCTTGCAGGAGATGGCGTACGCGTCGCCCGGGAGCCCGCTGAAGGGCGCGAACGGCTTGCTGTGCTTGGCCAGCGCCTGCGACAGCTCCGCGGGGACGGGGGCGAACTCGACGCCGGAGTACAGGTCCTCGGTGTTCTCGCGGAAGACGACGATGTCGATGCCTTCCTTGTAGTTCAGCGGGTTTCCCGGGTAGGCCTTGCAGGGGCGCAGGCAGATGTAGAGGTCGAAGAGCTGGCGCATCCGCACGATCGGGGAGCGGTACGACAGGCCCTTGCCCTTCAGGGCGGGGGCGAGCTCCTCGTCGGCCGCCTTCGCGGGCTTCGAGGTGATGGCGCCGAACATGGTGGCGTGGCAGCGCCGGACCAGGTCGATCGTGCGCTGCGGCAGGGCGTCGCCCTCGTTGCGCCAGAACTCCCAGCCGATGTCCCCGTGGAGGTACTCGGCGTCGAACTTGAGGGCGTCGAGGGTGATCCTCGCCGCCTCCATGACCTCCTTGCCCACGCCGTCTCCGGGCAGCCACGCGATCCGGTACTGGCTCATCGGCAGGCCCCACGATCAGGGTCAGGTGGCGGGGGGGCAAGCATAGCCGCCGATGGGGCGAGGGTCAAGGCCGCGGATGGCCGCGCGGTCAGCGCGACGCCTTGGCGAAGAAGAGGCGAACGGTGCCGTCCTGGGCGGCCGATTGCAGGGACCACACGAGCCAGGCGCCCTCCGTGGCCGCGAGCGTCGTCTGGTCCTCGTTCTTCACCTCGCCGGCGTCGCCGGTCGTAGAGACGTCGAGGCCGACGGAGAGGGCGACCTCGCCCTCGGAGGGGCCGGGCTGCGGGGCCGGGGCGTCCTTCCCCGGCGTGGGCTTCTCCGCGTTGCGCGGGAGCGAAGGGACGATTGACATCCGGACGTGGAAGGACTTCGTCCAGGCGTCGGTGCGCATCGGGACCCCCTCCAGGATCCGGCCGCTCCACCGGTGGAGCACCCGGATGTCGGGGGAGCCCGCCGCCGCGACGAGGTCGGACCAGAGGGCGCCGGCGTCCGCCTCCGACAGGAGCTTCCCTTCCTTCGACCCCGGGGTGCGGAGCCCGTGCGAGGCCAGGACGGCCGCGCTCGCCTCGAAGAGCCAGGTCTCCACGGCGACGCTCGCTTGCCCCTCCACCGGGGACGGCTGGTCCATCACCCCGATGACCCCGCCGATCCGCCTGAGGTTCTGGGCGGTGTCCGTGAGGAGGAGGACGTTCGCCGTCTCGATGGCCTGCACCATCCGGGGGTCGCTGACCATCCCCTGCGTCGCGATGAAGGCGCTCCTTGCGTCGACGTTCCGCAGGGCCACGAGGAGCGTGGCGAGCCCCTCGCCGTCCGGAAGGTCGTTCAGGTGCTCCAACAGCACGAGTGGGATGCTCCCCTTGTTCGAGGGATTGGCGATCGGCGCCGTGAAGGGGACGACCTTCCACAGCTCCGCATCGGGCGGGCCGGACTTCACCATCGTGAAGTTCTGCATTTCCAGGATTGACTGGAGCACGGCGAGGAGGTCCTTCCGCTTCACGGCGACCGGGGAGATCAAGTTCACCTTTCGCTTCAGGATCTTCTCGTCGTAGAGGATCCGGATCTGCAGCTCGTCGCTGACGAGCTTGACCACGCGGTCGAGGTCCATGCCGTCGATGCTGAACTCGATCCGCTCGGAGGGGTCCTTTGCCTTCTCCTGGGGCGACGCCGTAGCCGCGAAGAGCAGGACCATCCCGAGGACGACGAACGGATGGCGCATGGATCCCTCCCTGAATGAGCTTCCCATGGAACGACCGTGGCCCCTCCGGGTTGGCCTTGTCCAGGACTACGGGTGGGAGAGGATCCAGGCGAGGCCGAAGCCGCCCACGACGAGGCAGTAGGCCCCGAACCAGGCGAAGCGCCGCGTCCGGAGCACCGCAAGGAGCAGCGAGAGGGCGAAGATCCCCGTCACGCACGAGCAGACCGTACCGACCGACATGGCGATCCAGTCGTCGCACGACGGGGGTTGCGTGAAGAGCTTTCGCGATTCGAGCACGGTCGCACCCAGGATCAGGGGGATCGACATGAGGAAGCTGAACCGCCCCGCGACGGGGCCCGGGAGGCCTCCCCACAGTCCCGCGGAGATCGTCGTCCCCGAGCGGGAGACGCCGGGCAGGAGGGCGAGGACCTGCGCGCAGCCGACCCAGAGGGCGCGGCCGGCGGAGAGCGTCGTCTCGTTGCGCAGGACGGCGACGCTCGTGGAGAAGAGGAGGCACGCCGTGCAGAGGAGGCCGACGCAGGTGTAGAGGGGGTCGTCGAGCCACGCCTCGATGCGGTCCTCGAAGAGCACGCCGAAGACCCCCACAGGGATGCAGCCGATGACGATCTGGAGGGCCGTGCGGAACTCGGCGTCCCGCGCGTAGGCGGCTCGCGGCGCCAGCGCCCCGCGGAGCGTCGCGCTCAGGAGGCGCAGCACGTCCCGCCAGTAGAAGCAGAGGAGGCTGACGAGCGTGCCGAAGTGGACGGCGATCTTGAAGACGAGCGACTGCTTCCCGACCCCCAGGATGGCCCCCGCGAGCGCAAGGTGCCCCTTAGAGCTGACGGGCAGGAACTCGGTCAGGCCCTGGACGATCCCCAGGATCGCCCCTTCAGTTGCAGTCATGGGTCGTACAGGTTCCCGTATGGAAACAGGAATCCAAAAGAGCAGCAGTTGCGGGGAGTGTAGGCATTGCTGGCCCTGAACCCTTCAAGCGGATCGGTGATAGAACCTGAGCAGGCCTCCAAGTCGTTCACTGGGTCGCACCCGACCGGTCGCCTCGCCCACGCGGTCCTCTGTGCGAGGGGCGATGATGCGGTTGTCCAGGCCCTGGTGATTGCGTTCGGCGTGGTAGTACTTCGCGTACTCCGTCATGGCGTGCCAAAGCATCCCTGAGCCCAGGAGGAGGAGCTTGTCGAGGCACTCTTCGCGGATGCTGCGAACGAATCGTTCAGCGTAGGCGTTGAGGTTTGGCGAATGCGGGGGCAGGGCGAGGCACTCGACCCCCTCCTCCTTCATGATGGCCCTGAAGCCATTGGTGAACTTGGTGTCTCGGTCATGGATGAGGTAGCGCATCCCCTTGAGAACGGACTTGTCGTTCGCGGCGGCGCTCCGGGCGATCTGGCGCATGTAGGGATCGTCGGGAGAGTGGGTGATTCCGGCGATCTCGACCCTGCGCGTTCCGAGGTGGAGGAAGAAGAGGACGTAGTGCGTGACGAGGCCGCGTAGGGAGAGGACCTCGACGGTGAAGAAGTCGGTGGCGACGATGACGTTGAGGTGGGTGCGGAGGAACTCGGACCACGTAGTCCCGTGGCCACGCTTGGGTGCGGGGTCGAGGCCATGGCGTTGAAGGATGTTCCCGACGGTCTGATGGCTGACTTCGTGTCCGAGGTTGGCGAGGGCGCCCACGATGCGGCGGTAGCCCCACGAGCGGTTCTCGCGGGCGATCTTCAGCACGAGCTTCTCGATCTCCTCGTCGGTGGCGGGGCGCCCCTCGGAGCGCCGCTTCTTGGACCCGTCGAACTTCTTCGCGACGAGCTCACGGTACCACCGGAAGATGGTGTCCGGGCTGACGATCGAAGCGACCTCCGCGAGCAGCTTCCGTCCGAGCTGCTTCCCGATGCAGGCGAGGGTCCGCTTCTCCTCGTCGGAGAGGTTGGGGCGCCCCGGGATCTGGCCCCTCAGTATCTTGTTCTCGGCGGCGAGGTATTCGTTCCGGAGCAGCAGTTCGCGGGTGATCAGGCCTGCTGCGTAGGCGAGGATCTGGGCGAGCTTCTTCATGTCACCTCCGCTCTAACTCTCGTCGGTGACGGAAGCTACTACCCGGATCGCCCCGGGGCGAGTATTTTGACCATACGGGCTACTACAGTTAGCGCGGTGAGGATGCGCTGGGCTCTCGCGCCCCGCAGTGTGCGCACTCGCGCCAAGATAGGTCCAGGAAGAAGCAGAATGGCCTGTCTTTCGACAGCGATCGCTTGACCTCGATCGAGACGCGGGGAGTACGGTCGTTTGCGATAGTATAGAACAAGTCACAGCGTGCTGGATCGTTCTTGGCGGCTCGGCCCCAATCATCGAGTGTCTTTCGGTTTAGCTTGAAAAGGACGATCAATCGGTCGATCTCGGCGACGATCTCGTCGACGGTATAGGCCTTACTCGTAATGAGGAGTGCCCCAATCATGCCCTCGGCCTTCTTCGCGATAACCAGGGCGACGGCGTCATCGATTGCGACCCCCTCGGCCGTTCGCAGCGTCAAGTGGACCCTTCCTTCGTAGCTCACAAGATCGCCTACGTTCGTTCCGAGGGGATTGAGTTGGCTGAGGGCGTGGTCCGAGGAAACATCGCAGACCAGGTTGACTGGCGCCCCGCTCCTCGGGGAGGGTGTCGGCGTGCCGCTCGGGGAGCACCCGATCAAGAACACCACCAGGGCCGCATTCGGGATCAGCGACTTCATTTCTGTGCTTCGCGCGAGAGTTCATCGAGGCTCATCGAGGTGAAGTGCTCCCGTCCAGCGGGTGTCATCCAGGCCCAGACCCCAAAGATGTCGTTCTCGATCCATTTCCACCTGTCGGCGAAGGCGGTGAGATCGCCCGTCGGCTGAGATCTGCGGAACGGAATGCCGCCCGGAATCGGATTGCCCGCCTGTGCGGAAAGCTGTGCGGCGAATCCCCGCTCGAGTTCGATGATGCGCAGGTACCCAGCCGGTGCGATGTCTCTCTGCTCGCGGAGGAGATGGGTCAGATTCCCTGCTGCGACGCGATGGCCGTCGCCTGAGTCGATGTCTTCCCAGGCCCCCAGGCTCTCGTCGGTTAGCTCGCCGCGATCGTGGGCTTCACGGATTTCCTTGATGCCGTACTGGTCGTACGCCAAGTGCTGCCAACCGAGATCCATGAAGATGTCCTTATTGATCATCACGACGGCCGCCTCGAGGGAGTGGAATGCACGATGAGTCTCGTACGAGCGCTCATCCATCATGCGATTCCCTCCGGGCACGCCCGGCGGGTCCTTAGCCATCGATTCAGTCACTTGGTAGAGACCTTGCCCCTCGCTCAGGTTGAGCGAAGTCCTCTCGGGTCGATTCCTCCCGTTCTGGAGAGCACTTACGGCGATTCTGTCGTTGTGCGACCTCTGTGACCCCAGCCAGGATTCCGGAATTCGATGTCACAATTCGGGGGGTATTCCGCCTGAGTATC
>CAZYRM010000028.1:0-50354 GCA_964649705.1 uncultured Planctomycetia bacterium
CCCGGGACGAACAACGCGAACGCCAACCCCCAGTTCCAGAACTGGGACCCGATCACCGGCGGGAGCGGCCTCTACGACATTCACCTGAAGCCCGGGTCGACGTGCGTCGACTACGCGGCGGCCCCGTCGATCGCCGTGGCGACCGACTTCGACCGGGGACTCGACTTCAATACGCCCGACCAGGACCCCGGCGGGGGAAATCCGCGGAGGCCGATCGACGCGAGGCCGGACGACACCGACGGCGGAGGCCCCTACGCGAGCTGGAACAACAACTTCGCCCCGGCGAACACTTACGACGTCGGCGCCGACGAGCTCGGCCCGCTCGTCACCGGGACGGGGAACAAGCCCCAGGGCGTGCCTCTCTGGACGAACCGCGCCGGTGCGGGGATCGTGGCCGACCCCGACTCGTTCTCCACGCCGATCGCGTCGTTCACCTTCTCCCCCGCGGTGATGTTCGTGGCGGAGAACATGAACGTCAACCAAGCCGGGCACGACATCCGACTCGTCGCCTATGATATGAACGACGCCGACAGCGACGGGGACCTGGACATCCTGACCACGCTCGACCTGGACGCCCAAGGGGTCCAGAAGGTCCACCACGTCACGGTCATCGGGGCCGGGACGCAGGACAACCTCTACGTGGCCGTCGACCTCGACTCCGACGCCGACACGACAGCCGACGCGATCCTCGGGCTGCAGTACACGCCGTCTCCGCCGACGCTGGTTCTGCGGGCCGGGTGGGCGCCGAACCCTGCCGTTCTGTCGGGGAGTGGCTCCATCGGGCGCATCGTCATCGACCAGTCCGCCGGCAATACCCTCCTCTACTTCGTCCGCAGCGACGGGCAATTGTATCGGCGCGATACGGCCACCGGGCTTGCCCCGGGCGCCTCGGTGAACTGGCTCGGGACCGGGCAGCTCAACCTGGCCGGGTACCTCGGAAAGTTCGACGTGGAGGGCGGGCTCTTCGCGGGGAAGTTCAACAACAGCATCTACGCGCCGACCAACCAACACGCCAATGAGGTCGTCCGCATCGAGTCGCCCACAGGGAACCTCGGGGCCTTCAAGGACTGCGGGACCGGGGACCGGAACCACTTCGGCTTCAACGTCATCTCCCAGAGCGTCTTCGTCACGGGGACCGATCAGTACGTGTGGCGGATCCACGAGGACACGCTGGCGTTCAACGCCTGGCCGGCCTCCGTCTGGCCGTGGGAGTCGGAGCCGATGGGTGCGAGCGTGAAGACGACCACGCGGGCCCAGATGTTCCGGACCGTGGACGCGAACGTGCGGGTCGGCGCGGGGTCGACGGTCTACAAGTTCCGGAGGGACACCGGCGTCATCACGGACGACTCCGACGGCGCCGGGGACGACTGGGGGCCGGGGCGCAGGTTCCGAGGGAACATCCTCACGCCGCCGGTCCTCATCGGCGGGACGGGAAAGGACTACACGCCGGTGGCCGACGGGCGGCGCTGCGGGAAGCTGATATTCGGCACGGACCAGGGGTACTGCTACGTCGCGGGCTACATCCGAGCGACCCTCGCGAGCGACGCGGAGGACAACGACGAGCCGCAGCCGGCCTCGTCGGCCATCGTCGGGTACGACGTCCTCGACGGCAGGCCGTACCACGGGTTCCCGTACCGCATCCCGGGGGTGAAGATCGTGAATATCGCGCTCCTCACTTCCAGCACGGCGGGCAAGAGCGTCATCGTCTTCATCACGGACAACGGCTGGGCGTACGGCTTCATCGAGCCGTATTGAGGAGGACGAGGCGAACCAGGCAGGCCCTTCGCGTTGGTATCGATGCTTGACGCCCGGGTGTGACGATCCCTAACCTATTGTCAACCAAGGGCGTACTTGCGCGAAGGCAGTCCGCTCCAGGATGCGGGTCGGCGGCGGGTCCGGCGGGTAGGGGAGGTCGATGCTCATGCGGTTGCTTCCGCTCCAGGGTTCACGCGCGGATGCGCGAGACCACCACGTCCTGCGGCTCTCCCTCCTCGCGCTCCTCTGCGCGACGGGAATCGCGCACGGCGACACCATCACATACACCTATGCCGGCGAGACTGCCGGGGACGCGGACGGACATGACGCGTGGTTCACCGACGCCGACGATGCAACGACCGCCGAGCTCGACACGCCGAACGTCACGACCGAGCTGACGACCGCGCAATACACGGCTTCCTCGATCTCCGACGACAGCCGGGTCTCCTGCACCGACCCCGGCGCGGGCGATGAGGTCTTCTTCAAGTGCTTCATGGAGATCGCGGAGGGCGCCTCCACGATCACACAGATCAACTTCACGTTTGAGGGGCAGAGCGCGATCGCCTCCGACTATCAGATCTACGCCCGCAACATGACGACGGGGATCTGGGATGCAGTCGGAACGGTGCAGGCCGGCGGGGCGGGCACCGACGTATCGTTCTCGCGGAGCATCACGTCCGGCATCGCGAACTACGTCTCCGGCGGACTCCTCCGATGGGGGGTCTACCAGGTCGTCTCCACGGAAGCCCTGCTGGTGGACTTCGTGAAGGTCGACATCGTCCGCAACCCGATGGACATCACCGATGTCGACGTCACCCAATTCACTTCCGACATGGGCCTGCGGAGCGGCGAGTCTCCGATGGTCCTTCTCACGATCACGACGACCGGAACGCTGACTCCCTACACGCTGGACTCGCTGACCATTACGAGCAGCGTTGCGACCAACGATCAGGACCTCCAGGCGAGCGGAGTCCGGGTGTTCTACAAGACGACTGACTCCCTGGATCTGGCCACGGACACCCCTGTGACCGGCGGCACGGCCACCATGGCGGCTGGCGACACCGCGACGTTTTCCATCTCCGGCGTCACACTCTCGATGGGTACGAACTACGTCTGGGTGACCTACACGCCGGTCACGGGCACCGCCTCCTACGGCCGAAACCTCAACTGCTACCTGGCCGGGGGCGCGGCGGACATCACCTTCGGCGCGACCGACGACAACACCTTCTCCTCCCCGACCTTTGGCAGCTCCACCGCCTATCGAGCCCTGAAGATCTGGGCCAACGACTTCGAGTACGCGCCGGCGATGACGTATGTCGAGTACGCCGTGACCACGACCGATTTCGAATGGGGGCTGCCGGGAGGGAACGGGCCGGCTTCGGACCAGGGGGCCGAAGGGCCGGGCAGGATGTGGGGCACGGGGCTCTCCGCAAACTACGACGACACGGGCGCCAATCAGGGGATCGAATCCGGGACGATCGACCTGAGCGGTTATGTCAGCGCGACGCTGACCTTCTATCACTGGCGCGACGTGGAGGCCAATTACGACGGCGGCATCATCGAGGTCTACAACGGTTCCGCCTGGGCCCAGGTGAACACGGCATCGTCCAACCCCTCCCCCTACTACGACGCCACGATGAACGCGGCCAACACCCTCGGGGCCGTGCCTGGCTACTGCATCGACAACCTCGCGTGGCAACAGGTCACGGCGACGATCCCGCCAGCCTACCTCGTCTCAGGATTCAAGTTCCGCTACCACTTCGGCAGCGATACCACGAGCATCGCGGCGCCCGGCTGGTACATAGATACCGTAGTCCTCTCCGGCTCCCCGCAGGTGCCCAGGAGCCTGGGTTCCGTGGCGGGGACGCAGGCCTCGACGGAACCGGCCGCCCGCGGCAGCGCGAACAACGCCGTCGTGCGCGTCCAGTTCAACGTCACGGGCAACACCGGGACCCTGACCCTGAACTCGATTACAATCGGGAATACGGGGACCGAGACCGACGCGAACGTCAGTCCTGTGAAGGTCTGGTTCACGACATCCTCCACCTTCTCGGCGACCGAGCAACTTGGGGCGAACGGGACGTTCTCGGCAGGGAGCGTGACCATCACACCGCTCTCGGGGAAACAACTGCCCGACGGGAGTTCCTACCTGTGGATCTCCCTGGACGTGGGCGGGGCCGCGACACTCGGAAACACCGCCGATGCACGCGTGACCGCATTGGCCGCGTCCGCGGCCGGCGGGGCGACCGACCCGCAGCCCACGATCGATGCCGCGCTCCCGCTCGACCCGGCCGGCAGCCGTCAGGTCAGTCTGCCGCTGAAGAGCTGGAACGGGGGCGGATGGAGTCTGAGGCTGGTGGACGCCACCGATCCCAGCGCAGCGGGATCCACGGTTCGATTGAGGCTTACCACCGCGACGAGCCCGACCGCGGCGACGATCTGGAATGGCGCGCTAGGTTCCACGGCAAATGACAAGGTCAAGTCCGTGCGGATTTTCCGCAACAAGGCCGGCACGTGGACCGAACTGCCCAGGGACCTGTTCGTCTTCGGATCGAAGAAGGTCTACCTGGACTTCCAGCTCCCCGGGGACCATGTCGCGGGCGACTTGTACTACCTGGGAACCGGGGGGACGATGTCCTCGAGCCCCTTGACGTACGAGAGCCTCACGGACACGTTTGCGGACAACTTCGAGGGAGGTCTGACCGGGTGGGCGCTGACGCAACCCGCGGGCTGCTCGTTCGCCGCGAACGGGACCGGCACCCCGATCCCGCAAGGGGTCAATGCGATGGAGGCGATCGACGCGAGCGCGTCCAGCTACGGGACCGCCAGCAAGCCCGCGACGACCGCGTCGCGGCAGATCATGCGATTCTGGATGCGAAGTTCCGGAAACGAGTTCGTTGTCGCGGCGATGTCCGGTGCGAACTTCGTCTGGGCCCTTGGGTATCTGGACGGTCGGTTCCAGACCATCCGCAAGAAGGGCGGGACCCCCGTCATCGAACCGATCGAGCCCTCCCTCAACTGGGTCGCCAATGAATGGTACGAGTGCAAGATCGACATCGACGACACGGCGGATCTCTTCGACATCTACGTCAACGGCGAGGCATACAGCCCGGACAACGTTTCGGCGAACGCCGGAACCCCCGACACGATGTACGTGCGCACCATCTTCGCCAGCGGCGGCGAGCCGGCGCAGATCACGGCGTACGTGGACGACATCCGCTGGTCCACCTACAACGCCGCGGCCACGCACACCCTGGGCACGCTGACCGCTGGGGACGGCCTGTGGGGAAACGCGCTGAACTGGGCGCCGATCGGCGTTCCCACGACCGCCAACGACGTCATCATTAGCGGCGCGTCCTTCCTCTTCCAGCCCACGTTCGCGGGCGGAGTCCCCACGCACTCGGTCACGGTCGCCACCGGGAATACGCTGACCGTGGCGTCTTCGACTCTCTCCCTGGAAGGCTACCTCGACGTGAGCGGGACCTTCACGCACACGGGCGGGGAGGTCCGCTTCGCGAGCATTGCGGACGCCTCGATTTCCGCCCTGTCGGGCGCCTTGACGTTCTTCAATCTCACGATCGACTCGGGGGCGTTCAGCGTCAGCGCCGGCTCCACCGCGCTGACGGCGACGGGGACGCTCAACCTGGCCTCCGGCACGCTCAACCTGGGGACGGGCTCGCATACGCTTCAGGGGGACCTCGCTCGAACCACGGGCACGATCGCGACGAGTCTGCACACGATCCAGGCCACGGGATCCGCGAATCAGGCATGGTCCCTTGTGGCGCTGACGCTCAACAATCTCACCGTGAACAAGCCGGCAGGGACCGTCACACTGACGGGGAATCTGACCATCTCCAACTCGCTCACCCTGGGCGGCACGAATTCGGGAGTCCTGGACCTGGGAGCGGGCACGCACTCCATCGGGACGGGGTCGTTCGCCGTGAACGGGGGACGGCTCGACGTCGGCACATCGAGGGTCACGACCCAGTCGCAACTGGTCGTCGGGGCCTCGGGGACCGTGCGGATGGACGGGGGAGGAACACTCGAGCTTCCGGCCGTCGGAGCGAGCGTTTCCGGCGCATTCCGGGCCGCGGTGACGGCCAGCGGGCGTCCCACGGTCACTCGGATTCCTGCCGGGAGCCGCTATGCGTTCGTATTCCAGGACAACTCCACCGTCGATCTGTACGGCCTGAACTTCGACTTCGCCAACGCATCCGGGCTGCAGATCCTGGACATCGACGGAAGCGGAGTCTCGCGGGTCGACGACGTCAGCTTCACCAATGGCGACACCGCCGCGGGGTCCTGCTACTTGAACCTCTCGGCCCTGAACTCCGGGGTGTACACCTTCCGACTGAACTCATTCGACTCCCTGTGTCCGATCACGGTGCGCCTCCGGAGCGGGAACCCGGACGGGACGCCGAACCCGCTTGCACCCGCCTCGACCGCGCAGATCCGCATGGAGAATTCGGCCGGCCCTCGGGGCGACAACGACGCCACCACGGGGGGAGGCGTCGCGGAGTCCTTCGACGGCGATCCCGACGCCGACATCCACATCACCTGGGTGTACTTCAAGAGGTGGCTGGGCAGCGTGAACTCCGTCTGGAGCGTGGCCGCCAATTGGGAGGGAGGAACCGCGCCGGACCCGAATGCGAACGGCGGAGCGGGAGAGGACGTCCTCATCACGGCTGGCGGAAACCCGGTCGTCCTGGACCAGGACTGGACCGTCAGGAGCCTCACGATCGCCACGGGGGCTTCGCTCAGCCTCTCGACGTTCACGCTGACCATCACCGGCGACACGTTTCAGGCGTTCGGAGGGACGTTCGATCCCGCGAGCGGTACGGTCGCACTCTCCGGAACAGTGACCCAGACGATCAACATCGGCACGAATCCGCTCTGGAACCTGATCATCTACAAGCCCTCCGGGACGGCGAATCTCGCGACCAATCTGAAGATCCGGAACGCCCTCAGGATCATCGATGGGACCTTCGACCTGAAGGGCTACGCCTTGACGGTGGGAGCTGACGGCGGGACCGGTCTTGTCTACGTGAACGACGAACGGGCCTCGGGCGATACGACGACGGCTGTCATCTCCGAGGTGGGCGCCCCGAACGCCGCGATGCCACCTCCCGCAGGGACGGCGGCCAACGAGAAGGACTCGGACGGGAGCATCATCGGAGGCACAACCTCTTCCATGACCGTCCTGAGCGACTTGCGCGTCCGGGGAGACGGAACGGACCGCGGGCTCGTCTCCCTCTCGGGCAGCACGGTGTGGACGCAGAGCGGAAGCGTCAATCCCGCCGGCAGCGTCAACGTGGCGGGACGGGTCTACCTGGCCGGAAGCGCCCGGATGGTGATGGGGGACGGGTCGGGCACGGACATCCTGGCCATTCCCTCGGGCGGGGTCTTCGAGATGAACGGAGGGACGCGCCTCGAGATGCGAACGACGGGGACCGCGGCCCAGGCGTCGATCGCAGGGTCCTTCATCACGACGATGTCCGGGTCGACCAGGCCCACGGTCACCTCGGCAAACGGAACGAACGGGTTCCTTTTCGCGGCGAGCGGGAGCGTCGACGTAGGGGGAATGCACTTCTCTCGCGCCGACGACAACGGTTTTGACATCACATCCGCGGCGACCCTGTCAAACCTCAATCTCATCAACTTCACGAACGGCAGCCCGAACGCCGGAGCCCGGCACATGAGGCTCGTCAGGTCGGCGAACGGCTCATTCCAGGCCGAGGGATGCACGTTCGACAACAGCACGAGCCCGCCCTTTTGCGCGACGCTGGACGATGGCGCCTTCTCCTTCACCCTCTTCATGAGCAACGCGACCGGGGCGGGGGTGGCGCTGAACGATTCCAACATCGGCTCGCGCGAGGAGCAGTTGAGCAGTTCGGACATCACATGGGTCGACCGGAAGACCTGGGTGGGCGGATGGCGGTTCCGCCGGCCGATCACGGTGGCGAATTCGGCGGGCACGACCCTTCCCGCCGGAGCGCCCGTGGAGTTGACGTTCAGCCACAGTGCTCTGACAGGCGCCGGCGAGTCGATGGCCAACGGCAACGACATCCGCGTGGTGTATGACAATGGCACCATCCGGAGGGAGCTGGATCGCGTCCTGTTCAGGAAGGACAACAACACAGGCTGGGGCACGGCGCTATGCACGATCGTGTTCCCGACCGTCAACTCGATTCCGGCCGCGGGAAACGATCCGAACTACTTCGTGTACTACGGCAACTTGTCCGCCGGAGCACCGCCCGCGAGCGCGGCCAACGCAGGGGTCATCTTCCTGGACGGAATCGAGTCGGGGGACCTGACCACAGGCGGATGGACCCTATCGCAGGACGCAAGCGGCTGGGACCTCGCCCTGGCGCCAGTGGGGGTGCAGACGACTCCCGTCCTCTCCGGGACGAACGCCATGGGCTCCAAGCGGGGCACCGGGACCGTCCGGTTGTACAATCGATTCAAGACGGAGAGCTTCAGCGCGGCGGGGTTCTCGAACGTCTTCGTGTACTACGCGCGCACGACGCTGGATCAGTCGGGGCCTGACCAGGTCGGATACGAATCCGCGTACAGCATCGACGGCGCGGCGTTCGTCAACTGGGAGAGCGTGGCGAGCGCGGGGACCACGGCCTGGACCACGCCGGCCGGTTTCTCCATGCCATCGACCGCGGTCGCCTTCCGTCTCGTGAGCCTGTTCGGCGGTTCAGCCACCGTGGGAAACTACAGCGTCTTCGACAACGTGCGTGTCTACGCCAACCACAATGGGACGCTGCCAGGGATTTCCGCGCCTGGATTCGATGGCGCGGCTCCGCAGACAATCACCTCCCAGTGGGCCGATCCGTTCAACTGGAGCCCGCCCGGGCCTCCGGGGGCAAACAGTGCGGTCGTGATCGACGAGGCTGCGCTGGACTATCAGTACGCCCCCATCCAGAACACGGGGTCGAGTCAGACGATCCTGAGCCTGACGATTGGAGACGTCGCCTCCGGCGGCTTGACGCTCACCAACCCGCTGGTCGTCACGCGCAATGTGAGCGTGGACACGAACGGCGCCCAGACGGCCATTGCGCTGAATTCCGGTCTGACGGTCGGAGGGGACTGGATCCACTCGGAGGGGACCCTGAGTGGGGCCTCCTCGACGTCCTTCAACCGCGGGTCCTCGCTCGATCAGAGGATCCGGGGGACCTCCGCATCGCTCACGTTCCCGGGGGATGTCGCCCTCACGAACAGCGGCGTCAGACTCCTCGTCGACATCGCCACGGTGACGATCAACGGCACGACGACGGTGGGGGCCACCGACGAGATCGAGGTCGAGTCCGCCCGGAGTCTGAGCTGCGTCGGGAATGTCACCGTCAGCGGAACGCTCGACATCGAGGCCGGCGGCACGTTGACGCTCGGGAATGGAACGACCGTCACCGTCAGCGGCACCTTCGAGGCCGTCGGAACGGGGACCGCATCGAGCCAGCTCGCCAAGGTCACCAGCAGCGACACGAACAAGGCCAACGACGGCTACGCCTTCGAGGTCACCGGGACCACCAGGGCCCGCTACTACAGCTTCGAGTACATGGGCGCCAACGGCGTCCGGATCAGCGGACCGGTGGACGCCACCGACAACCTGGCCGACGGGTTTTTCGACAACCTGGTGGACAACGGCACACTGCTGTCGTTCGTCAACTACGGGGGGGGCAGCCTAAGCATCCCGCGCGTCAGCTTCAAGGACTCCGCCCCCTCCGCGGCCGGAACCTGGGGCACGACCAAGTACAATGTCCGCGCGGGGACGGCGGGCGCGGTGGTCGACTTCACATTCACGGGTCCGAGCGGCCCGGCCCTGGGCGAGGACAAGGACCAGGACAACGCAGTGCCCCAGCGTCGGGCCATCTGGCCCGGCGTGACCACCCCCGTGTTGCTGTCCGCCGTTGCCGACGACAACTCCGGGGGAGGCGCGGGCATCCAGGCCGGGGACCGGGTCATCCTGACATTCGACTCGTCGACCAATGCGTACGTCGTCGACTCCGCCAACATCAACACCGTGCTAGACCTCCCGGGTGCCGACAGTTGGGGCACGATCGCCTCGGCAGTCTGGTCCGGCGGCACCCCGAACACGGTCCTCACCGTCACGCTCGGCTCCGGCTCGACCGGGCTCGCGGTGGGTGACTCCATCGCCATCGGCGCGGCCACGATCCGCGACCCGAGCGAGACGAACAATGCGACCGGCAGCCCGCCGAACATCACGGGTACGTTCGGAGCGAACACGCCGAACCTCATCAGCGCCGTGGCGGTGTTCACGGACCAGGCGCCGGCGGGCGTGGATGCCGCGGACGCGGGACCGCAGTCCGCGGAGAAGGTCAACCTCACGTTCGACGACCTGACGAACAAGGCCGCCATCGGGACCGTCGATGACGTCCTCAGGCTCGACGGGGCGTCGCGGACGTGGGGGACGGGCGCCACCGCGACGTGGATGCTCTCCGATTTCGTCACGCCCGCGGGAGGCAGCCCATCGAGGTGGCTTCAGGTCTCCGTCGGCACGGGCGCGTCCGTCGACATCGGCAGCAACATCGCCATCGTCGGGGGGACGATCAAGGACGACACGGGCGTCAACGACGCGACCGGGTCTCCGCCGACCATCTCGGGGACGTTCGGACCCGTGGCGATCCTGACCGCCGTCGCGCAGAATACCGGCGCTGGCGGAGGCTTCAACAACGGGGACTCCATCAAGATCGACTTTGACTTCGCGACGAACGGCTACGCCGTCACCCAGGGGAACATCGCAACCGTGATGCCGCTGACGGCCGGCTCGTGGGGAACGACGTCCACGATCACGACCGTGTGGTCCAACGGGAACCGGACCCTGACCGTCACGTTCACCGCGATCGGCGACGCCGCGATCACGCCGGCGACGACCCAGATCGCGAGCTTCGGGGCGAATACCGTGGAGGACCCGAGCAGCACGTGGGCGCCTCTCTCCACCCCGAGGACCATCACGGGAGACTTCGGCGCGCTCCCGGCCCCGGTCATCCTCTCGGTCGTCGCTGAGGACACCAGCGGCGGGGGTGCGGGGGTCCAGTCGGGAGACAGGCTGATCTTCAACTTCGACATCAACACGAACCAGCCCTCCATCACGCCCGCGTCCCTCCCGGCCGACCTCACCCTGACGGGCGGATCCGCGTGGGGCACCATCACCTCCGTCACCTGGACGAACGCGAAGACGCTCATCGTCGTCTTCGCGGGCTCCGGGACGATCATCACCACGGGGACGACCCAGGTCGTGAGCGACGCGAATTCCAAGATCAAGGCGAGCGGGGCCGCGGGCGGGGACCCCGCGTCCACGGGCTGGCCGAAGACCGTCAGCGGCGACGTCATGACGGTCGGGACCACGTTTACGGGGACGATCTACAGCGACGAGGGCTCGACGATCATCGCCACCGGCGGGACGATCGCGATCTCGATCAACGGCGGCGCGGCCGTGACAGGGAGCTACACGGGCGGAGTCGGCACCTACTCGCTGCTCGTCAACCCCGCGCCCGCGGCCGGCGGGCTCGTCCTCGTCTACCTCAACAACGGTGGAGGCGCGAGGGGCGCCATGGTCACGAGCACGACCGGCGCGGACATCGCGGGTCTGAACATCTACCAGTCCTGGGTGCGCGTCCTGGACACGAACGGCAACCCGGGTGGCGTCACCAACGCGAACCTCGATACGGCCCACGACGGCGTCGCCGATGTGCCCTACGCCGACGGGGGCGGGGGCACACTCACCCTCCCCTCGGGGTTCCACCTCCGGCTGGAGACCGACTACGACCCGAATGGAAACGTCGTGGTGGACGGAGGGAACCTGAAGAGGACGGCCGGCGAGCTCAAGGTCGACGCCGGAGACGTGATCGACGTCGACGGGAGCGTCACGCTGACGGGCGGCACGACGAACATGGGGGGCGGGGCCCTCCAGGTCGAGGGTACGTGGGACGACTCCGCCGCGAGCGGCGGGTTCGTGCCGACCGGAGGGAGCGTCACGTTCAACGGGACCTCCGGCGGGCCCTTCGGGGTCCTCCAGCGGACCTCCGGAACTCGGAATCAGTTCTGGGACCTGGTCGTGAACGGGGCCGCCGGCATCGTCTACGAGCTGCGCGAGAACGGGACCACGGTGACCTACCCCTCCGGTCTGGGCAACGGCTTCGTCGTCGCGGGGGACCTCACGGTCTCCGGAGGGACGCTCGACCTGGAGGACAACGACTCGGCGGGCGACAACCCCTACGTCCAGGTCGCCAATTCGGTGTTCGTCGCGAACACCGCGAGCGCGACGATCGACGGGACCGGGAACACGTCGACCTTCCGCGTCGGCGGAGACTGGACGATCGACGGCTCCTATGCGGCCGGGAGCGTCGAGGTCGGGCTCCGCGGCGGGGGGACGGTGAACGTATCCTCGACGAGCGGCACCAACACGTTCGCGTCGCTCAACGTCGGGATCGACTCGACGAATCCGACGGTCGTGCTGGTGAACAACACGACCGTCAACCAGAACAGCACGAGCCTGGTCAGCAACGGGACGCTGAGCGTCAACGGCATGGTCCTCACGCTCTCGGGAACGAGCTATACCATCCTCTCCGGGGGGACCCTGCAGCTCGACACCTCCTCCACCGTCAGGCTGGCCAGCGGAGCGACGCTCACCGTCAACAGCGGGGGGTTCCTGACCACCAGCCTGACGGGCGCGTCGAGCCGTGCGAAGATCGAGAGCGTGGCGGGGTACATCGGCCTCACACTGAACGGAACGATGAACACGAACTATCTCTGGATCGACGACCTCAACGCCACCGGGGTCGCCGTCGGGGCCAGCGCGACCCTCATCGGGTGGAGGGGGATCCGGTTCTCCGGGGGAGAGAACCCCGCCGGCGCGGACAACAGCCGGTACATCAACCTCACGGCGGCCACGGGGTCGACAACCTTGCCCGCATTCATCGAGGAGTGCTGGTTCGAGGCGGGACCGGACAACAACGTGCTCGGCGACCTCGCGGGGGCCACGCACCCAAACGTGACGTTCTCCAATTGGGCCGGGGCGCTCGGAGGCGAGGCCTTCGAGAAGGACGACCAGCTCGACCTCGTCGATTGGGGCTCCGGGGGAAACGTCGTCCTCAACCCGGGCGGAGGGCAGGCAACGTACGCCACGCTCGTCGACGCCATCCTGGCCGCGAACGCGAACGGGCCGTCGGTGGACACGATCGAGGTGCGCGACAACGCGATCCGCGAGGAGGTCCTCAACATCCCGGCCCTCGGCGCGAACGCAAAGAACATCATCCTGGACGGCGCAATCCTGCGCGTGCCGAACGGCGCGACCAGCCCCGCCATCATCGGGTCGGGAGACAACGCCACGGGCGAGGTCCTCAAGAACCTGGTGCTGCTCAGGACGACAGGCGGGATCCAGCCAATCCTGCGGAACGCGGGGCGCGTCTTCCACTGCTCGATCGTCGGCGACCGCGCCGACGGCGTCCTGGTCGACGTGACCGGCGGGAACTCCTGCACGATGCAGAGCTGCGTCGTCGGCGACCCGGCCGGCGCCGGTGGATGGGGCGCGGGGGCCTGGTCGCCGGTCACGAATGCGGGGACATTCTCGGCGACGTACACCGACTTCGACGTCACCGCGGCCCAACTCGCCGCGGCGCCGTATGCGGGGACGCAGAACTTCCGCCTCGACCCGTTGTTCCAGGCCTACGACCCCGCCAGCGGGATGTACGACCTCCACCTCAGGCCGACCTCGCCGTGCGTCGACTACGCGCCCGCGCCTCCGGTCGCCGTCGACACGGACTTCGATCGGGGCCAGGACTTCGAGAACCCCGGGACGAACCCGCGCAGGCCGATCGACGCGAGGCCGAACTCGGGCGAGGGCGGCCCCTACCCGACCTGGGACGACGACTTCGGACTGTACGACGTCGGCGCCGACGAGCAGGCCACCTTCGTCATCGGAACGGGGAGCAAGGCGCAGGGCACCCCGCTCTGGGTGAACCGCGCGGGGACGGGGGTCGTCGCCGATCCCGACTCGTTCTCCATCCCGATCACGTCGTTCACGTTCTCCCCCGCCGTGATGTACGTCGGCGAGAACAATGACGTCACCCTGAACCCGAGCCGGGACGTGCGCCTGGTCGCCTACGCGATGAACGACGCGGACAGCGATGGAGACCTCGACCTGATTGACTCGCTGGACCTGACCGGCTCGGGGATTCAGAAGGTCTACTCCATCACCGCGATCGGCGCGGGGACGCAGGACAACCTCTACCTCGTGGTCGACACGACCGACGCAGGCACGGAGGCCGATGCCATCCTCGCCGTCTCCTATACCCCGTCCGCGGCCCCCAACGAGCTCGCCGTCCGGGGGGATTGGGGAACGAACCCGCGTTCCCCGGCCGGGACCGGGACGATCAGCCGCATCGTCTTGGGACAGGCGGACGCGCTCCTCTACTTCGCGCGCGGAAACGGCCGCATCTACCGTCACAGGCAGACCGATGGGACGCCCGACGGCGGCGTCGCCGACCCCGGGGACAAGTGGGTCGACGCGAACGGCCAGCTCGACGTGGTCGCCGAGGGGTACGACGGGAAGTTCGACGCGGAGGGGTCGCTCTTCGCAGGGAAGTTCAACAACAGCCTGTACGCGCCGACGAACCAGCACGCCAGCGAGATCGTCCGCATCCAGATGACCAATGGGGCCGTGGCGTCCGCGAAGAGCTGCGGGGCTGGGGACAGGAACCACTTCGGGTTCAACGTGATCTCGCAGAGCGTGCTGGTGACGGAGGCCGATCAGTTCGTCTGGAGGATCCACGAGGACACGCTCGACTTCGACGGGGACGCCCTTGGCTGGACCTACCAGTCGGCGGGAATGGGCGCGGGGGTCAGGACCACGACGCGCGCGCAGATGTTCCGAACCGTCGACGCCAACGTCCGCGTCGGCGCCGGGTCGACGATGTTCAAGTTCCGGAGGGAGACCGGGGCGTTGACCCTGGACTCGGACGCCGCCGGGGACGACTGGGGCCCGGGGCGGACGTTCCGGGGCGACATCACCACGCCGCCGGTCCTCCTCGGCGGCACGGGGAAGGACTACACGGGCGCGGCCGACGGGCGGCGCTGCGGGAAGGTCGTCTTCGGGACGGATCAGGGGTACTGCTACATCGCGAGCTACATCCGGGCCACGCTCGCGAGCGACGCGGAGGACAACGGCGAGACGCAACTGGCGTCGACCTTCGCGCCGTACGTCCTGAACATCGCCGATGGACGGCCGTACCCGGGCTTCCCCTACCGGATCCCCGGCGCGAAGATCGTCAGCCTCGCGCTCGTCACCTCGAGCACGGTGGGGAGGCAAGTCATTGTCTTCATCACCGACAATGGTTGGGCCTACGGTTTCATCGAGCCGTACTGATGTTCACTGGTTTGTACGCCAGATGTGTCTCGCAAGGCACACTGCTGTACACGCGACAGAACACTCCGTAATCCACTGGCGCCAGGACAGTTAGACCGGGATTCGCGACTTCTTCCCGCGTTGGTGCCAATGCCGGGCGCGCCTGGCCCCGGATGTCCTCCACACAAAAGGGCGCATCCACAACCCTTTTTCTTGCCGCAGGTTATGCGGTCACATTAGGGCCAAAACCCGGCACCGAGGCATGCGGCTTGCTGAAGCGGATGAGGCGACCGAACTCCCGGCGCCTATCCAGGGATGCGCATGCCGATCACCCGATCCTGGTCCGCGATCGCCCTCACGCTCCTCTGCGCCTCGTTCCCGGTCCGCCCCGCGTCTGCGGCGACCATCTACTACGTCAACGACGGGATGGGCGGGAATGAGGTCTGGTGCTCCGTCCTCGGGGCCGACACCCCCGCGAACGCCGCGCTGAACTTCCCCACGACCGCTCCCGCCGCCACGATCGGCTACGTGATCGCACAGAAGGCCCTCGTCCCCGGCGACGAGATCCGCGTCGACGCGGGGAGCTACGACGTCGCCGCCGCCATCACGTTCACGAACATCGACGATGGGGACGCCACCGGCACCGTCACCGTGCGGGGGGCGCTTAACGGCGTCACGAGGCTTGCCGCCCTCCATGACGACAACGGCACCAAGACTGAGCGGATCCTCTACCTCAACGGGTCGAACTACGTCGTGGTCCGCGACCTCGAGGTGCGCACCGGCAAGAATTCCGGCGGCGGGAGCGAGGGACACGGCATCGAAGTCGCCGACGCGACGAACTGCCAGGTCATCAACTGCTGGGCCCACGGCAACGCGGCGTCGGGCATCCAACTCTGGAAGACGACGGCGGGCGGCGCCGTCGGGACCCACCTGGTCGAGTTCTGTGACGCCCAGCTCAACGGGGCGTCGGGGGTCCAAATCACCCGTCAGCAGGGGTGCACCGTCCAGGACAGCACGATCCGAAGCAACACGGGCAATGGCGTCCAGGTCTTCGATACGGCGAGCACGGCGACCGACCCGGTCACCATCCGCCGCTGCAGCATCTTCTCGAACGGATCGTACGGCGTCTACCTGTTGACCAGCGTCCTGAACGCGAGCATCCAGGACAACGCCATCTACAGCAACACGCTCTACGGCATCTTCGTCGCCACGAGCGCGGACAACGCCGACATCCGGCGGAACCGGTTCTACAAGAACACCGAGGCCGGCGTCCGCATCGGCAGCAGCACGGCCCCCCTTCCCACCGGCTGCCTCGTGGTGAACAACACGATCCACAACGACATCGCGGGCGCCGACGCGGCGGGCATCATCGTGGCCAACGGCGCCACGGGCTGGACGCTGCGGAACAACGTCATCCACGTGAACGGCGCGAACATCGTCGGGATCCTCCTCGCGAACAACGAGGTCGGCTCATCGGACTACAACGACGTCTACGCCGCGGGAGGGGGGTACGTCGCCGACACCGATATCACCACGCCCGGGCTGAGCCTCGGGGCGTGGCAGGCCCTTGCCTACGACGTGAACAGCGTTTCGAAGGAGCCCCGGTACGTCGACCCGGACGGCGCCGACAACACGATGGGAGGCGCGAACGGGGCGGACGACGACTGGCACGAGGTCTCCACGTTCGGGTACTTCAAGAACGGCGGGGCAGGCCCGTTCTTCGACGTCGCGGCCGACTCCCCCACGATCGACGCGGGAAGCGACCCGGTGGGGTCCGAGACGGGCGACAACGGGGGGCGCATCAACCTGGGCGCCTACGGGGGGACCGCCGAGGCGGCGCGGTCCGGCGACCCGGCGTTCACGCACACCTGGACGGGCTGGTCGATCCTCCATGACAGCGCAACGGCCTACAACGCCTCGCCCGACTGGAACAACCCGAACAACTGGTCCGGCCGCGCCGTGCCGCCCGCGACGGCGAACGTCCTCATCCCCGACCGCAGCGCCGTCGACGAGGACCCCGTCAGCGGAGGCACCCAGCCCCCATCCCCGGCCCAGCCGAACGCCGCCCTGACCGTGAACGGGGTGTTCGTGGGCGACACGGCGAACGCCTACCCCGCCGCGGGCGCCGTCGCGACGCTCCAGATGGCGAACGCGACGAACTACACGCTGACCGCCTCGGGCGCGGCCTCCCTCCCCGCGGGCCAGACCGACCCGTTGCAGGCGGCGCCCACCGGACGGATCCTGCTGCGGACCGGCACGCTGGCCGTCACGATCGGAGACCTGCGCATCGACGCGGGGGGCCTCCTCACGGCCGATACGGCCGCCGCGAGCGGCACCGTGACCGCGCCCTTCGATTGCGCCGGCACCCTCTCGGTGACCACCGCGGGCGGGACGATGGCCTTCCAGAACCACGTCACGAGCAGCGGAACGCTCTCCGCCGCCGCGGGGACCTCGGTCCAGTTCACGGGCAGCCAGGCGACCCAGACGGTCAGTCACACGGGCTCAGGCGGCTTCACAGCGCTCGTGGTCAACAAGCCGAGCGGCACGTTGGACGTGACCAGCTCGCTCACGGCGTCGGAGGGGCTCACGGTGACGAGTGGGACGTTCCGGCTCGGGGCGACGGGGACCGTCCTCATCCTCCAGGCCCCGTCCACAGTCGGGGCCGCCGGCGTGTTCCTGATGGAGGGGACGACGACGGTGCGGTTCAACCAGGCGGCGCCCTCGGCGACCACACCGCAGTTCCTCGTCGCGGGGACGTTCCGGACGACAGGGACGACCGGGAGCTTCCCCGTGCTCACGCGCGACCTCGACGGGGGCGGAGAGGGGAACGACACGAACTCGGTCACGGTCTCGATCACGGGGACGGCCGACATCAACGGCCTCACGCTCCGCCGTCTCGGGACGGTCGCCGGGCCGCCCGTCGTGGAGGGACTCCAGATCGCCGACGGGGCCACGGCGATGAACGCCAACGACATCGCCGTCGTCTCGTCGGGCGTCGGCGTGAACTGGCTGAAGACGTCCGGCGTCTTCACGATGCGGGGGTGCAGCTTCGACGCGACGCCGGCGTGGAACGTCCAGGTCCCGACCGGGGTCGCGGGCGGCTCGGACCTCAGGGTCACGCTCGAGAACTCCTCCGGCGCGAAGGGCGACTCGCCGAACGGCGAGGGGAACGACGTCGACCCCTACGACGGGACGGTGAACCCGCCGGACGGGCGGATCGTCTGGGTCTACTTCAACTGGAAGTGGGTGGGAGGGAGCGGAACGAACCTCTGGGACGAGCCGGTCCAGGCGAACGACCTCGCGAACTGGCTCTGGCAGGGGACCGGCCCGCGGCCGAGCGACTTCCCGAACGGGACCACGGAGTCGGTCTGGGTCCAGAGCCCGACGAACCCCTGCACGCAAAACGGAAGCTACAGCGTGAAGGACGTCTCGATCACGACGGGGGCGACGCTCAACGAAGGGGGCGGGGGCGCCTACACGCTCACGATCCACGGGACAGCGTTCAAGTCGAGCGGGGGGACGTTCAACGCGGGGGACGGCAACGTCACGTTCGCGGGGTCGACGACGCAGACGGTGATCATCATCGGCGGATCGGGCGGGTTCTACGACCTGACGATCGCCAAGACCGCGGCGACGACCGCGGAGCTGGGAACGAATCTCAGCGTGACCCGCGACGTGAGCGTGACGAGCGGGGACTTCGACCTGGAGAACTACACGCTGACCGTGCAGGGGAGCGTGACCGTCGCGGCGGGGTCGACGATGACGGCGGGGGGCACGTCGCGCCTCTACCTGAACAACGGGGCCGCGGCGAGGACGCTGACGGTGAACGGCACGCTCGCGGCGTCGTCGACGGGCGTGATCGACCTGGGGGACGCCGGCGCGGGCGGGGTCTCGCTGACGGCCGGAGGAGGGGCCGGAGAGCGGCGCGTAAGGCTCCTCGGCTCGTCGCAGATCCGCTGCTGGGACGCGGGGGAGTCGATCACGTTCGACGCGGGGTCGACGTTCGAGGCCTCGGGGGGCCCGACCGTGACCCGCCAGGCGGGGGGCGCGGGCGGATACTCGTTCACGGTGAACAGCGGGGCCACGGTCCAGGTGATCCAGCTCGCCTTCTCCTACGCTGGCGCGAACGGCCTGACGATCAACGGGGGGGCGACGATCGCGAGCCTGCGGAACGCGACGTTCTCGAACGTGACGGGGGCGGGCACGCGAAGGCACCTCGGGATCGGCGTCGCGACGGACCTGACGCTCGCCTCGCTGTCCTTCGACTTCACGTTCGACAACCCGCCCGGGACGGGGAACAACGTGGAGGCGCTCGCGGGAACGAACGGCTCCACCTACACGATGTCGCAGTGGACGCAGAGCGGGCTCACGGACCCGAACACGCGGGACCTCGACTCGAGCGAGGATGCGGTGAACCGCGCGACGGTGGCGTGGCCGCGGACGCTCACCTGGGTCGGGCAGTGGAGGCGGTACCGGACCGTCTCCGGTCTCGGCGCGGCGACGGCGAACCAGTACGTCGTCGTGCGCCTCGACGTGGGCGACTCCCTGCCGTGGACGGGCCTCGACAACGTGGACGAGCTGCGCGTCGCGGTCCTCCCGGTGGCGGGAGGGACCTGGACCGAGGTGGCGCGCGCCGTGGCGGTCTTCACGCCGGCCAGCGCGATCGACGTGCAGTTCCGCCTGCCGGCCACGTTCAGCGGGGCCGGAGGCGGAGAGGCGCGGCTCTACTACGACTATGGGGGAGGCGTGGTCCCCCCTGCCCCGCTGCCGTCGGACCCGGAGTGCCCGAAGACGTTCATCTCCGAGGATTTCGAGTCGAACAGCCTGGCGACGAACGGTTGGACCCAGAATTCGGGATCGAGCTCGACCTCCACGGCGCACGCAACGACCTGCACCGGGGCCTCGCAATCGGCGACGAGCGCGGCCTCGAAGTTCCAGGGGACCTACGGGTGCGAGATGTACACGAACGGGGCGAACGCGAGGTCGTGCATCTGGAAGACGTTCGACACGACGGGGTACTACGGCCTGACGCTGGCGTACGCGAGGCGCCTGATCGACGGGTCCGACGCCGGGGCGGCGCCGGACGGGGACTTCCTGTGGGGCAACTACCGGAACTCCGCAAGCGCGTGGGTGACCCTGGAGTCGCTCGGGGCTTCGACGGGAGACACGGACGTGGCCTACGCGGCCGTTTCGTTCCCGATTCCGGCGAACGGCGAGAACACGGCGAACTTCGCGATCGAGCTGTCGCAGTGGGGCGGGGCGACCTCGGACGACGCGTACTTCGACGACGTGAGCCTCACGGGCTACAAGGGGGACGTCGTCGCGACGGCCGTGGGAGCGGAGGCCGACACCTCCGTCGGCGGAACGGTGGGCAAGTGGAGCGAGCCGTTCCACTGGACGACGGGTGCGTCGCCCTCGCAGCTCGGGCCGCCAGGGACATCGGACGACGTGGTCATCGACGGGAACGGGACCTACCCGCCTCGGCTCGACACGGCCGGCTCCTGCCTGTCGCTCAAGATCGGGCCCTCCGCGGCCAGCACGCTCGACCTGACGGGCAACCAGGCGCTCACGCTGGGCGCGGACATGACCCTGGAGACGAACGGCACGCTCGACGGCACGGGCGACACGAACACGATCAGCGTGGCCGGGGGCTGGACGCGCAACGGAAGCGGCGTCTTCACGGCCGGAAGCACGACGGTGGTGTTCAACGGCACGGCGGTCGCGGACCAGGTCCTGTCCGGCACGATGACGGGATCAAACGCATTCAACGTTCTCCAGGTGAACCGCACCGCGGGCAGCGGCAGGATCTCGCTCCTGTCGGACCTGGCCGTCGGCTCCACATTCACGATGCCGGCGACGAACGTCTCGACGCTCGACTTCGCGGGCTCCAGCTCGCTGACGATGACCGTGACCGGGCTGGCGACGTTCACCGGCGGCGCGCTCCGGATGGACACGTCCGGCGCGAGCGGGGACGTGCTCGACCTGAACGGCGGGATCGCCTTCGGGGGCAGCTTCGGGATCACGACGACGGTGACGGGGGGGGAGATCCGGGTCGCCGGCGCCTGGGACGACACGACGACGACGGGGCTCATCGATCCGACGGGGGGGACCGTCCGACTCGACCCCGCACCAGGGGCGCCCACGACGTATGCGATCCGGACGAAGGGAGCCCCGCTGACGCGGTTCTACCACCTCGTCCTCGCGGGGAACTCCGACGCCCTCTTCACCCCGGTCAATTCGGTCTTTAGCACGAAAGTCGACGGGGACTTCACCCTGTCGGGCGGGACGTTCTCGTTCGACGACACTGTCACGCCCGCCGGCTTCGGCTCCATCGCCGTCCTGGGGAACTTCCTGCAGACGGGCGGCACCATCGCGACCAACCTCGTCGCGGGCGGCGGCAGCGGGGTCGGCCTGACGATCGACGGGAACTTCACGGCGAGCGGCGGCACCTTCGACAACGCGAACAGCATCGACACGAACGTCACCTTCATCAAGGTGAAGGGCAACGTGTCGGTCACGAGCGGGACGTGGGAGGCCGGAACCGACTTCTCGATGAACAACACCACTGCGGATCGAACGCTCTCGATGGTCAGCGGGGCGAAGATCAAGACGCTGAAGATCTCCTGCAGCGGGCGCATCGTGACGGTGACGGACAGCTACGTCGGCGCGGGGGAACTCGTCCTGACGTCGGGTACGCTCACGGTCGGCGGGGCTGCGAGCAGCGTGGAGTGCTCGGTGGCGCCTGCGGGCGGCTGGCCGGGCGGCAACCCCGCCAACGCCGGCTTCCGGTTCAGCAGTTTCGGGGCCAAGGCGGGCCTGGTCCTCACGGTTCAGGCGGGCGCCTTCTCGACGGGGAGCGGCCTGTTCAACGTCGGGGCCGCCGGAAGCAACGGCACGTTCAACCTCTCCGGGGGGACCGTGACCGTCGGCGCGGGCGGATTCAACTTCCCCGACGCGGTGGACTTCGCCATCAACCTGACCGGCGGGTCGCTGCTATGCGCGGGCCCGTGGACCGTGCAGGACACGGCCGGCGGGGATGCGCCCACCTGGTCGGCCGTCTCGCCCAACGTCGTGACCTTCAACGCGGGCGGGGCGCAGTCGATCGCGCAGGGCGGAGGCAACCTCGGCGCCGCCGGATTCTTCGGCGTCGCCATCGGCCAGGGGGCGATCGCCCCCACGGTCAGCCTCTCGACGGACATCGCCTGCAACGACTTCGACGTGGTCGAGGGGACGTTCGCGCCGGGGGGCGGCCGCACGGTGACGACGACGGGCGTCTCGACGTCGGACATCCAATCGGGCGGGACGCTCCAACTGGCGGGAGGGACCACGATCAAGCTCGCCGACGGAGCGACGCTCAACGTCAGCTCGAGCGGGACGCTGGCCACAGCCGGGACAAGCGCGTCGTCCAGGGCGCGGATCCAGAACGGCGGGGCCGGGACGTATTCGATCAGCCTCTCCGGGGCGATGAACGTCTCGTACGTCACGATCGCAAACCTCTCCGCGACGGGTGTCGTCGTCAACGCGAGCGGGACGCTCGGGGGGTGGACGGGCGTCCGCTTCACCGGCGGGGCCGCCGGAGGGGTCTACCTCGACGTGTCCCTGGCAGGCGCGGCCTCGCTGCCGGCATCGATCGACCTCTGCCAGTTCGACAGCGGACCGACGAACAACGTGATCAGCGGCGGAGGCGCCACGGCGCACACGAACGTCACGTTCAACAACTGGGCCGGCGCGCTTGGGGGGGAGCAGTTCGAATCGAGCGACAACCTCGACCTGATCGACTGGGGGTCCGGGGCCGCGGTCGTCCTCCGGGACGACAACCCGCTCAACCCCGACGTCGCCTTCTACGCGACGCTCCAGGACGCGGTCAACGATGCGACGGCGCTGAACAACGTGATCGAGGTCCGCGACAACGTGATCCGGGACGAGACGCTCAACCTGTCCGCCCTGGGGTTCCGGATCGTGATCGACGGGGCCGTGCTCCGGCCGCCCGGCGCCTCGACCGCCATCGTCGGATCGGGGAACCCCGCGCTCGAGGTGCTTCGCAACGTCGTGCTGATCCGCGACGCGGCCTCGGCGACGCCCCTCCTCCAGGACGTCGCGAACGTCATCCACTGCGACGTCCTCGGGCCGTTCACGACCGCGAATCCGCTCGTCACCGTGACGGGGCCGGCGACGTGCCTGGTCGAGAACTCGATCGTCGGCGACCCGGCGACATGGCAGGCCGACGGAGACAACCCGATCACGAAGGTCGGAGCGCTGACCGTCAACTACTCATTCGTGGATTGCGGGGTGGTCTACCCCGGGACGAACAACTCCCTGGGCAATCCGCAGCTCGCGAATTGGGACCCGATCACGGGGGGGAGCGGGCTCTACGACGTGCACCTTCGGCCCGGGTCGCCGTGCGTCGACTATGCGCCGGCCCCTTCGATCGCCGTCGCGACCGACCTCGACCGCGGGCTCGACTTCAACTCCCCCGACCAGAACCCGGGCGGAAGCAACCCGCGGAGGCCGATCGACGCGAGGCCCGACGTCACCGACGGAGGCGGCCCCTACGGGAGCTGGGACAACGACTTCGCCCCGGCGAACACCTACGACGTCGGCTCCGATGAGATGGGCCCCCTGGTCACGGGGACGGGGAACAAGCCTCAGGGCGTTCCCCTCTGGACGAACCGGGCAGGGGCCGGGGTCGTCGCCGACCCCGACTCGTTCTCCACGCCGATCACGTCGTTCTCCTTCTCCCCCGCCGTCATGTACGTGGCGGAGAACATGAACGTCAACCAGGCGGGCCACGACGTGCGCCTGGTCGCCTACTCGATGAACGACGCGGACAGCGACGGGGACCTGGACATCCTGACCACGCTCGATCTGGATGCGAGCGGCGTACAGAAGGTCCACCACATCACGGCGATCGGGGCCGGCACGCAGGACAACCTCTACGTCGCGGTCGACCTCGACGCCGACGCCGACACGACGGCGGATGCGATCCTCGCGATCCAGTACGTCACGTCGCCGTCGACCCTGGCCCTGCGCGGCGGCTGGGCGATGAATCCGCGCTCCCCCGCCGGGACGGGGACGATCAGCCGCATGGTCATCGGCCAGTCGGACGGGCTCCTCTACTTCGTGCGGGGGGACGGCCGCATCTACCGCCACAAGCAGGCCGACGGGACGCCCGATGGCGGCGCGGCTGACCCGGCCGACAACTGGGTCGACGCGAACGGGCGGCTCGACCTCGTGGCCGAGGGATACGACGGGAAGTTCGACGTGGAGGGCTCGCTTTTCGCCGGGAAGTTCAACAACTGCATCTACGCCCCGACGAACCAGCACGGGAACGAGATCCTCCGGATCCAGTGCACGGACGGCAGCATCGCGGCGGCGCAGAACTGCGGGACCGGGAACCGGAACCACTATGGATTCAACGTGATCTCGCAGAGCGTCTTCGTGACGGGGGCCGACCAGTACGTCTGGCGGATCCACGAGGACACGCTCGCCTACAACCCGTGGGTCGCCGCGCCGAATGCGTGGCCGTGGCAGTCGGAGCCGATGGGCGCGACCGTGAAGACGACGACGCGCGCGCAGATGTTCCGGACGGTTGACGCGAACGTCCGCGTGGGGGCGGGGCCGTCGATCTTCAAGTTTCGGAAGGACACCGGGGTGATGACGGACGACTCGGACGGGGCGGGCGACGACTGGGGACCGGGGCGCACGTTCCGGGGGAACCTCGTCACGCCGCCGACGCTCATCGGGGGCACCGGGAAGGACTACACGCCCGTGGCAGACGGACGGCGATGCGGGAAGCTCATCTTTGGCACCGACCAGGGGTACTGCTACGTGCTCAGCTACATCCGCGCGACGCTCGCGGCCGACGCGGAGGACAACGACGAGCCGCAGCCGGCCTCGTCGACGATCGTCGGGTACGACATCCGCGACGGGAGGCCGTACCCGGGCTTCCCGTACCGGATCCCGGGCGTGAAGATCGTGAACATCGCCCTTGTCACGTCGAGCACGGTCGGCCGCTCGGTGATCGTCTTCTTCACCGACAACGGCTGGGCGTACGGTTTCATCGAGCCCTATTAACAGTAGATCCGCTCGGAGTCCGTCGCTCGCCAGACGATCCTTGACTCTCTCGGGTGAGCCGGCGCAGAATGCCAACGTCGCGCGCCCCGCCCCCGTCTCCCAGGGATCGGCTCCATGCGACTCTATCGCTCCGCGCGCCCGCTCCTGGCCCTCGCCCTGGGGCTCCTGCCCATCGCGCTCGAAGTAGGCGCACAGGCCACGCCCCCCGACCTCCTCACGACGCAGGGCCGCCTGACGAACGCCTCGGGCGTCCCCGAGAACGGCGCGCGGGACATGGTATTCCGCTTCTACGACGCGTCCGGCGGCGGGAACCAGATCCTCGTCGACTCCCACACGGCCGGCGGCGGCAACGCCGTCACGGTCACGAACGGCATCTACGAGACGCAGCTCGGCGGCGGGACGGTCACGGACGGGACCGGCGCGGGGAGCTACACGACGCTCGGCGCGATGTTCCGCGATTACCCCTCCGTCTGGATGAGCGTCCAGGTGGCCGCCGACGCGGAGATGACGCCGAGGACGCGGATCGTCGGGGCGGCCTACGCGCTCAACGCGCTCAACCTGAACGGCTACGCCTCCACGAACTACGTGCGCGTGACAGGGGCGGGGACGAGCGGCCAGGCGCTCGTGAGCGCGGGGACGTGGCCCGCGACGTGGGGAACGCTGGGGCCCGGGGGCGGCGGCACCGGGACGACGACCGCGTTCACCGCGGGGAGCGTGGTCTTCGCGGGGGCGGGAGGCAACTACGCCCAGGACAATCCCAACTTCTTCTGGGACGACACGAACAACCGCCTGGGCGTCGGGAAGACCGCTCCCTACGAGAGCATCGACGTCGCCGGGAGGATCAACGCCAACTCCGACGGGTCCAACGAGGACCCGGTGGGATTCGGCGCGATCGCCGCGTCGTCCGGCCCGGTGGGCGGGTCCTGGGGGACTCTGGGGACGATCAGCGCGATCTGCTGGTCGAACGGCAATTACTGCTACCACGGCTGGTCGGGCCCCGGCACCTCGGCGGGCGGCCTCCTGATCGAGCTCAGCGGGACCGGGGACGCGATCATGGTGAACGACGGAGGCTCCACGAGCTTCGTCGTCCGCGACGGCGGGAACGTCGGGGTCGGGATCTCGCCGTCGACACGGTTCCACGTCTCCGGCGGATCGGGGAGGTTCGACAGCGACCTGAGCTGCGGCGGGGCGAACCTCGGGATCTACGCGACGCAGCTCTCCGCGACGGGCGGGAACCTGCATGTGCAGGGGAACGAGGACGCCGCGGGGCAGCCTGTCGGCACGCGGACACGGATGCGCGTCGGGAACGCCTGGGGCTACCCTGGACTGTACGCCGAGAACAACTCCAACGCGACCAGCCAGGACCTGATCCTTGGAGCGGTCACGGGCCGTGTGCGGATCGGTCCGACCGACGTCGCGGGCGGCCAGCACCTGAGCGTCAGCGGGTACGGCACCGTCCGGCACTCCACGACCGGCTCAGCCGGCCAGATGAGCGGATGGGACCCTCCCAGCGGCGGCCCGGGCGTCTGGCTGGAGAGCAATTTCAGCGAGGGCGGAGGCTTCTACGCCGACGGCGACGTCGCGGTCATCGTCTCCCCGGGCGACCCGGACCTCCTCCTGATCTACGACGAGGATGGGCTCCCGGGCGGCTCACCCGCGCTCACATTGAATGGCTCCGCTTCTCTCCTGCTGACGAACTCCCTCGCCATCGACGGGAACACCGTCATCGACGACGGAGGGGGATGGCATCGCTCGTACGGCGCTACGGGGTGGTACAACGGCACGTACGACGGGGGCTGGTGGATGCAGGACGCCACGTGGATCCGGAACTACGCCAGCAAGGGCGTCCTCATCTCGGCTGCCAACGGGAACCGGGCGCTCTATGCGGAGACCTCCGGGTTGGCGGACGCGATTCAGGCGGTCTTCACGTCTTCGGGCAACGGCTACGGCGGGCTGGTGGTCTCGGACCTCTGGCAGGGGGACACGGTCCGCATCAACACGGACAACGGCTGGAAGATCGTCGGGTCGGGCGCGGTCAGCCAGATCATCCCGACGAGGGACTACGGCACGCGGGTCTTCTTCGCCCCCGAGTACACGGAGGAGTGGCTGGGAGACAGCGGGTCGGGCCGCCTCGACGGAGGGCGGACGCGGATCGAGCTCGACCCCGTCTACCTCGAGTGCACGACGATCGACGACGCGCACCCGTACCAGGTCCACGTCACCCCGACCTCCGCGTGCGACGGGGTCTACGTGATCAAGGAGGCGACGGGGTTCCTCGTCGTGGAGACGGGGGAGGGCCGCTCGGAGGCCACGTTCGACTGGGAGGTCCGCGCGAAGAGCGCATGGACCGAGAACGCCGAAAAGAGACTGACGAGGGACACCCTGCTGACGGAGACGAGCCGATCGACGGGTGGGCTTGGGCGTTGGCTCCAGTACTTCAGGACGACGCGGGGCATGCGCGCGGAGGACTACCCCAAGGGCGATGTCGCCCCTCGCACGCCCTCCCCGGGTCTCTCCGGCACGGACCGGGATCCCTAGCGGCCACGAGGAATCCGATCGATGCAGCGCACGATTCTCTACGCTACGGTGGCCTGCGCGGCCCTGCTGGGAGGGTACTGCTTGCTGCGGGGTCGCGGCCACGAGGCCCCGCCGCCCGAAACACCGATGGTCACGACCGAGCCGGATCACGGGAATGCCGAGTCCGGCACCCCTCCGCCGCCTTCGAGGGCCACGACGCAGGCACAGCCCATGGACGCATCGCGACCGACGGCGCGCGCGGTGACGGATGCGGCCTTGTCGCCGCCGCGTTCAAGCGCCCCCGTCGAGGCGAGCCCGCCGCCTCGCCCACCGTCCCTCGTCGAGGCGATTCCTCCAGTGCCGCCGCAACGACCGCCGGCCCCCGGGGCCAAGACCGTGCCGACGCCTCCGAGATCCGAACCCGATCTCGCGGTCCCGGTCCCCGCTGCGACGGGCGCCCCCGCGAGCGTCCCGACCGACCTCGCCTGGCTCGCCAGGGCCGATCTGCCCATCGTCTCGGCCACGCTGTCCCTCACGGACCCGCAGCGGATCGAGCTCGAACGGCTCGTCCTGGACTTGCAGGCCCGCCCCTCTGAGGACAGGACGGCGGCGAGCGAATGGGAGTCGGAGTGGAACGGCAGGGTGCTGGCGCTCCTGTCGCCGGAGCAGCGGGAATTGCTCGGACGAGCGGAGGGCGCCCTCCGCTCCACGCAACGACCGCTGGATGCACCCGCCGCATCGCCCTCGGGGGGGAGATGACGTCTGGTTGCCGAGGCGGGATTATGGGTCGCGTCGCATCGGCGATTCGTACGCCGGTTGCGACGGCCCGACCGCAGGCGCCCGATGAACATGGGAGACATGGTCGCTCGAATCGTCATCATCGCCGCCCTGACCGCGGCCGGCCTCGGCATGCCGCTGGGCGCCGAGGAGCCGGTCCCCCCCGCCGGGGACGAGCCTCGCCTGCGGATCGCGCCTGAGCGCTGGGACCTCGGGACGTGCGAGCCCGGGGCCTTTCAGCAGGTGTTCGAGGTCACGAACGTCGGCGGCGGCCAGCTCGTCGTGGACGAGGTACGCGTCTCCAACCCCGTCCGCATGGCCGCGAGCGCCGCCCCCCTCGGCACCGAGAAGGGGAAGCGCTACCAGCTCACGATCGCGCTCAACACCGAGAAGCTCGACTCTCCCTTCGCCGGATTCGCCATCCTCCACTCGAACGACAAGTCGCGTCCCAACGTGAAGGTCGAGGTGACCGCGAGCCCGGCCGCCCCGAGCGGGAGGTCGATCGTCCTGTTCCACGCCGAGAAGGGGCCCGACCTGGAGGGGATCCGCGAGGCCGTCTCCAAGCTGCCGCCGGGGACGGCGCACGAGCTCCTCGACGCGGGGGACCTCGCGAACCTGGACCGGCTCCGGCAGCTCGAGCGCGCCCACGAGGTGTCGCAGGGGGGCGGGTACGAGCTCTTCTACGGCGACGAGGTCCTCCTGACGCTCGACGCGCGCGAGGTGGTCGAGGCCCTCCAGCGGATCGCCGCGGGCCAGCCGATCACGGCGAGGAAGGTGTGGGTCCACGATCACGGGGAGCCCCCCGCGCAGGACTCCTCGACCCGGGGCGAGCTGCTGCCGCCGCCGCTCGCAGTCGACCTCCTCGTCGACATGAATTGCGAGCGGTGCGCCACGGAGCTGCGCGAGGGCCTGAAGGCGCTTGCGCAGTACGCCGGGCGGCTCGCGATCACACCGCGCAGCCTGACGCACCCCGACATCCAGCGGGTGGTGACCGAGAGGGTCCCGGCCGAGCACCGGCCCCCGATCGTCCACTGCATCGCCCTCGTCGGCGGAGGGGCGTACGTCGCCGGGGACGTGGGACAGGTCCTGGCCTCGCTGCCGTCCTTCGTCCAGCCCGACTCCTCTACCGAGCTCTCCGTGGGGAAGGGCGACGCCTCCGAGGCTCCGGCGCCCGCGGGCGCATCTCCGCTCGGCGAGGCGCCCTCCGCGCACGAGCTGGGCGACTGGGAGACGTGGGTCGTGGTCATCCCCGTCTTCGTGTTGCTGATCAACTGTCTGCTCATTCTCAAGGTATCCAGGCTGGTTTCCCGAATCGGTACCCAGTCGGCCCCGAAGTAGAGGTCCTCGGAGCGAGATGAGCGCCCGATCGTCGATCGCAGCCCTCCTCGTCGCGTGCGCGCTGGCGCAGGCGGACGAGCTGTCGTCGACGAACTACAGGGTCTCCTCGCTCGTCGTGGCCGGCGGGGCCGCCGGGGTCGATGCGACGAACGCGACGGCCGACTCCGCGAACTACCGCACGCTTCTTCAGCTCGGTCAGGCCGCCACGAGCGACGACCGGGAGCTGACGAGCGCCAACTACCTCCTCTCGAAGGGGCACCTCTGCACGATCTGGGGACTCGGGACGTCGACGGACGAGTGGATTGGGACCACCGACGCGGGGGTCGAAACGACCGACCTGTGGTCGAACGCCTTCTCCTGGGGATACGGCGTCCCCACCTCGACGTCGCGCGTCCGGGTGGGCCCCGCACGGGCGGCGGACCGGCTGACCGGGACGGGGAGCAGCTCGACGGTCACCGTCGACAGCGTCGGGGACCTGACGCTGACGGCGGGGTGCATCCTACAGCTCGCTACGTCGATCACCGTGAACTCGGGAGGGACGCTCAGGACGACCGGCACGTCGGCCGCCTCGCGGGCGCGCATCCAGCAGACCGCCGCGGGGACGTACGCCTTCACGCTCGCCGGGACGATGAACGTGAACTACGTGGCGATCGAGGACCTCGCCGCGACCGGCCTCGTGGTCCTGTCGACCGGGGTCATGACCGGGTGGACCGGGATGTACTTCACGAGCGGCGCGGCGGGGGGAGTCTACCTCGACCTGGCGCTCGCCGGCGCGACGTCCGTCCCGGCGAACATCGACCTGTGCCACTTCGACTCCGGGCCGACGAACAACGTGAAGAGCGGAGACGGCGGGACGACGCACACGAACGTCATGTTCAACTCCTGGGCCGGCACGCTGGCGGGAGAGGCGTTCGAGACGAACGACTCGCTGGAGCGCGTCGACTGGGGCGCCGGGGCGGCGGTCGTGCTGCGCACGGACAACCCCGCGGACGCCGACGTGGCCACGTATGCCACGATCCAGGACGCGATCAACAACGCGACCGTGGTGAACAACGTCGTCGAGGTCCGCGACGGCGTGATCCGCGACGAGTCGATCAACCTCTCCTCGCTCGGCTTCCGCGTCTTCCTCGACGGGGCGGTCCTCCGCCCCGGGGCCGGCTCGATCGCCGTCACGGGCTCGGGGAACCCGGCGCGGGAGGTCCTCCGCAACATCTTGCTGGTGCGCGACGCCGCCTCCGCGACGCCCGTGATGCGAAACGTCGCAAACGTCGTCCAGTGCGACGTCCTCGGACCGTTCACCACGGCGAACCCGCTCGTCTCGGTGACCGCGGGGAACACGTGCCTCGTGGAGAACTCCATCGTCGGCAATCCCGCGAGCTGGCAGGCGGACGGAGACGACCCGATCGCGAACGCCGGGACGCTCAACGTGAACTACTCGTTCGTCGATCGCGGCGTCGCCTACCCCGGAACGAACAACGCGAACGGGAACCCCCAGTTCCAGAACTGGGACCCGATCACGGGCGGGAGCGGGCTGTACGACATCCACCTCAGGCCCTCCTCGCCGTGCGTCGACTACGCGCCTGTCTCCTCGATCGCCGTCGCGACCGACTTCGACCGGGGCCTCGACTTCAACTCCCTCGACCAGGCCCCGGGCGGGGGCAATCCGAGGAGGCCGGTCAACGCCCGTCCGGACGCGACGAGCGGGGACCCCCTCCCCAGGCCGTACGCCGACTGGGACGACAACTTCGGGACGTACGACGTCGGGGCCGACGAGCTGGGGCCGCTCATCACGGGAACGACGGACCGTTGCCAGGGGGCGCCCCTCTGGACGAACCGGGCGGGGGCCGGCATCGTCGCCGACCCGGACTCGTTCTCCATCCCGATCGCGTCGTTCAACTTCTCTCCCGCGGTCCTGTACGTCGTGGAGAACAACAACGTCGCCCAGGCGGGGCACGACGTCCGCCTCGTCGCCTACTCGATGAACGATGCAGACAGCGACGGGGACCTCGACGTGATCGAGACGCTCAACCTGACGACCGCGGCCCCGACGATCCAGAAGGCATACTCGATCACCGTCGTCGCCGGCGGGACGCAGGAGAACCTCTACATCGTCGCGGACCGGGACGCGGACTCGGACACGACCGCCGACGCGGTCCTCGCCATCCGCTACAACCCGTCGCTCAATCCCAGGCTGGCCGTGCGCGGGGACTGGGCCACGAACCCGATCGTCTCGCCGGGGAGCGGGACGATCGGCCGGATCGTGATTGGCCAGTCGGACGGGCGCCTCTACTGCGCCCGGGGCGACGGCAGGATCTACCGGAGGAACCCGACGGACGGCACGGCCCCCGCCGCGTCCGGGAACTGGCTCGGCGACGGGCGGCTCGACCTGTCGGCCCTTGGGTACGACGGGAGGATCGACGCCGAGGGCGGGCTCTTCGCGGGGAAGTTCAACAACAGCCTGTACGCGCCGACGAACGGACACGCGAACGAGATCATCCGCATCCAGTTGACGGACGGGAGCATCCCGTTCGCACAGACCTGCGGGACGAGCAACCGGAACCACAACGGCTTCAACATCATTTCACAGAGCGTGTTCGTGACCGGCGCGGACCAGTACGTCTGGCGCGCCAACGAGGACACCCTCGCGTACAACGCCTGGCCGGCGGCCGTCTGGCCGTGGCAGTCGGAGCCGATGGGGGCGGGTGTGAGGACGACGACGCGGGCGCAGATGTTCCGCACGGTCGACGCGAACGTCCGCGTGGGGGCGGGGACGAGGATCTACAAGTTCCGGAAGGACACCGGGGTGATGACCGACGACTCGGACGGGGCAGGCGACGACTGGGGGCCCGGCCGCGCGTTCCGGGGGAGCATCCTCACCGCCCCGACGCTCATCGGGGGCGTCGGAAAGGACTACACACCCGTGGCCGACGGGCGGCGCTGCGGGAAGCTCGTCTTCGGCACCGACCAGGGGTACTGCTACGTGGCGAGCTACATCCGCGCCACCCTCGCGAGCGACGCGGAGGAGAACGGCGACGCCGTCAACGAGAGCCAGCCGGCCTCCGCGACCATCGTGGGCTACGACATCCGCGACGGGAGGCCCTACCCGGGGTTCCCGTATCGGCTCCCCGGCGTGAAGATCGTGAACATCGCCCTGGTCACATCGAGCACGGTCGGCCGCTCGGTCATCGTCTTCATCACGGACAATGGCTGGGCGTACGGCTTCATCGAGCCGTACTGACGCCGACCGTCCGGGATGTCGCGCCCCGACACACATCCGTCGGAGCACTCCACGTGACCCAACTAACGGCAGCGACTCAAGTTGTCGTCGAGTGGACAGACCTGTGCCGCCGGGCGCCAAAGAGCGGCGCTGTCGGCCTCTTCGGCGCCCGGGGATACGCTTGAAGATTGATTTTACCCATGTGTGAACAAGGAGTTCCGTTCTGCGCGCGCGGGCGCCCTGGCACGGGGCTTGCGTGAGGTCTTCCACGAGCTCCGTCTAGTCTGGTGTACGCGTGGCACCGGAGAGGCGGAGACGGGCCGGTGCTGGAGCGGGGTTCGCCATGCGTATCGTCCGAATCGTGGCGGTGACCAAGGACGCGGAACTCCGGGAGTGGCTGAGTACCCTCCCTCCGAGGGGGAAGCTGCAGATCCAGCCCGTCTGCACCTCCTCGATCCCCCAGGCCGTCGCGCTGGCGCAGGAGGAGGATACCCGCCTCGTGCTCCTGGACGACACGGCCGCGACGGGGGAGGCGTTCCTGAGGGCTACTCGGAAGGTGCGGATCGCTCAGCGCGAGCTGACGATCTTGAGCGTCATCAGCCGGCCGGACCCGAACCTGGAGGTGAAACTCCGTCAGATGGGGGTCCTCTTCATCGCGGTCCGGCCGATCGACCATGCGCTCCTGACGAAGGTCCTCCACCAGGCGCTCCACACGGACACGCGGAAGCACTACAAGCCGGGCACGCCGCCGGTAGGCGTGCCGGCCCTCTCGGCCGGGATGGAGAGGTAGCTCGCCAAGACCATGAAATACGGCCTCCTCAAGTCGGTCCCGATGATCGCCCTCCTCTGCGGGCTCGCCGCCGCGGACGACCAGGTCCGCCTGCGCACGAACGAGCCGCGGACGGGCGTGACCGCTGAGGAGCTGGCGGGCCCCACGCTCACGCTCCTCTGGGACTGGAACCCCGGCGGCGCGGTGAATTCCTCTCCGGTCCTGGCCGGCGGGAGGTGCTACTTCGCGACCAGCGCGGGCCAGGTGTACGCCTACGACCTCGCGACCGGCGCCCAGGCGTGGCAGGTCTCCACGGGCGCGGCCGTCCTCAGCTCCCCTTGCCTCGACGGGGGCGTCCTGTACGTCGCGTCGGGCGACGGGTTCCTCTATGCCCTCCGCGCCACGGACGGCGCCACGGTGTGGAGCGTCTCCCACGGCCCCGGCACGGTCTCCTCGCCGGTGGTGTCGGGAGGAACGGTCTACGTCGGGGGCGGGAGCATCGACCAGAACCAGATTCGCGCCTATCGAGCGAGCGACGGGGGCCTGCTCTGGAGCTTCAACACGCAGCAGCCGTGCTGGTCCTCACCGGCGGTCTCCGGGGGGCTGGTCTACTGCGGGTCGAACGGCGGCATCCTCTATTGCGTCGATGCGGCGACGGGCACGCAGGTCTGGACGTACAACACGACCGCGAGCCACATGGGGGCCGTCCCGTCGGTCAGCGGCGGACAGGTGATCTTCCCCGCAGGAAGCACGACCACGAACGTGCTCGTGCTGGACGCGGCGACGGGCGCCCTGGTCCGCACGATCGCGCCGGTCGACAATGGGACGAGCCAGGCCTGGGCCGACCCGGGCCCGCTCGGAGCCACGGACAGTTGGTTCTACATGTCCGGGGCGGCCGTAAACGGGAACACGGCGTACCTCACGCAGGAGCTGATGGGAGCGACGGGCTTCGGCGGGACGGCCATGCTGCAGATGCGGCTGTTCGCGCTCGACATCACCAACGGCGCGACGCTCTGGCGGAACCGGTGGAACGTCAACGGCGTGGGGTCCTCGTTCGCGAGCTGCCCGAGCGTCTCAGCCCGCCCGAGCGCCCCGGTGTATGTCTACGCGGCCCTCGGCAACCGCCTGGTCTGCCTGGACGCGGCCACGGGGACGCTCACCGGGGGCACCGGATCGGTCGCCCTCGTGGGGAACGCCTTCTCGTCGCCGGCGTGCGCCAACGGGCTCGTCGCTGTGGGCACCGACGCGGGGCGCATGTACGTCTTCCAGACCCCGAACAGCGCCCCGAGCGTTCCGGGCTCGTTCGCCGCCGAGACCTCGGGCGGGGCCAACTACCAGGTGGACCAGAACCCCCGCCTCGATTGGGCCGACTCGACCGACGCGCAGGAAGGGGCAGGCACGCTGACCTATCGCGTCGAGGTCGGCTACAACGACTCGAATCTCGACGACGGGGCGACGCTCTCGGCCACGACGCCCGCGGGGGAGTCGTTCCTCGACCTCGCCGGCGTCCCGTTCCGCACGCACGTCTACTACCGGGTCCGCTCGCGCGACACGATGGGAGCGGAGAGCGTGTGGAGCGCCGTCCAGGACTTCTGGCTCGACCAGTGGAACGGTCCGCCCCCCGCGGTGACCGACCTGGCCGCGGACTGGGGGAACTTCCTGGTCGACCTGTCCTGGACCGCGAGCACCGACGGCGACGTGGTCGGCTACCGCCTGCGCTACCAGGCGACGGGCTCGGGCTGGGTGGCGCCGACGGTCGTAGAGATGGGAAACGTCACGGCGTTCACCGTCACGCCGCTGGCGAACGGGACGTCTTACGACTTCCGCGTGTCGCCCCTCGACATCGACGGGAACGAGGGGGCCTTCGCCGAGGCGACCCAGACGCCGGGCCTCCCCGCGACGGTCGGCGGGGTGCGCTACCCCACGATCCAGCAGGCGGCCGACAACGCCCTCCCCGGCCAGACGATCATGCTGGAGACGGGTCAGTACGACGGGGCGGTGGTCCTGCCCGGAGGCGTGTCGATCCAGGGCCAGGGGCCGCACCTGACGGTGATCCACGGCCAGGGGGCGCTCGAGACGATCCTGATCAACGGGAACGCCTCGCAGCCGACGACGAGCATCACGCAGCTCCGCGTGACGGGCGGGGTGGTCGGGATCGAGGTCGGCGGGACGCCGAGCGACGACCCGAGCGTCGCCCTCTCTCACCTGGTCATCAGCCGGAATGGCGGAGACGGAGTGCACTCGACGAGCCTCGCGAACCTGACGGGCGACTTCCTGACGCTGGCGAACAACGGAGGCGACGGCGTCGACCTGTCCGTCGGGTCGGCCGTGGTGAACGACTCGGTCTTCTCGCGGAATGCGGGCGTCGGCGCGCGGAACCGCGGCTCGGCGGCCAGCATGACGCTCGACCACCCGTGCCTGGCGCTGAACGCCGGCGGGACGGTGGCCGGGGGCCAGACGGTGACCGGCTGGCACCAGGCGCTGCCGGTGTACATGGATGAGGCGAACGACGACTACCGCTCCAGGTATGACTGCCCGACGATCGACCGCGGCCGGGCGTCCGCGCCCTTCGCGAACGAGCCGAGCGCGAACGGGGGCCGCGCAAACCAGGGGGCATTCGGCGACACGGAGTGGGCCACGACGATCTCCGGGTACGACCTCACCGAGGAAATCGCCCTCGGGGGCGGTCGCGGGAGCTGGGGCTACATGCAGGTCCGCTCGCACCGCGCCGCGAGCTTCCGCCACATCGGTTGGGCGCGGATGCCGTGGGACGCCTACAACCAGTCGGACGGGAGCGTCCACGCGGCGCTCGGGAACCTCGACGGCCAGGCCGGCTGCGAGGTCGTCATGGGCGCGAACCGCCAGGGGTACCTCGCGGTCTTCCATCGCGTGGGGAACACGACCAGGCTGCTGCGCTGGGTCAGGGTCCCGTGGGCGGCCTACGATTCGGCGGTCGGCGTGACGTGGCCCGCGTGCGGGGACGTCGACGGCGACGGTCGGGACGAGATCGTCGTCGGGCTGGGCGCCTATCCGACGAACGGCGGCTGGGCCGTCATCCTCGATGACCTGGATGCCTCGTTCGCGACGCTCCGCTGGGTGAGGCTCTCGCGAGCCGCGTACAACCGGGCGAGCGGCGAGACGCGGGTCGCCTGCGGGGACGTGGACGGAGACGGCCGGGCGGAGGTGATCCTCGCCACGGGCCGCGCCCCGGGCTTGGGCGGCTTTGCGGAGGTCTTCGACGACGCGGCGGGGAACTTCACCCGCCTGGCGTCGATCAACCACCCCGACTCGATGTACGTCGTGAACAGCGGAGAGCTCTGGCCCGCGACGGGCGACCTGTCGGGAGACGGGCGCTCGGAGGTCCTCCTCGGGCCGGGCCGCGGCGGCGAGGGGCTCGTCCGGCTGTACCGCGACTCTGCGGGCGGATTCGCGCCGCTCGGTTCGCTCGTCTTCCCCTGGGCGGCGTACAACAGCGCCCAGGGCGAGGTCAGGGTGGCGTGCGGCAACCTCGACGCGGACGCGGCGGACGAGGTGCTGGGGGCGCAGGGGAGCTGGACGACGCAGGGCGGACGGGCGCACGTCTGGGATGCGAGCCCGTCGTACGCGAGCCTCGGCTGGATCGGCTACGACTATCCCGCGTACAACGCCATCAACGGCGAGCTCTTCCCCGCCATCGGGAACATGCGATAGTGTCGCGTCAGGCGCTATCCTGGCGGTAAGGATGGATGCCCGCGATCGAGATCCAGATCCCAAATCCCAGATCCCAGCGAGATCCCAGATCCCAACACCATGTATGCACACTTGTTAGGATCTGGGATCTCGTTGGGATCTGGGATTTTGGATCTGGATCTCGAACGCGGGCACCCATCCGACCCACAGAGTGGCGCTTGACGCGACACTAGGGCAGCACGTCGAACACGCGCGGCACGGGCGAGGGCTCGACGGCCAGGCGCGGACGGAACACGAACGCCGCCAGGGCGCCGACCGCGGCGGCCACGGCGGGGACGGAGCGCGGATCAGGCCCCTCAGGGAGCGCAGGCGGCACCGCCGACAGCGCGAACCTGACCAGCGGGGCGCGCGTGGCCTCCTTCAATACCAGGCTCAGCAACTCCATCATCAACAAGTTGCGCTTCCTGGCAGCGACGCGCTGCCGCTCCTCGAGGCGGCTCCGTTCGGCATCCAGGAGCGTGATCCTCGTCGAAAGGGCCGCCACCTCGCCGGACAGTCGCGAGCAGACGGGCTCCCACCGCGTGGCGTCCTCCTGCTCCAGCGCCGCGAACTCGGTGTCAGCCGCCTTGAGGGCCGTGAGGCCTCCCGACGCCGAGAGCCCGCTCGTTGCGCCGACGGACACGGCCTTGGGCCGCGAGATCGGCTCGACCCGCCGCGCCTCCGTCGCATGCCGCGCGCCCAGCCCCGCCAGGAAGCCGCGGATCTCCGCCAGGAGGCCCGTCTCCCCGGACGGCGGGGCGGCGGCCGCCGGCGGGGCGCTGCATGCGTCCCGCTCCGCGCGCTTCATGCGCTCTCGATGCAGCCTCGCCCACACGTCGCGGACCAATTCGGCGCGCTGCAGCGCGACTCGCGACAGGAGCGCCTGGGCGCGGTCGCGCCTCGCGCGGAGCTCGGCGACGCGCGAGGACGCCTCGTGCGCGGCCAGGGCGGCCTCCGCGACACGGAGCTCGCGCTCCGCCTCCGCGTACGCCGCATCGAGGCTGCGGCGCAGCTCGACGTCGGCCGAGAAGGCCTGCGTCGCATTCGTCCTCTGCACGTAGGCTTCGGCCCAGGCGTCCGCGAGGCGCGCCGACAGCTCCGCATCCCCGGTGCGCGCTTGGATCCGCAGGACGTCCCCCGCGGCATCGTCCGCCTGGATGCATCCGAGGAGGGCCTCGGGAGCCCTGAGGTCGAGAGGGAGGTTGTCTCCGAAGCGCGCGAGGACGGCCTCGGCGACGGCACGGTCCGGAACGAGCGCGAGGAGGGCCCGGCGGCGGAGCGCCGCGTCGCGGCCCCACGGGGAGACGTCGTTTCCCTCCGAGACCACGGAGACGCCCGCGCCGGCGCAGAATCGCCTCGGAAGGGAGGCCGTCACGGCCCAGGCGGCCGCTCCGGCCAGCGCCGCGCAGGCGAGGATCAGGAACGCTTGCCTCCTCACGAGGGCGGATCGGGTCATCCGCGGCTCCTCCAACCGACGACCGTGAGCTTGTTGCCGGCCCAGCCGGCGCAGGCGTCGAGCGCCCCGATGAGGGCCCCCCCGACGACCATCGCGGCCGGGTGGTCGAACCAGCGGAACCAGCGCGGCGGGTGGTGCGCGTACCACATGAGGTTCCGCTGTGTGCGGACCCGATCGAGCCCCCGTCGGCGGAGGACGCCCTCGACCTCGCCGGGCCCGAAGCGGTGGATCCGGTTCCCGCACTCCTCGACCTCCGCGGCGAGCCCGTGGTGGACCGCCCACCGGGTGATCGGCGACGCCGCGGGCTCGATCACGACGACCGCGCGCCGGGCGACGCGCGCCATCTCGTCGATCCCGAGCGCGGGGCAGGGAAGGTGGTGCAGCCCGTCGTGCACGACGACCACGTCGAACGTCCTGTCCAGGAAAGGGAGGTTCCCCGCGTCGGCGAGGACCGCCTCGAACCCGAAGCTGCGTCTCCGGGCGCGCTCATGGGCGCGTCGGAGCGCCTCCAGCGAGACGTCGACGCCCGTGACGACGGCGCCCCGTGCCGCGTAGGCCTCCGCGCCCATGCCCGACCCGCAGCAGACGTCGAGGACCGTGGTCCCCGCCAGCGGGAACGGAAGCGCCGCGATCCCCCGTCGGAACTTCGACTCGATCAGGGCCTGATACAGCGCCCCCGCCCCGCGCGGGCGCTCGATCTCGAACTCCGGGTCGACCGCCTCGTCGAAGTGCTCCGCCTGGTGCGCGACGGCCTCCTCGTCCCCGACCGCCCGCAGCAGGTCCGGGATGCCGCCGTCGTGCATCCGGAACATCTCCGCGCAGTACCCGCACTGGAGCGACCAGCAAGCTGGCCTTGCCAGGCCGTCGCAGGCGGCCCCCAGCGAGCGCCCCCAGGTCAACAGGGCGCCCACGCGGCAGGACGGGCACCGGAAGGGCGTTGCGGTCCCGTGGACGGTCCGGGTCGACGTCCTCGGCGACGAGGTCTTGGTCTCGATCACGACTCGCTCCCTGGTTGCGGGGAATACGGATAGGGCATGCACGTCCCCAGGGCCGCCCACCGCTCGGCCGAGGGGAGCGTCCGCCGCGGCGTCCACGCCGGGCCCTTCTTCGCGACGAGCATCCAGGTGTCTCGCCAGCCGCGGAACGCCCAGGTGAGCGCGTTCCACGCCTTCCGGACCGGTCTTGGGAGCCGGGTCAGCATGTGCGAGCGACCGTCCAGCTCGACCACGTCCAGGTCCAGGAAGGCCGCGAGCTTCACGAGGTCCCCGCGCACGTACTCCCGGACGTGCCCGCGCCAGGGCGCGGGGTGCCAGTAGTACGACTCGTACGGAGGCAGGTTCGTGCGCCCAAGGACGACGTCGATCCGCTTGCGCAGGTTGACGGCGTTCGGGACGGAGAGGAGGAGGAAGCCCCCGGGCCGCACGAGCTCGAGGAGGTCGTTGAGGAACTCCCTCGGCGAGTCGTGGAGGTGCTCGAGGACGTCGTTCGACATGACGAGGTCGAACGACTCGCGCTCGAAGGGCATCGGCCCCGCGGAGGCGACTCGATAGTCGATCCCCATCTCGCGGGCGAACTCCAGGATACGCTCCCGGTTGCCGTCCAGGCCGTGCCACTGGTCGGAGAGGTCGTCGTACGCCGCGCAGCGGAACCCGAGGCACTGGAGGACGGCCGTGATGTCCGCGGGGCCCGCGCCGGCGTCGAGGATGCGGTCCCCGGGCCGCAGATGCCGAAGGACGGCGCGCGCGATGCTGTGATAGGCGCCCCGCTCGGGACGGATGTAGTCCCGGAACGGGAAGCGCCGCTCCACCGCGGCGACGGCCTGATCGACCGAGTCCGGCCCGAAGGCCTCCCTCTTCACGATCCTGTCGACGAGCGTCTGCATCGAACTCCCCCGCCTCAGACCGAGGCGCCCTCCGCGGCCCGGACCGACGCGGCGGCGCCGGCCCTCTTGCGCGCCACGACGACGGCCTTGTTCCGCATCGTGCGGCACCGGACGAGCACGAGGTCCGCAACCCACGTGGCCACGCGCGAGACGAACGCCGGCAGCCCGAGCTTCCGCTCCAGCCACACGCGGGCGTAGAGGTCGAGCGGCCAGGAGAGCTCGAGCTCGGCATGGAGGCGCTCCACCTCGAACCCCGCGCGATCGAGCGCGAGCGCAAGGGATCGGTCGCTCCAGAGCTGCAGGTGGAAGATGTTCACGCGCATGCGGATCCAGACGGCCGCGATCCGGCGCAGCAGCGGGACCCTCGCCAGCTTGAGGAAGCAGGCGTCCCAGAACGACCTCCGCGGCGTGTGCAGGTAGACCCTCCCGTCCTCGTCGAGGCGGCGGCCGATCGCGCGGAAGGTCGCGACGGGGTCGGGGACGTGTTCCGCGACGTCCAGCAGCGTGGCGAGCGCGAACGACTCGGGGATGCGGTCGAGTTCGCAGTCGTAAGTGTCGAACCCGCGGCGCCTGAGGGTCTCCACGAGGGGGCCGGGCAACTCGTGCCCCACGACCCGGAGGGCCGGGATCCGCCCCTGCAGCTCCTCGAGGAGGTAACCCGAGCCGCACCCCACGTCGAGGACCGCCTGGCCGGGCGTCAGCCACTCCTGCAGGTCTTCGGCGCTGCGGGCGGCCTTCGCGCGGTCGGTGACGTGCACCTGCTCGTAGTACGCATCCCAGTCGACGCCCGCGTAGGCCGCGGAGAGCCGGTCGGGAGGGATGGGCGTGCCGACGAACACCAGGCCGCAGGACGGGCAGCACGCCAGATCGAGCGCGTGCGGAGGGCCGAGGTCGTTGCGGAGGGTGAGCAGCCTGGGGGCGGATGCGCCGCAGACCTTGCAGGCAAAGGACGCGTCCCCCATCTCCCCCCTCCTCGAATGTCCTGTGGCGGGATCCCGCCACCTATCTACTTCGGCTCGTGCGGCGCCGAGGTTGAGCCCAACCCGGCGCGGGCCGGCAAGGGCGGAAAGCGCTCAAGCCCCCTCCCCCCGGACAGCCGATAATGTGATCAGCGGCCGCAGTGCGCCATGGAAGGTGGGGAGATGGGGCATGGTTCAGGCGTGGGTAACACTCCCGGCATCATCAAGCTCAGGAGCGCGTCTCGCCAACAAGTCCCAAGACTCAATGACCAACTCTCACGCAAGGTCCAAGGTGAAAGGCTGAAGGACTGCCGAGTTCGAGACTTGCGACTTGGCGCTTCCTTGAGAGGTGGTCATTGAGCCTTGAGCCTTGTGAAGCGGGGCGCATCACTCGTCTCGGTCGCGTCGTGCTACCCATAGACGAGGGAGATTGAACCATGCCGGAGATGGGGTCGGGAGCGCGATTCGTCGCCGAGTCACCGTGGTTCGCGTTCCTCTGCGCATACGGCCTCCTCGCCGGGGCTGTCGCGCTGCGCGGCCACGTCGTGCGCATCCTCCCCGTCCTGGTCGGGCTGCTCCCGGCGCGCTACCTGACGCTGGAGCGGGACGCCGCGACGCTCCCCTGGTCGGCCGCGGCCGTGCTCGTGTTCGTCGTGGCCTACGCCTTCTCCGGGAGGTGGCGGTCGGCGCCGGGGGCCCCGCGATGCCGCGCCATGTCGGCACTGTGCGTCTTCCTCGGCTGCGGAGTCCTTTCGCTGGTCGTGAACGGGAGCTGGTCCACGAGCCTCGGCGTCCTCGCGCGCCTCGCGCTCGTCATCGTCATGTTCCTGATCTGCGCGCGTGAACGGCTCCGGCTGGAGGACGTCCTGATCCCGCTCTCGGTGACGGGCGCCGCCATCGCGTGCTCGCTCATTCTCGGGGCCCTGCGCTCCCCCGCCTCCGCGGAGGGGTTCGGGCTGATGGGCGCCGAGCGCTTCGGCGTGAACGTCCTCGCCGTGATCGACGTCCTCGTCATCGCGGCCTGGCTCGCCGCCTGGCCTCGCCTGGAAAGGCCGCGGCGCGCGCTTGGGACGCTCCTGCTGCCGTTCCTGGCCGTCGGAATCGTCGCGGCCTCCTCCCGCCAGGCCATCCTCGCGCTCGCGGCCGTGGCGGTCCTCGCCACCCTCCGCTCCTTCTCGTGGCGCCGCATGCTCGTCGGAGGAGGGGCGCTCGCGGCGGCGCTCGTGATCCTCGGGCCGTCGTGGCTCTCCCTCTCGAAGAGATTCACCTCGCTCGTCGAGCACCTCTCGGCCGAGGAGGCCGTCGACGTGAGCACCCGATACCGCCTGATCGTCATGGGGATCGGCGTCGACATGGCGCTCGACCACCCGGTCCTGGGGGTCGGCCCGGGGCGGTACGCCGTCCGGTCCCTCCCGTACGCGCCCGCGGACCTGTTCCGATGGAGGGGCTTCACGGCCGACCCGGTGCTGTCCCTCGACTCGCCCCACTGCCTGCACCTTCGCATCGCGGACGAGTTCGGGCTTCCCGGGGCGATCGCGTTCCTCGCGTTCCTCGCGTTCCTCGCAGCGCCCCTCGCGCGCCACCTGCGCGGACGAGGGCCGGTCGACTCCGGGCCGCTCCTCGTGATGGTCCCCCTCTACCTGAGCAGCCTTCTGAGCGATTGGCAGCTCCTGAGCCCGACGATGTGGTGTTTCGCGGGCCTGGCCCTGGCCGCCGGGCATCCCGCGGTCGGCGCCCCGCCCGAAGGACGAAAGGAGGAGTCTCCGTGCCCGCAGACGGTGACGGCGTAGCGTCCAGTCGCGCGCCCCGAATCCTGTTCATCGGCAGCCCCCGCTGGCGGAAGACCTGGCTGCCTCTCCAGGCCGTCGGGGCGACGGGTCTCGCGCTGCCGATCGAGGAGGGTTGGAGGGCCTATCCGACGACGTTTCGCAAGGCCCTCGCCTGGGGGCTCGGGGAGCATCCCGACGTCGTCCTGACCGACGCCACACCGCCCGCCGCGCTCCTCGCAGCATTGCTGGCGCGCCAGATCGGAGTCCCCTCCGTGTACCGGATCCGCGGGATCGGGGATGAGGAGACCATCCAGCTCGCCCACGACGCCGCGGAGCTGCGGCATTGGGACACCGCGGCCAAGTTCGCGTTCGTCCACCCGATGTACGGCCTGGCCTTGAGGCTCACAACGCGCTGGGTGGCCGACTGCCGCGCCACCGCGGAGAGGCTGCGTCGCCGCTTCCCCGCCCTGTCGGACCGGATCGGCTGGGCGCACACGCCCTGCGAGGTCAACGGGGCGCCGGCGCCGACGGAGCCCCTGATCCTGTCCGCGACGAACCTCCATGCCCCGCGCAAGTACGGCGGGCTCTTGCGGCACTGGGAGAGCCTCCTGCACGGTCTCGACGCATGCCCCGACGTGCGCGTCCGCATCTGCGGCGACGGGCTCTTTCGCCACGCGTTCACGCGCGAGCTGGCTCGCCGCCATGGCTCGCGACGGGTCTCGTGGGTGGGCCACTCGCCGACCTTCCGCCAGGACCTCGCGCGCGCCGTGTGCCTCCTGCACCTCTCGGACCAGGACTCCTATCCGTCGGTCGTCCTGGAGGCCAGGGCCGCCGGGTGTCCCGTGATCGCGAACGACGTGGGAGGGGTGCGCGAGATGATCACCGACGGCGTGGACGGCTTCATCCTGCGCGACCCGCTCGATCTGCCCGACCGGATGGGGCGAATCGTCTCCGACACGGCGTTGCGCGCGCGGATGGCGGAGGCGGGCCGCGCGCGGGTGCTCCGCGAGAACAGCCTGGAGCAGATCGGACGCGAGTTCCTGGGCGAGATCGGCTCCGCCCGGGCGCGGGGATCGAAGGGAGGGAGGGGGACATGCGCCGCCGGGTAGTCGTCCTCGGCATCGACGGGGCCACGTTCGACCTGATCGACCCACTCCTCGCGGAGGGGGCGATGCCGCGCCTCGCCGCGGTCCTCCGCGAAGGGACGCGCGGGACGCTGACCTCGACGAGGCCGCCCGTCACGGGGCCCGCGTGGACCTCGCTCCTCACGGGGCGACGGCCGGAGAACCACGGGATCCTGAACTTCTACGTGTACGAGCCGGGCCAGTACCGCAGGCGCCTGGGGTCCTGGCGGGGCGCCCGCGGACCGTACCTCTGGGAGCGGGTCGAGCGGGAGGGGATGACGGCCGGGCTCGTGAACATCCCGATGACGTGGCCGCCGGCGCCTGTCCGGGGGTTCCACGTGACGGGGATGCTGACGCCGCCCGGGGCCGCATTCACGCACCCGCCGGAGCTCGCCCAGGAGCTCACCGAGCGCTTCGACTACGAGGTCAACCAGGTCGTCGGCGGGTACCACGCCGGGATGGACCGCGAGCGTTTCCTGCGGGACCTCGAGCGGGTCCACGACAAGCACGTCCGCGCGGGGCTGCACCTGTTCGACACGCGCGCATGCGACTTCTTCATGCTCGTCCTGGTCGGATCGGACCGCCTCCAGCACGGCTTCTACCACCTCTGGGACCGCTCGCACCCGGCCTGGTCCGAGGAGGAGGCCGCGAAGTTCGGCGGGAGCCTCCGCAAGCACTACGAGGCCGTCGACAGCGCGATCGGCGAGTTCCACGACCGGCTCGGCCCCGAGGACGTGATGCTGATCGTCTCGGACCACGGCTTCGGACCGACCTACATGCGCCTCAAGATCAATCGATGGCTGGAGGCGAAGGGGCTCTTCGCACCGATCGGCTCCGCGGCGACGGGCGGATGGCGGCGCTACCTGAGGGGCGTCCTCACGCGGATGGACGTGCTGGACCTGCGCAGCAAGCTGCCCGAGGGCCTGCACGCACGCCTCCAGCGGATGGGGGATTCGCCGGATGCGACGTGCCGGATCGACTGGCCGCGGACGGCGGCGTACTGCCCGGACCCGACATCCAGGGGGATCTACGTCAATCTCGTCGGGAGGGACCCTGAGGGCGTCGTGCGGCCCGGCGCGGAGTACGACGCTCTGCGCGCGCGCCTGAAGGAGGACCTGCTGGAGGTGCGCGCGCCGGGGTCTGGCGAGCGCCTCTTCCCTCGCGTCTGGCTCCGCGAGGAGGTCTACCAGGGGCGCTTCGCCGACCGGGCGCCGGACGTCGTGTTCGACGTGGACGACCGGTACAACGTCAGCACGTCGCTCGACGATGGTCCGCTGATCGACGTCGAGCGGGGCCACACCGGGGACCACAACGAGCGGGGGATCCTCGTCGCGGTCGGCGGAGGGGTCCGTCGCGGCGCGGCGATCGAGGGTGCGCGGCTCGTGGACATCGCGCCCACGGTCCTCGAGCTCCTGGGCGCACCCGTCACGTCGGACCTCGACGGGCGGAGTCTTGCGGGTCAGCTCATCGGGACGTCCGCGGACCCGGCCTCGATCGGGGCGGCGAAGTCGCCGGACGCGGCGGGGTGCGAGTCTGAGGATCTGGTCCTTCAGGACGGGAAGCGGCTTCGCTACCACTAGCGGCAGCCGCGGGGATGGGACGATGGCGGGGGCAGGGTATTCGAGGTCGATGGAGGCGCTCACGCGGGCGACGCTCGCGGGGGCTGGGCTGTTCGCCGCCTCCACCGCGGCGGGGCTCGTCTTCGAGTACCTCGCCCGGAACCGCATCGCCGCCCGGCTCGGCCCGGCGGAGTACGGAAGGGTCTACCTCGTCCTCGCCGGCGCCGCCATCCTCGCCAAGGTCGCCCAGGCCGGCTCGGCGATGGGGGTCAAGCGCTTCGCCGCGCTCCACGTCGCCGAGGGGAGGCCCGAGCTCGCGGCCGCGTACATCCGCGCGGGGCTGGCCGTCGCGCTGCTCGCCTCCGCGGTCATCGCGGCCGCCGTCTGGGCCTGGAGCGCCCCGATTGCCCGCCTCCTCCTCGGATCGTCCGCGGAGGCGCCTCTCGTCGTCATCGCGGCCTGGGTCGTCCCGGGGCTCGCGTGCCTCGACGTACTTCAAGGCGCGCTCATCGGCCTCAAACGCACCGGCGCGGCGGTCCTGGCGTCGCCGCTGTCGGAGAAGGCGCTCGTGCTCGTGTTCCTCGCGCCGCTCCTCTCGGTCGCGCCGTCGGCCTCGGGAGGGCTCCTCGCGGTCGGCATCGCCACGGTCCTCGCGGCGGGCATCGGATTCGTGCTCGTCGGCGCGGGTCGACGCGCGGCCGTTCCGGCGTCCAGCGTCGCCCGGGACCTCCTTTCGTTCTCCTGGCCGCTCCAGGTAGCCTCGGTGCTGTCGCTCCTGATGCTGCGCCTCGACGCCACGATGGCCGGCGCCTTCGTGTCGGCGCGGGAGGTGGGGTACCTGCACGCCGCGTTGCCGCTCGCGGAGCTCTCACTCGTCGGGTTCGCGGCGATCGTGACCGTGATGACGCCGTCGCTCATGGAGTACGTCGCCCGCGGGGACCGTGACGGGATGCGCGCCTACTACGGGCGGATCCAGGCCTCCGCGCTGCACGTGGCGGGGCCCGCCGCGGCGCTCCTCATCGCCTTCCCGGGAGAGGTCCTCACGACGCTCTACTCCGCGGAGTTCCTGCCCGCCGTCCCCCTCCTGCGCGCGCTCGCCGTGGCCTCGCTGGTCACGGTCGCCTGCGGCCCGAGCGGGGCGGCCCTCGTGGCGCTGGGGAGGCCCAGGGCCCACCTCGCCGCGACGATCGCGGGCGTCGCAGCGCTCGGAGCGCTCGACGTGGCGCTGCTGCCTCGGATCGGCATCGAGGCCGCGGGCGCCGCGCGTGCGGGGGGCTTCCTCGCCTTCCACGGCCTCGGGCTGCTGCTGCTGAGGAGGCACCTGGGCGGCACGGGCACGCTTGCGAGGACCGCGCGATTCGCCGCGACTGTCGCACTCGCCACGCTCGCCGGGTCGGCTGCCGGGAGGCTTGTCGACGGCGCCATGGCGCGCCTCGCGCTTGGCGGCCTCGCGCTCGCCGCCGTGTACGTGATCTCGGTCCTGTCGTTCGCTCCTAGCGCCGCCCCACAGGGGATTCGGGAGGTGGAGAATGTCGTCTGACCCGCTCGCCCAGGCCCTGATCCGGATGTCGTTCCTCCGCCGCCGCTGGCGCGCAATCGCCCTGTGGACGCTGGTCGCGGCCTGCGCGGGGGCCCTCTACGCCTGGAGGGCGCCCGCGCGCTATTCCTCCACGGCCGGCGTGGCGATCCTCCACACGAGGCTCACCACGACGCTCCAGGTCTCGGCCCCGGACGGGACCGACGAGGACCTCGCGGCCGCGATCATGAGCTCGCCGCAGTCGGCGCTTCAGGGCAGCCCCCAGCTCGCCGCCTCGTACCTGGCGTCACGTCGCCAGACGCTCGTCGCCATGGTGGCGAACGAGTCGGTCGCCGAGGCGGTCCTCGCACGGCTTGCCGGAAGTGCCCGCCCCGACGAACGCGCACCCGGCGAGCTGGTCTCCCGCGTGGAGGGGGCGCTCGCCGACGCCAAGGAGGGGGACAAGGACCGCACGGACCTCATCGAGGTCACGGTCCACGGGGGCGACCCCGCCCGCGCCGCGCACCTGGCGAACCTGTGGGCGGTGGAGTACGTGAAGCTCGTCAACCAGCGGCTCGGGCCGTGCGCCGACCTGCCGGCGCTCCGCCAGCGCCTCGAGGAGGCGCGGCGCGCGCGCGACGAGGCGGAGTCGGCGTACATCGCCTTCCTCGACGAGGGGGCAGGCCCGGGGCAGGTGGTGCAGACGGCCGCGCAGGTCGAGCGCGCCGAGTGTCGTCGCCACCGTATGATCCAGGCCCGGGACCGGGCGCGGACCGTGTGCGAGGAGGTCGAGACGCGCATGGCCAGGTTGCCGCACGAAGCGGAGACCGCGGCGGAGGAGGTCAGGCTCGTCGCGAAGGCGGCCGTCCCGAAGTCGCAGCTCCCGCCGACCCCGGTGCAGACGGTCGGCCTGGCGGCGCTTGTCGGGCTCCTGGTGGGGATGGCCTGGGCCTACGCCCGCGAGCTGGTCTCGCCCTACCGGGGCGGCCCGCCCGGCGCGGCGGAGGCCCCGAGCGCCCCCGTGGCGTGCGCCTCGGCGAAGGCGTAGGTCGCCGCGAGCCCCTATCGAAACACGCGTCCGAGTCCAAGCTGGCAGACCTGGCGAATGCGCTCGGCGTCCGGCGGATCGCCGCGGCCGCTCGCCTTGGCGATGAGCGCGGCCCGACGGAGCCGGTCGGTCACCTTGACGAACTCCTCGTCGCGAATGCGCCTGAGGTCCTTCACCCAGGTCGTGTGAACCTCCTGGCACAGCGTTCCCCAGGCCCCTTCCATGTCCCCCAGCCTCGCGCTCATGAGGAGGAGGGTGTCGTGCATGTAGAGCACGTCCTTCGCCTGCTTTTCGCGTGAGCGATCGCCTCGACTGAAGACGAGGACCTTCTGGGCAAGGTAGGACACGGGATTCACGACCCGGACGGCGATCGTGTCTCCCGCGATGGGGAATCCCCTCTCCGGGGTCAGATCGAGGGTCCAGGGGTCGAGATTCAGCAGGGAGGCGTAGGGCAGCTTCGGTGGTGTGACACCGGACACCACCGCCGCGAGATCCGGGGAGCCGTCCCTCTTCGTCGCGGAACCCGGTCGGTCAGCGATGAACTCGACATGGAACCCGGACTTTCCATTGGTAGAAGGCAGGTGCCGGTGCCCTCACGGGTCCGGGTCCCTGCCTCCCCCTTTCAAACCGTGCGTGCGGATTTCCCGCACACGGCTTACCTATGGCCTCATCAGGCCGAAACGACAGTGCCAGGATATCGGATAGTGCCGAGCAGACGATAGAGGCCGTGCTCATTCACGAAGCGGACGTAGGGCCACTCCATCCGGCGGAAGGGCGCACGACGCTGACCACCCCGTTTCCGCAACAGCAACAGGAGCCGTGCGTGGACGTAGCGGTCCACTTGGTTGAACTTCAGCGACGCATTCCCTGTCCGGAAGTAGGTGCCCCAGCCGCGCAGGATGGGATTCAGGTCCCGGACAACTTCCCGGAGGTCCTTCATCCCGGCCCGCCGACGACGGTCCGTCACCTCCCGAATCCGGCTTCGGATGGCATTCATGGCCTTCGGGGACGGCCAACGGAAGAGATACGTTCGCCCGTTGAAGTGCGAGCGCACAATCCGCAGGTAGCACCCCAGGAAGCAGAAGCCCTCCTGGCCGAGCCCGAGTTCGACGACCCGCGTCTTGTCGGGATGCAGCGTCAGACGGAGCCGCGCAAGGATGTCCCTCACGCGCCGCAACGCCTCGTCCGCCTGCGACCTCGTCTTGCAGAGCACGACGAAATCGTCGGCGTAACGCACCAGAAGCCCGAGGTGCTTGCCCTCGCGCTCCCAGGCGTGGTCGAGTTCGTTGAGGATCACATTGGCGAGGAGCGGTGAAATCACGCCGCCCTGGGGGCTGCCCAGGTCGGTTTCCTCCACCACTCCGTCCTCCATGACCCCCGCCTTCAGCCACTGGCGCAGCAGCTTGAGGACCCGCCGATCCGAAATCCGTCGCGCGACGAGCTCCATCAGGAGTTCCTGGTCGATGGTGTCGAACGATCACGCATCTTGATGCTCCGGTCAAGCACTCACCGCGGAT
>CAZYRM010000029.1:0-50190 GCA_964649705.1 uncultured Planctomycetia bacterium
GGATCTGGATCTCGAACGCGGGCACCCATCCAACCCACGGCATAGCGCTTGACGCAAAACTAGCGTCCCGTCAGGCCCTATCGCGCGCGTGCCAACCACGGCGCAACGAGCGGCCCGAGCGCCGCGTCGAGCGAAGCGGCCCGTTCGAGTTCCGCACGCGCCGCGGCCTTGTCGCCCAGCCACAGCAGCGCCATCCCGCGGAAGGCGAGCGAGCGCGGGTCGTCGGGCCTCGCCGTCAGCGCGCGCCCCGCGTGCCCCTGGCAAGCGCGCGCGGAGGCCTCCGCCGGCGTCGTCCCGCGCTCCGCGGCGATCCGCGCGAGCCCCTCGATCAGCTCCGGGTAGAGCCCCTCGTTCACGTTGTGCCGCACCGCGCTCTCCGCCTGCTCCTGCGCCCGCGCCCAGGTCGCCGAGGCGTCCTCGCCCCTCCTCGCCAGCCGCTGCGCGAGCTCGCGGCAGGCCCACGCCTCGAGGTGGCTTCGGTACGCCCAGTCCTTCTTCCAGCTCCACTTCGCAAACCTCGCCACGAGGTCCCGAAGCTGCGGGATCGCCTCCTCGTCCGGGCGGGCCGTGGCAAGCCTCGCGCGGGCCTGCAGGGCCCACGTCGCGGCGTACTCGTTCCACGGCGCCAGCCGCGCGCACTCCTCCCACGCCGCGGCCGCGTTGCCGAGCGACTCCGCCTCGCCGTGCGGCGTCTTCCCGTTCCGCCAGCTCCAGAACCAGGCGTGCCCGAGGAGGTAGAACCCGATCTGGCGCTCGGGGTCGATCGCGGTCCCCCGTCGCATCAGGACGAACCCCTCCTCCAGGAGGCGGCGCCGCTCGGAGGTCTCGAGTTTTTCCTCCTCCTGCGAAACGGCGAAGAGCCCCCACCCAGCCACGAGGGCCGCCTCGTAGAACGACTGCTTGATGTCGAGGGCCTTCCGCGCGTCCTCGTAGGAGCGGCGGAAGCAGGGGAGGTTCGCCCGGCGCGTCGCCTCCGACCGCGTGGCCCCGAGGTTCGCCAGCCCGCGGAGGAAGTAGAGGTCGGGCTCGTTCGGCGCGGCCTGGATCGCGCGGTCGAGGACCGGAATCGCCGCCTGCCAGTCCCCCCCGGCGAGCGGGACCATCGCACGGCAGGCCTCCTCCTCCCACGGACGGAGGCGCCCCGCGTCGCGGGCGACCTCGAGGTCCGCCTTCGCCCGGCGGATCCGCTCCGACCAGTCGCCGCCGAGCTGATCGGCGAGGCCCGAGGCCAGCTCGTCGGACAGGTTGACCTCGAGGATCACCTCGAACGTCACGCGGGCGCGCTCCAGGCGGTACTGCGCATTCTCCGGGGCGAGATCGATGGCGTGCGAGAGGTCGACGTCGGCCTCGCGCAGCCGACGGAGCCGACGGAACGCCTTCCCGCGCGCGTACCACGCGGGGGCGCAGGCGGGGTGACGAGCGAGGACCTCGTCGAGGCGGCGGACGACCGCCTCCACCTCGCCGCGGACGGCGGGGAGGACGACGTCGCGCTTGTACGGGTGCTGGTCCCAGCGCTCGATGTCCTCGAGGGCGGTCTCGACGCGCGGGCGGGCCCACTCCTCGAGCTCGGCGGCCTCGCGGGCTCGGAGGAGCGAGGCGCCGGCGATGGTCGAGATCGCGAGAACGGCGATGAGGCCCGCGGCGAGCCACCTCCGCCTCCAGACGCGGCGCGCGGCGAGGACGAGGAGGCCCGGCGGGCGGACGTGGATCGACTCGCCGCGCTGGAAGCGGGCGAGGTCGTCGGCGAGGGCCTCGGCGGACGGATAGCGCGCCGCGGGGTCGCGCTCCATGCAGTGCATGCAGATCGTCTCGACGTCCCGCGCGATGTCGGCGCGCACGGAACGCGGCGAGACGACCTCGCCCTGGAGGACGGAGAAGATGCGCTCCATCGCGCTGTCGCCGGGGTGGGGGGAGCGGCCCGTAAGGAGCTCGTACAGGACGGCGCCGAGGGCATACACGTCGGTGCGGGCATCGGTCAGGTGGATGTCTCCGCGGGCCTGCTCGGGGGCCATGTAGGAGGGGGTGCCGAGGAGCTGGCCGCTGACGCTGATCTGGGCGCTGGATCCGACCTCGCGGGCGAGGCCGAAGTCCATGACGAGGGGCTCGCCGTCGGTGCGCAGGACGATGTTCTCGGGTTTGAGGTCGCGGTGGACGACTCCGTGCTGGTGGGCGAAGTGCACCGCGCGCGCGGAGCGCTCGACGATGCGGGCGGCCTCGGCGGGGGGGATGGGACCCTGCTGGATGCGCTGGCGGAGGGACACGCCGTCGACGAGGTCCATCGCGTAGTAGGCGACGGGCCCCTCCTGGCCGAGGTCGTAGACGGCGATCAGGTTGGGGTGACGTCCCATGCGGGCGACGGAGGCGGCTTCGCGCTGGAAGCGCGCGATCGCCTCGGGGGAGGCGTGCTCGCCGGCGATGAGGACCTTGACGGCGCAGGCGCTGCCGAGGTGGATGTGGCGGGCGCGAAAGACCACGCCCATGCCGCCGTGCCCGAGCTCGTCGAGGAGCTCGTAAGGGCCGAGCCGCTTGGGGACGGTGGGGCGGAGGGCCGGGGGTGGGGCGTCGGCCCAGGTCCTCTCATTAATAGTAGAAGCGGTCGGCGTGACGACGGTGGCCTCGGAGCTGGCGCCTCGGAGGAGGTCCTCGAGGACGGCGGCATCGACGCCTATCCAGCCCGAGACGCTGGCGGGGGTCATGGCCTCGGCGGGGGCGTCCGAGAGGCGGTCGATGGCGTCGCGGAGGGCGTCCTGGGGGATCCTTCCGCTCCGCGCCCCCGCCTCGAGCGCGGAGCACCACTGTTGAAGGGAGGGTGCCATGCCCTGGCCGTGATACCCCCGGTGGCCCTCCGCGTCAATCCTGGGGGCAACTCCAGAAGGCGACCTCGCGGAGGGGTGTGGGACATTCGTCGGGGAGCCCCGTCCACGACGGGATGGACGCGCCGTGATGATCCACGAATGGACACGAATGCGCACGAATCGGGCCGCGATACGATGGGGTCGGACGCAAGGCGGCCGCGCGCCCGAGGAGAAGGGCCGCGCGCGCCGCGGCGCGCGCGGCGAGCGGTGGGGCCGAGGCATGGGGGACAGAGGGTCAGGGCTCGGAGGCTTGCGAAGACAATCGACGTAGGAGGCACCCGCCGCGGACGTCCCTCAACGACGCCCTCTGTCCCCCCATGCCTCGCCCCACCGCTCCGCCGCCCTGCGGGCGGCGCCTTCTCCTCGGGCGCCGCGGCCGCCGGGTTCCCCCGCTCCTCCCGGTTCCGCTCACGATTCGTGTCGATTCGTGTCCATTCGTGGATCTTCCGGGCGCCTACTTCCCGCTCGGTGCGGCCCCGGTCGCCTTGTCGATCGCGTTCTCGATCTCCGTGGCGATGTCCACGGTGAACGCCTCGTCGGGCATCCCGGCGTCGTCGGCCTTCTTCTTCGCGGCCGCGAGGAAGGCGTTCAGCTCCTCCGTGGTCAGCGTCTCCTTGAGCTGCTTCTGGCCCTGCGCGTTCGTCGTCGAGATCGGCGCCGTCAGCTCCTCCAGCGCCGATTGCGGGATCTTCTTCTCGTACACCCCGCGCGCCACGCGCTCGAGCGAGCGGGTGCCCGCGGCCTTCTCGTCCGCACTGAGCGCGGACGGCTTGATGTACTTCTCCTTGGCCGCGTACACCATCGTCAGCGGAAGGAGCGGACCGGAGGCGATCTCCTCGAAGACCTTCGTGACCTGTTCGATGGACACCTTCCCGCTCTCGAAATCGTCCGCGAACCTGTCGATGCGCGCGATGACGCGCTTCTTCTGGTCCTCGGAGAGCTGCGAACCCTCGACCGAGTCCCGCACCGCGGCCCGCGCCGCGTCCGCCGCCCAGGACTTCCATTTGAGAGCCACGTAGACGCCGGCGCATGCGGCCAGGACGACCAGGATGGCGGCCACAATCAGGCAGCCCTTGAGCACGCCGCCGCGACGGTTGGAATGGGACTCAAGGACGGAAGAGGACAGCGTCATCTGAAGAGCTCCTTGAACGGCGACCCCCGACGATGGGCTCACGCGAGTAGCATGCCAAATCCCGCGCCCACTCACAAGCTCCGCCGACCCGCCTGAGGGCTCAGCGCGTCCTCGCGTAGACCAGCTCGTCCCAGACGCCGTCGGGGCGTCGGATCGCGGCGCGCTCGACGCGGAGGAGCGCGAAGCCGCAGCGCTCGAGCAGGCGCACGGACCGCTCGTTGAAGGCGTGGGCCTCCCCAAGCACGCGGGAGAGGCCGAGGGGACCGAAGGCGTGCGCCACGAGCGCCTCCAGGACCTCGCGCCCCAGCCCGCGGCCCCAGAGCGAGCGGTCCCCGATCGTCAGGCCGACGCGGCACTCGCCCTCCGCGCGGTCGATCTTCGCGATCATGCACCAGCCGATGCACGCGTCGTCGTCCTGCGCGTGGATCGCAAACGGGAGGATGTCCTCCCTCCCCGGGCGCAGCCACGCGCGCACCGTCTCCTCGACCTCCCCCGCAGGGGCCGGCGAGGCGTCCTCGTCGTTCAGGTCCCTGAGCAGGGGGTCCGCCTCCCACCGGACGAGGTGGGGCAGGTGCCCCTCCGTCAGCGACCGCAGGCGGAGACGCGGCGTCTCGATCATGGCCTCCAGTCCTTGTGCGCGACGTGCGCGCCCTGGCCCTTGCCGGGGCTCGGGAAGGCCTCCAGCCGCTCCGCGAGCCACTGCATCCACTCGCCGTAGTAGATCCCCATCTCGCGGCGGCGGGACTCGGAAAGGGGGCGAAGCTTGCGCCAGCACATCCGGACGTACCCGCCGAGGAGGTCGTCGACGACGTGGAGGGGCACGACGCGGTAGTAGACGAGCACGCCGAGGGTCTCCAGGATGTGCGAGATGTGGCCGACGGCGGCGAGCGTGGCCGGGTCCATGCGGATCAGGTCCGGATCGGCGTTGTCGGGCAGCCTCTCCACGCCCGCGATGCTCCGCGTGAACTCGGTCGACTGCATCGCGTGGACCAGCTCCGCCGAGGCGAAGAGCGCCCGCGTCTTCGCCATGTGGCGGATCTGCAGGATTCCGAACACGACCGCGACGATCAGGGCCAGGGCGCTCGCGACGTTGGCGATCTCGCCGATGCTCGGCATGGGCCGTCCTCCCCGATGACTCCTGGGCTAGAACGCCCCGCCGCGGACGCGCTCGAAGAGCGACGGGTCCAGCTCCTCGACAAAGCGCGAGTTCCGCTGCACGACGTCCCAGCGGTTGTCCGAGGCCGCCTGCGGCGCGAACAGGTACAGCGCGTCCTTCGCCCGCGTGGCCGCCACGTAGAAGAGCCGCCTCTCCTCCTGGAGCGTCTCCGTCTCCTTCACCGCGTTCGCCGTCGGAAAGCGCCCCTCCACGAGCCAGATCACGAAGACCACCTGCCACTCCAGCCCCTTCGCCTGGTGGATCGTCGAGAGGACCACCGTCCCCTCGCCGTCCCCGCTCTCCGGCTGGTCCCCGCGGAGGTCCGTCAGGAGCGCCACCTGCTGCAGCAGCTCCCGCGTCGACTCGTAGCGCCGCGCGTACTCGGCGAACTGCCGGAGGTCCTCCTTCCGCGACCTCGCATTGGGGTAGGTCTCCTCGAGGTACGTCGAATAGTCGCTGTCGAGGACGGTCCGCACGCTCTCGCCCGGGCGCTCGCGGAACGAGGGCATCGCGAGCGTCCGGAGCAGCGACGAGAGCTGCGGCCAGAACGCCCTCGCCGGCTTCGGCAACTCCTTCGCGATGGCGTCGTTCATCGCGGCCGCGAGCGGGTCCCCCTTCGACGTGAGGAGCGCGAAGACCTTTCCCGCAGTGCCGTCGCCGACCTTCGGGTAGAGCTTGAGCAGCCGCCGCCACGACAGCTCGTCCCGCGGGTTGTCCACGACGCGCAGGAACGCCATCGAGTCCTTGAGGTGCGCCTGTTCGAAGAACCTCGGGCCCCCGCGGACCGCGTACGGCACGCCGCGCCCGGTCAGCTCCATCTGGAGCTCCAGCGCGTGGAAGTGCGAGCGGTACAGGACCGCCATCTCCCTCCACGGCACGCCCCGCGAGTGGTGCTCCTCCAGGAGCCTCGTCACCATCCTCGCCTGGGAGGCCGCGTCGTCCGGCTCGATCAGCTTCGGCGGCGCGCCGCTCGGGCGGTACGCCTTGAGCGTCTTCTCGAACTGCATCGCGTTGTTCGAGATGCTCGAGTTCGCGAGGGCGAGGACCTCGGGCGTGCTCCGGTAGTTCCACTCGAGCTTGAACATCTTCGAGTCGGGGTACCTCTTCGGGAACTGGAAGATGTTCGCGTAGTTCGCCCCGCGGAAGGCGTAGATGCTCTGCGAGTCGTCGCCGACGACCATCAGGTTCCGCCGCTTCTCGACGAGGAGGTCGACGATCCGCCCCTGGATCGCATTCGTGTCCTGGTACTCGTCGACGAGGACGTGGTGGAACCGCTCGCCGTACCACGAGCGGACCTCCTCGTGGTCCTGGAGGAGCGTCGCCCAGAGGATCAGGAGGTCGTCGAAGTCGACGCACGCGAGCTCGCGCTTCCGCGCGCGGTAGCGGTTCACGGCCTGGTCGATCTCCTCGGCGGCGCGGGAGAGGTAGTTCCACTCGCGCTCGATCGTCTCGAACACGGTGCGCTCCGTGTTCGCGGCGAAGCTCCCGATCTCGCAGATGACGTCCGCCTTCGGGATGTCGTCGGCCTCCTCGCGGAGCCCGAGCTGCTCCACGACGTCGCTCATGAGGTGGCGGGCGTCCTCGCGATCGAGTATCGAGAAGTTGCGGTCGATCCCGATCCGCTCCGACTGGCGGCGGAGGGTCACGTGCCCCATATGGTGGAACGTGCCGCCCCAGACGCGGCCGGCGTCAGGGCCGAGGATGGACTCGACCCGCCCGAGCATCTCGCGGGCGGACTTGTTGGTGAAGGTGAGGAGGAGGATCGAGCCGGGGTCGACGCCGGACTCGATCAGGCGGGCGACGCGGTAGGTGAGCGTCCGGGTCTTCCCGCTGCCCGCCCCGGCGATGACCAGGAGAGGGCCGGTGCCGGCTTCTACGACAGCAAGCTGCTGGTCATTGAGCTCGCGTGCGTAGTCGATCCGCGTAGTAGGGGGAACAAGTCCCATGTCTCAATGCGCAAGTATCAAGAAACGCTCAATTCCAAACGCTTCAACGAAGTTCCTTCCGTCACTTCCCAATTCCGGAATTGAGCCTTCGTTGAAACTTGCTCATTGAGACTTGACCATTTACTTTTCGGCGCCCTTGGCGAACTTCCGGATCGTCACGAGCTTCTTCCCGCTCTGCTGCCGGAGGCGCCTCTGGGCCCTCTTGAGGGCCTTTCGCGCGTCGCGGAGCTTCTCGTCGCTGGGCTTGGCGGACGCCTTCCGGGCCTCGGCGACCTTGCCCTTGAGCGCCTCGATGCTCTTCTTCAGCTCGTCCTGCGTCTGGGCCATCGAACTCCTCCTCGAAAAGGCGCGGCATTATCGTTCCGGACAAGCGGGCCGGCAAGCTATAATCCCCGCCCTTCGATGCCCAGAAGCGTACCGCTGTTTTTGTTCCCGGCCCTCCTGTCCGGCCTCCTCGCCGCGTCGCTCGCCGGCGCACGCGCGTGGGCGTTCCGCGCCCCGTCGCAGGCGGAGCTGGCTGCCATCCTCCGCACGTCCGAGTGCGAGGGGGAGCGCGTCGCCGCGGTGGACGGCCTGGCGGGCGAACCCGGTGCCCGGGACGCGATCGCCGCGGCCCTCTCCGACCGATCCGACGCCGTCCGCTTCGCGGCCGCCATCGCCCTCGCGATCGCGGACGACTCGAGCGGGCTCGACGTCCTCCTGGCCCGCGCCGACGACGAGTCGGCCGACGTGCGCAAGAGGGCGATCATGGCGCTCTCGCTCTTCAAGACCCCGGCGGCCCGGCAGCGCGTGGAGCGCGCCGCGGCCGAGGACCCCGACCCGTCCGTCAAGGAACTCGCTCGGAGCCTGCGAACACGATGAAGTCAGCGATCCAGTTCTGGAAGATGCACGGTTGCGCCAACGACTACGTCCTCCTCGACGCGCGGAAGGGGGGGCCCAAGGACCCCGGGCTGCTCGCGCAGGAGATGTGCCTGCGAAGGACCGGCGTCGGAGCCGACGGCCTCCTCCTCGTCTGCGCCTCCAAGGTGGCCGACTTCCGCATGCGGATGTTCAACCCGGACGGCTCCGAGGCGGAGATGTGCGGGAACGGAATCCGCTGCTTCGCGAAGTGGGTCTACGACCACAAGCTGACCAAGCAGAAGATGCTGGTCGTCGAGACGCTCCGGGGGCCGCTGCCGATCGAACTGACCGTCGCCGGGGGGAAGGCCCTGCGCGTCCGCGTCGACATGGGGACGCCGACTCTTCTCCGCCGCGACATCCCGGTGTCGGGCCCCCCGCGTGAGCGCGTGATCGACGAGCCGCTCAAGGTCGGCACGAAGGACTACCGCGTCACCTGCATGGCGATGGGAAACCCGCACTGCGTGATCTGGGTGAACAACGTGGAGGACTACCCCGTCACGACGGAGGGTCCCGCGATCGAGCGGCATCCGATCTTCCCGAACCGGACGAACGTCCACTTCGTGGAGGTCATCGGCCGCACCGAGGTCCGCCAGCGCTCCTGGGAGCGCGGCGCGGGGGAGACCTGGTCGTGCGGGACGGGGGCCTCGGCCGTCTGCGTCGCGGGGGTCCTGACCGGGAAGACGGATCGCAAGGTCCGCGTCCACGTCCGCGGCGGCGAGCTCGCCATCGAATGGGCGAAGGAGGACCACGTCTTCCTCTCCGGTCCCGCCGACGAGGTCTTCGAGGGGATGTGGGGCGCGTAGCGAGGAGCACGGACGGCTCGCATGCCTAGACGGACCGACATCCACAAGATCCTCCTCATCGGAAGCGGGCCGATCGTCATCGGACAGGCCTGCGAGTTCGACTATTCGGGCACCCAGGCCTGCAAGGCCCTCCGCGAGGAGGGGTTCACCGTCTGCCTGGTGAACTCCAACCCCGCGACGATCATGACCGACCCCGAGACCGCCCCGCGGACCTACGTCGAGCCCGTCAACGCCGAGTTCGTCGAGAAGATCATCGCCCGCGAGCGGCCCGACGCCCTCCTGCCCACGGTCGGCGGCCAGACCGCCTTGAACGTCGCCGTCCAGCTCTCCCAGGCCGGCGTCCTGGCGAAGTACGGCGTCGAGATGATCGGCGCCAACGAGAAGGTCATCAGCAAGGCGGAGGACCGCAAGCTCTTCAAGGAGGCGATGGAGAAGATCGGCCTCGACCTCGCGAGGAGCGACTACGCCCACACGCTCGCCGAGGCCCACGCCATCCGGGAGCGGATCGGCCTCCCGTGCGTGATCCGCTCCAGCTTCACCCTCGGCGGCACCGGCGGCGGGATCGCGTACAACCTCGAGGAGTTCGAGCGCGTCGTCGGAAACGGCCTCGCGCTCTCCATGATCCACGAGGTCCTCATCGAGGAGTCGATCTACGGCTGGAAGGAGTTCGAGCTGGAGGTCATGCGCGACCGCGCGGACAACTGCGTGATCGTCTGCTCCATCGAGAACTTCGACCCCATGGGGATCCACACGGGCGACTCCATCACCGTCGCGCCCGCCCAGACGCTGACCGACGCCGAGTATCAGCGGATGCGGGACGCCTCGATCGCGATCCTGCGCGAGATCGGGATCGAGTGCGGCGGCGCGAACATCCAGTTCGCGATCGAGCCCTCCACGGGCCGCATGGTCGTCATCGAGATGAACCCGCGCGTCTCGCGCAGCTCCGCGCTCGCATCGAAGGCCACGGGGTTCCCGATCGCGAAGATCGCCGCGAAGCTCGCCGTCGGCTACACGCTCGACGAGCTGCCGAACGACATCACGAAGAAGACCCCCGCCTGCTTCGAGCCCGCGATCGACTACTGCGTCGTCAAGACCCCGAGGTGGGCCTTCGAGAAGTTCCCCGACGCCGATCCGACGCTCACCGTGCAGATGAAGTCGGTCGGAGAGACGATGTCGATCGGGCGGACGTTCAAGGAGGCCCTCCAGAAGTCGATCCGCTCGCTCGAGACGGGTCGCGCGGGGCTCGGGAGCGACGGGAAGGACCTCCTCCTCTCCGGCGCGGCGCCGAGCGACGCGGAGATACGCGAGAAGCTCACCACGCCGAACGCCGAGCGGCTCTACTGGATCCGCTACGCGATGAAGGGCGGCATGGCGAACGCCGAGGTCTGCGCGCTCACGCGGATCGACCCGTGGTTCCTCGCGAACCTCCGCGAGATCGTCGACGAGGAGGAGCGGCTTCGCGAGGTCGGCACGCTCGCGAAGGCCTCCGCGGACGTCATCCGCGACGCGAAGCGGATGGGATTCAGCGACGTCCAGCTCGCGAAGCTGTGGGGGACGGACGCGGTCGCCGTCGGGAAGCGGCGCAAGGAGCTCGGGGTCCGCCCCGTCTACAAGCTCGTCGACACCTGCGCCGCGGAGTTCGAGGCGTACACGCCGTACTACTATTCGACCTACGAGCGTGAGGACGAGCTCAGGGTGAGCGATCGCAAGAAAGTCGTCATCCTCGGAGGCGGGCCGAACCGGATCGGGCAGGGGATCGAGTTCGACTACTGCTGCGTGCAGGCGGCCTTCGCGCTCAAGGAGATGGGGCTCGAGACCGTGATGGTGAACTCGAACCCCGAGACGGTCTCCACGGACTACGACACAAGCGACATGCTCTTCTTCGAGCCGCTCACGGAGGAGGACGTCCTCCACATCTGCGAGGCGATCAAGCCGCTGGGCGTGATCCTGCAGCTCGGCGGGCAGACGCCGCTCAACCTGGCGAAGGGGCTCCAGCGGGCGGGGGTGCCGATCCTGGGGACGAGCGTGGAGTCGATCGACCGCGCGGAGGACCGGCAGCTCTTCAACGAGATGGTGAAGAAGCTGGGGCTGGTGCAGCCCCGGGGCGGGACGGCGCGGACGATCGAGGAATGCCGCAAGGTGGCGCGGGAGATCGGCTACCCGGTCCTCGTGCGGCCGAGCTACGTCCTGGGCGGGAGGGCGATGGAGATCGTCTGGGACGACAAGGAGCTGGAGACGTTCGCGGCGAGGGCGCTGGACGTGTCGCCGGAGCACCCGGTGCTGATCGACGAGTTCATCGAGGACGCGATCGAGGTGGACGTCGACGCGATCGGGGACGGCGAGACGATCGTCATCGGGGGAATCCTGGAGCACATCGAGGAGGCGGGGGTCCACAGCGGCGACGCGGCGATGACGCTGCCCCCGTACACGCTCTCGGACGCGCAGGTGGCCAAGGTGCGCACGTTCACGCACAAACTCGCGAAGGAGCTGGACGTACGAGGACTGATGAACGTCCAGTTCGCGGTGAAGGACGAGGTCGTCTACGTCATCGAGGTCAACCCGCGCGCCTCGCGGACCGTGCCGTTCGTCTCGAAGGCGATCGGCGTGCCGCTCGCGAAGCTGGCGGCGAAGGTGATGGCGGGGGCGAGGCTCAAGGACCTGGGGTTCGTGAAGGAGGTCTGGCCGGAGCACTTCTGCGTGAAGGAGTCGGTCTTCCCGTTCAACCGCTTCGCTGGGGTGGACATCGTCCTCGGCCCGGAGATGAAGTCGACGGGCGAGGTGATGGGGATCGACGCCGACTTCGGGCGGGCGTACATGAAGGCCCAGGCGAGCGCGAGCCACAAGCTGCCGACGAGCGGGAACGTCTTCATCTCGGTGAAGGACAGCGACAAGCGGGACGCGATCTGGATCGCGAAGAAGCTGGTCGAGATGGGGTACTCGGTCTGCGCGACGAGCGGGACGGCTCGGGTGCTGCAGCGGAACGGGATCCCCGTCAGGGTGCTGCACCGGCTGAAGGAGGGACGGCCGAACGCGCTGGATCTTCTTATTAATGGGGAAGTGGACCTGATCTTCAACACGCCGATGAGCGGCAAGGGGCCGCGGGCGGACGACAAGGCGATCCGCACGATGGCGGTCACGAAGGGGATCACGGTGATCACGACGATGCCAGGCGTCCAGGCGGCGGTGCACGGCCTCGACACGGTCCGCCGCACGGGCCTCGACGTGAAGGCCCTCCAGGACTACCACGCCGCCCCCGCGGCGACGTCGGCCTCTGCCCCGCGGTAGCGAGACCGTCGAGCTCCGGGTTGACCTGCCCGCCCGACTGCAATACACTTGTATTACACGAGGAGGTTGCAGACATGGCGATCAGCGTCCGCCTCGATCCGAGGACAGAGGCCATCCTCAGACGGCTCTCCCGCCTTCGGGGGGCCACGAAGTCCCAGGTCATCCGCGAGGCCCTCCATGCGCTCCTGCGGGCAGAGGAGGCCTCCGGTCGGGGCGTCCGGCCCTTTGAGGCGATGAAGGCCCGGATCGGCTGCGACGACGGGCATGACGGTCACCTGGCTGAGGATTCCGGTCGGAAGTTCTCGGAGATGCTCTCCCGTCGAAGGGGAGGGGGACGCACATGATCCTGGTGGATGCGGGCCCCCTCATCGCGTTGCTGCTCCGGGACGAGGCCCAACATGGCACGTGCGTGCGGACGCTGGAGTCGCTGGACGAGCCCCTCGTGACCGTGTGGCCCGCCGTCACGGAGGCCGCCTACATGGTTCGAGGCGCCTCGGTGGCGCGGGATGCGCTTCTGGGATGGGTGGAGGACGGGATCCTGGGGCTCGCGGCACTGGGGGCGGGGGACATGCCCCGCGTCCGCGAGCTGCTTCGGAAGTACGCGGACCTCCCGATGGACTTCGCCGACGCCGCGCTCGTGGCGGTCGCGGAAAGAGAGGGCATCCGGACCGTCTTCACGTTGGACCGACGGGACTTCGAGCTCTATCGTCCGCGCAAGCTGGGCAGGTTCCGCATCGTTCCGTGAGCCATGAACCCATCCCGCCAACAGGTCCGCCGCACGGGCCTCGACGTCAAGGCCCTCCAGGACTACCACGCCGCGCCCGCGGCGGCGAACGCGACGACGAACCGCTGACGCCTGTCTCGGCTACTCGGCCGGGCGGGGTGCGAGCGCGAGGATCGCGCTGACGATGGCCCGGGTGGCTTCCTCCACCAGGTGGACCGGGCATCCGGACTCGCGCACCATGCGGCAGAGACGGAGGCAGACGCGGTGGCACTCCTCGGTCTCCGGCGGGACGGCCTCGGAGACCAGCGCGGCGAGGGGGACCTCGAGCTGATGCGCGATTCGCGCGGCCAGCGTCAGCGGCAGTTCCTTGCCCCCCGTCTCGATCTTCGACAGGTACGACACGGAGACGCCGACCCTCCGGGCCAGAGCGTCCTGGGAGAGGCGCGGGCGGATCGAGCGGCGGAGCGATGCAATCCGCCGCCCGACCAGCACCCGCAGGCACGGGCCGTCCGCCGTCCCGCTTGGCCTGAGTGCCTGAGCTTCCTGGTTCGCGTCCATGGCCTGACTCCCCGCTCTTGCCTGCACCACCCCAGGCTGGTGCGCCTCTTCCGGATTCCTGCGCACCGATCAGCCTCTTCCTGACCGATCTATCCGCATCCTGGAGCGCCGTTACGGGAATTCCGCACAGTCGCCCGCTTGTTCCGCCTCGCCCGCCCGCGTACACTGCCCGAACGCCTGGAAACGGAGCCTGCCATGGACGACCCGACGACCCGTGCCGGCGCCCCCTTTCCCACGACCCACCTCTCCGTCGTCGAGCTCGCCGCGAAAGCGGATTCGCCCCGCTACCGGGAGGCTTGGCAGGCGTTCTTCACCGCGTACTACCCGCCGCTCTACGTCTACCTCCGGCGGACCGGCAGCCCCGCGACCGACGCGCAGGACCTCCTCCAGCGCTTCTTCCTCGAGGGCCTCACCGGGAGGTGGATCGGCGGCTACGACCCCTCACGCGGCCGGCTGCGGACCTACCTCCTCGCCTGTCTCTCGAACTTCCGCCTGAAGGACCACCGCCGCGAGGCCGCGCGCCCCGAGGCCACAGCCCTCCCGCTGCCCGCGATCGAGGACGTCGAGTCATCGATCGCGGACGCGCGGTGCGAGGACCCGGAGCGCGCCTTCGAGGTGGACTGGGCCAAGCAGGTCCTGAGGCGTTCCCTGGCGCAGGTCCGCGGCAGGCTGACGCGTGACGCCGACGCCCGCTCCCTCCGGATCCTCGACGAGTGGATCCTCGCCGACGAACGCCCCGGGTCGGAGTCCCTTGCGGAGGCGCTCGGCGTGTCCTCGGGCGACCTGCGGACGCGCGCGACGCGCCTGCGCAAGGACGTCGCCGCGGAAATCGAGGCCCAGATCCGCACGTGGTCTCCTGGCGCGGCCGACGTCGGCGAGGAACGGAACGAGATCCTGCGCTGCCTCGCCGGGAAGGGATGATGACGGAGCCCTCGCCCAACCCGGGCCAGCCCCTTCCGGACGCGCAGGCCCGGCGGGTCGCGCGAGAGATGCTCCTCGACCTCGCGGCAGCGCCCACCCCGCCCCTGGCCGAGATGCCCACCGTCGTGGCCGGGGAGGGCGCTGGCGCGACGCCGGCGCGACGCGTCGGCCCCTACCTGATCATCGGACTGCTCGGGCGCGGCGGAATGGGCGCCGTCTACCGGGCCCGCGACACGCGGCTCGGCCGCGAGGTCGCCCTCAAGCTCTTCGAGGCCGCGGAGGGCCCCCCCGCGCAGACGGCCGAGCGCATGGAGCGCTTTCATCGCGAGGCCACCACGCTCGCCCGACTGGGAAAGCACCCCCATGTCGTCCAGGTCCATGAACTCGGCCGCGAGGGCAACACCCTCTACTTCTCCATGGACCTCGTCGAGGGCGCGAACCTCCGCGAGTGGCTCTCCACCCCTCGCGAGCCCCGCGACGTGGTCTCCATGCTCCACCGCGTCGCTCTCGGCCTCGGCCACGCCCACGCACACGGGATCGTCCACCGCGACGTGAAGCCCGAAAACGTCTTCCTGGGCCCCGACGACGAACCGCAGGTCGGCGACTTCGGCCTCGTCCGGGACCTCGCCGCCTCCCAGGGCCTGACCGAGGAGGGGCAGGTCATGGGGACCTATGCCTACATGGCCCCCGAGCAGGCCTCGGGGCGCCCGGAGCTGACCGGGCCGTGGACCGACGTCCACGCCCTCGGCATCATGCTCTACGAGGCGCTCTGCGGCCAGCGGCCCTTCGATGGCAGCCCCTCGGAGCTCCGGGCGTCGATCGAACGACGCGACGCTCTCCCCCTCCGCAGCCACAACGCGCGGATCGAGGTCGACCTCGAGGCCGTCGTCATGCGGTGTCTCGAGAAGGAGCCCGGGCGTCGCTACCCGGACGCGGGCGCCCTCGCCGCGGACCTCGGGAGGTGGATGGAGGGGGAGCCCGTCACGGCCACGCGTCTCACACCCGCGTACTGGTTCCGGAAGAAGCTGAGGAGGCACCGGACGCGGATCCTGGCCGCCCTTGGCCTGGGACTTCTCGGGGCGGCGCTGGCGATGGGGCCGGGCACCTACACGACCTGGCAGGCTGCGCGCCAGCGCCGGCAGCGCGCCGAGGACGCACGATCGCGGGTCGACCGCGCCCGGGAGCTCCTCGCGCGCGGCGACGCCGATGGCGCGCTCCGCGAGGCGGACCTCGCGCAGGTCCTGTCGCAGGCCTCCCCCGACGAGGCGCTGCCGCAGGCGGAGGCCGAGTTGCTGAAGGGGATGGCGCTGGCGCGGAAGGGGACCACGGGGCGCGCCGAGGTCGCCTGGGCCTCCGCCTACCGCATCGGCGCGGTCTCCCTTCGCGCGCCCGAGCGCGAGGCCGCGGCGCGCGCGCTGCTCGAGCTGGCGCGGTCGCTCCAGGCGCGCGGGGACCTCGATCACGCCCGCGGGGCCTTTCGCGCCCTCCTGGGGAGGTTCCCCTCGTCCCCTCTCGCCTCGGAGGCGCGGTTCGGACTCGCCTGCGCGGAGGAGGGAACCGGGCGACTCGACGCGGCGCTCTCGCACTTCGAGTCGGTCTCGATCGACGACGCGCTCTCCCCGGCCGATCGAGCGAGGACACGCGAGTCGATCTCGGTGCTCCGATCCCTGCTTCCGATGAACGACCAGCCGCTCCCGGAGGGCGAGACCGCCACGGGGGACGTCGACGGGGACGGCCGCTCCGACCTCGTGATGAACGAGGCGTCCGGTCGGGTCTCCGCCTGGCGCGCCGAGGGAGGGCGCCTCGTGCGGTTCGCGGAGACCCCGATCGAGAGGCATCCCTCCGGTCACGTGAGCCGGATCTTCGTCGCGGACGCGGACGGCCGTCCGGGGAACGAGGTCCTCGCGACCTGGGGGATGGCCGAGAGGGATGAGGGGGAGGTCCGGGTCTGGAGGCTCGACGGGGCGGACTTCGTGCCCGGCCCGCGAGCGGAGATCGGCACGACGCCCGAGGCGATCGTCGTGGCCGACCTGGACCGGGACGGCCGTCGGGAGGTCCTTGTCGCGACGGGGCCGTACCTCCGCCGACTGCTCGTGCTCCACCTGGAGGGGGACAGCCTGAAACGGATCGCCTCTCGCGCCTTTGAGGAGGCGAAGGGGGTCGACGTCCTGGCTCTTCGAGTCGGCGAATTCGACCCCGCGGACGGCCTCGAGGTCCTCGCCTCGCTCGGGCCGGGGTCCGGCTATCGGATGGTCCTCCTGCGGTGGGACGGGGCGACGAGCGACTTCACGGAGATCGCGAGGTCGTCGTGGCGGAGCCAGGCGAGGAGCGTGTGGGGCCTCCCGGACGGGAGGCTCCTGTTCGCGTCGTGGCAGGACGAGGCGGCCCGGGCGGAGGTCCAGGCCGGCGCAGCGACGGCGGACGTCCTTCCCACGGGCGCATTCGTCCTGACCGTGTCCCCGAGTCTGCGCCTCGGACCGCCCGAGCGCGTCGCGGGCAACCGGGCGCTCGTCTTCGAGGCGAGGCCCGTGCGCCTTGCGAACGAGGCCTGGGTGCTGCGCACAGAGCGGCCGGGCCGACCGGGGTCGAGCGATCGCATCGTGCTGGTGCGCGCCCCAGGCAGCGACGGCCCCCTGCGGAAACTGCGCGAGGGCCCCGTCAGGATTTGGGCCGCCGACGACCTCGACGGGGATGGGGACGACGAGGTCCTGCTCCATTGGACTGAGGCCGGCGGGGCGAGGTTCGCCACGTTGGGACTCGGAGAGAAGCCCGTCGCCGCGGCCCCGGGCGGGGCGTTCGCGACGGACACGTCCGTCGGCGAGGACCTCCTCTCGCTCGGCCAGACGGACGAGGCCGAGCGCGACTTCCGACTGCGCCACGACGAGATCGGCCTGGCGCGGGTGTCCATGGAGAGACGCGAGCTGAGGGCCGCCCTCGACCACCTCTCGAAGGAGGGGATACGTCGGACGGAGGCGCTCAGGCTCTCTGCGAGGTGTCTGGAGGAGCTCGGCGCGTGGGGCCCGCTTCTCAAGGCCCTCGAGGAGCTCTCGGAGACGGCCTCGCTCGACCCGATCGAGCGGGACGAGGTCGCACGCCACATCGAGTGGGTCCGCAGGGCGGCCTCCATGGAGACTCGCGACCGGCTGGCCTCCGACCGGATCGGCGTCTGGAGCGACAGCCCGTTCCTCGCGAGCCGGAAGCCGGACGGCCTGGCCTTCCGTCAGACGACGGCGGGGAACTACGAGGCGGGGGTGCCGTTCTGGTACGGAGGCGGCCCGATCCGGCTGACGTGGAGGATGCGCGTCCCGCGCATCGAGTGGGGGACGTTTGTGAGGATCGGCGTCTCGGGGAGCCTCTCCATGGCGCTGAGCATGCGGGCCGGAGGGTCGGGGACGGAAGTGACCCGCACGTTCTCGCTCGCGAGCTGGGCGCGCGACGGGCAGTTGCGCGAGTTCGAGCTGTCGGCCGAGGCGTCGGGGCTCGAGGCGGGCGGCGAGTACGACTGCGCGCTGGAGTACGTCCCCGGCGCCGATCGCATCCGGCTTCGCGTGGAGTCGGGAGGGCGGCGCGCGGAGTGCGAGGTCGCCGCGTTGGGGAAGCTGGAGAACGGGTGGTGCCGCTTCGGGAAGACGTGTTTTACGGAGGCGCCTCAGCCGGGGAGGCACGAGACCGACGTCGAGGTCGAAGACGTGTCGATCGCGGCCTGGGACCCGCTGACTCGCTTCGGAGCGCCGCCCGTGGAAACGGCGCGAGACTGCCTCATGACCGCCTGCGGTGCAGCCGTGGATGGGAATGCGCCCGAGGCCATCGAGGGGCTCGCCGAGGCGATCCGTCGCAGCGGGCCGCTGGACCGGCGCGTGGCCGCGCAGGCCGGCCTCTTCCGCGCCATCCTGCTCCTTCGCACCGGCGACCTGGACCAGGCCCGCGCCGATCTGGCTGAAGCGCGGGCGCTGGACAAGGCGGCCGTCGACGAGGCGATCCTCGTCTCCGCTCCCGCTCTCAGCGCGGAGGAAATCGAGTTCTGCGAGCCGAAGTAGCCCGGCACAGGGGCCCGCTGGAGGCGGCGACTGTAGGAATGGACTTGCCCCGGCGGCTCCGTTACGATTCCCACGCATGAAGGGGTTTGTCCCGACGCCGCCCGCCATCGTGGACCTGATGAGCAGGAAGCTCTTCAGCGCGATGCCCCCTGGACGTCACCACTCGCTCCTCGACCCCGGTTGCGGAACGGGCGTATTCCTGGATGGCGTGATCCGGTGGTGCAAGCGACGGGGGGTGGCGCCCCCGCGCCTCACGGGGATCGAATTGAATCCGGCGTTTGCGGCTCCGCTCCAACGGGAGCGGCACGGCAGGGATGGCGTCCGCATCCTGCATGCCGACTTCCTGGGCCGCCCGCTCGGCAAGTTCGACTACATCCTCGGCAATCCGCCCTACGTCAGCATCTGCGGGCTGTCGGAACGGGAGAAGGCGCGATTCCGGAGTCGGTTCCAGACGGCCCGTGGTCGCTTCGATCTCTACCTGCTCTTCTTCGAGCGAGCCCTCGAGAGCCTCGCTCCTGACGGTCGCCTCGTGTTCATCACGCCCGAGAAGTTCACCTACGTCGCGACCGCGGCGCCCTTGCGCCGACTCCTCGCCCGGGTGCAGGTCGAGGAGATCCATCTCATCGGGGAGAGCACGTTCGAGGGCCTCGTGACCTACCCGGCCATCACGACCCTCCGGAACCGGCCGCCTGAGGCTCCCACTCGCATCCTCCTGCGGGACGGCTCTCGGCGAAGCGTCACGCTGCCGACCGATGGCAGTTCCTGGCTTCCCGCGATGAACGGGTATACCGGCCCCACGCCGAGGTGGTCGCTCGCGGACGCCTGTGTCCGGGTGAGCTGCGGCGTCGCCACGGGCGCCGACTCGGTCTTCGTCCTGCGAGACGGCGATCTGCCCGAGGAGCTCCGGCCCTTCGCCCATCCGACGATTGCGGGCCGGGACCTGTCGGTCGGCGACCCGCCGCCCGGCCGAGTCGGCCGGTCCATGCTGATCCCCTATCACCGCGACGGTCGGCTGCGCGAGGAGGCCGAGCTGGGGCCGCTTGCCACGTACCTCCGGCATCCAGGACGGCGTGCGAAGCTGCTCGGCCGCACCTGCGTGGCGCGGAAGCCCTGGTACTCCTTCCACGAGAACCCGCCTCTCCGAGACCTCCTGCGCCCCAAGTTGCTTTGCAAGGACATCGGGAGCCGCCCGGTGTTCTTCGTGGACGAGCACGGCGACCTCGTCCCTCGCCACTCGGTGTACTACATCGTGCCCAGGAACGCGGGACATCTTCACGCCCTGGCGGCCTACCTCAACTCACCTCCCGCTCGAGCCTGGCTGGGCGACCACTGCCAGCGCGCCGCCAACGGCTTCCTCCGCCTGCAGAGCAGCGTCCTGAAGCTCCTTCCCGTCCCGGATCGATTCGTGGAGCTGCCGGGCCGCGGGACAGCCGATCGGCGCGTGCACCCGCGCCCTGCTTCTCGCGACGCCACACGATGAAGACGCCCTTTGACGAGGCGATCGATCGGATCCGTCTGCGAGGGTTCCACAATCACCGGCAGGAGGATCACTCGGACACCGTCAGCGAGGGGATCGTCTTCGACCTGCGACGGGGGTGCGCCGCCTTTCGCAAGGACGAGGAAGAGGGAGTGGTGCGGGTCTGGTACAACGTGCAGTCGCCCGGTGACCGCAGGCGCAAGATCGACCTCTTTGTCGGCGAGCCTCTGCCTGGAAGCGCGGCGCCGGACATCAAGAAGGTCCGCATCGCCCTCGAGAACAAGTCGGTCATCACGGCCCACCGGAACAAGACGAACCGCTTCGACGACCTCCAGAAGACCCTGGACGCCGTATGGGCGGAGCGATCGGAGGCCGTCCTGGTCGCCACGGTCCTCGTGGGCCTGGCCGATCGGGTCCTGAACGTTCCTGACCGGGTGAAGGTGGAGTGCAGGAGCCGCCGGCGCGCCTTCGACCTCGAAGTCCGTCCGCGGCTCTCCACCGGCGACGAGTCCCTCTGGACCGAGTTCGAATTCTGCGTCAGCCGGAATCGGCCGGGCGATCCCGCGCAGACGGCAGGTCTGTTCCGCACGCTGCCCACGAGGAGCCCCGGTCACACGCACGTCGCGGGATACGACTACGTCCTGCTCGTTCCCGTCTTCATCGACAACGTCCATCCGCCTGCGATCCCGAGGCCCAACGCGCTGGGCATCGACGTGGACGCGGAGTACCAGCGCATGCTGGAACAGATCTGCAAGGCCTACACCGCTCGGTGGCACCTGTAGGGTCCCTCGGTGCCCTCCGCCCGCCCTCCAGGATTCCAGGATTTCCCGTGGGAGTTTCTACGCCCCCTCCCAAGATAGGGGCGAGCCCTGATGGTGGGGCTCACGAGTCGGGAGAACAGTCATGAATACGAACATCGATGCGATGGCGGCCGAGGCTGGGGTGGTCGAGTTGAACGAGACCGAGATGCGCGAGGCCGAGGGCGGATACGCCGCGGCGATCCTCTTCCTGATCTACGTCGGTTTCCTCGCGTACGGCGCGAGCAAGATGTAGTCGCCACCAGTCCAGCAGGGCCCGACGCGGTCACGAGCCGCGCCGGGCCCGACCCCTCAGGTCCGAGGGGATTCACCGCGGCGAGGAGGCGGCCCGACGGAACTCGGCCGCGTCATGCGCGCAGAACACCTCGACGTCCCGCGCAAGCCTCCGAAGCGATGCGATCGCGTCACGCCGCAGTGCCCCGCGGAGTGCCCCCGGGCTCGATCCAGCCTCCCTCCCCGTCCATCAACCGCCGACTCGGCGGCCTCATCGTCCCGCAGTTGAGATGGTGGACGCGGCCCACTCGAGGCTACTTCGGGGACTCCTGGATCGAGCGGACCATCAGGCGGGGCTGCCTCGGCAACGGCTTGCCGTCGGGACCCATCGGATAGGCCTCGCCCGGCAGCGGGTCGCGGCCAGGGTGCATCGTGCCGCGGACCTCGACGCGCTTCCCGTTGAGCGCGACGAGGGCGTCGTGGGCCGCCGAGTCGCTGGGGGAGAGCGCGAGCGGCTCCTGTCCGTCGCGCTCGAGCGTGAACTCGACCCCCTGGTACCCCTCGGGCGTCATGGCCGGCTCGAGCTCGCGGTAGCGCAGCGTCCCCACGGCCTGGACCTCGGCCGAGGCGCCCATCGGACGCACGACGACGAGATCGCCGTGTCCCTTCGCCATCACGTAGGCGAGGTCGCCCGACGGCAGCACCGTGTACTCCTGCTCGCCGAGCGTCAGGGTCGTGCGCTCCTTGAGCCCGGCGAGCTTCGCGGCCGCGTCGCCGAGGGCCACGTGCAGCGGTTCCTTTTCGCCGGGGATCGCGAGATCGAACCCGTCTCCCTGGCGCCTCGCGATCATCGCCGCCTCGCCCTTCCCCTCCTGCTCCACGCGCCACCCGTCGTCGGTGCGCGTCGCGACCAGCGATTCGACGGTGCCCTCGGCGGGGTCCACGAAGTCGATCCGCACCTGGGTCTCGGACGCGGGCGCCAGCGAGAGGGCCAGCGCCAGAAGGTAGAAGATCAGAGTGTCGACCATGTGCCCATTCCTCTCATGAAGTGACTCGACCCCCGGAGCGCGGAGTCTACCCGCCCCGAGAGGACGGCGGCAACCCGAATCGGGCGCGATGGGAGTCCCGCGCCTGCCTCACTTCGCGAGGCGCCCGCGGGAACGGGGGCGGCCCCGACCCAGGAGGCGGGGGAGGAAGAACAGCGTGAAGTAGACGACGTGGACGCCGCCGATGAGCAGGAGGCCCCAGAGGACCTTCGCGAGGAACTCGTCGCGAGGCCCGCGGTAGATCTTCATCGTGTCCGAGATGCGGATCGTCTCGGGACCGAAGTAGAGGGCCACGATCGTGCCTCCGCACAGGCAGACGACGATCAGGGCCAGGAGCCAGGCGCGCAGGTTGCTCTTCTCCGGCCTTCCCGTGGTCCGGCGATCGTCCGGAGAGCCCGTGGCGGGCGGCCGCCGGCGCAGGAGCGCCCAGGCCAGGACGAGGAGGACGAGGATCGCGCCTCCCGCGATGACATCGGCGCGGATCCCCTTGTACTCCTGCGTGCGGACCTCCTTTTCCACACGATCGAGCGAGGAGTCGAGGTCCGCGGGGAGGGTCGGGAGCTTCCCGCCCGCGTAGTGCCGGTAGACCAGCAGCCCGCCCACGGCGAACGCGCCGCCGGCGACGAGGAGGAGGACGAGACCGAGGCCCTTGCGGAACATCAGGAGCGATTCTCCGTCCGGCCAGGGCCCCGCGCAAGGGAAGCCTGCCGCCCCGCCGGCGGATGCCTCTGTCCGAAGACCTCGTACAGCAGGACGGCCGTCGCGGCCGCGACGTTGAGCGAGTCGACGCCTCCCGCCATCGGGATGCGGACGAGTTTGTCGCAGAGGTCCTCCTGGAGGGGGGAGAGGCCCCGCCGCTCGCACCCGATCATGAGGACGACGGGGCGGCGGTAGTCGACCGTCCGGTGGTCCCGAAAGGCCTCCGCGGAGGCGCCCACGACGTAGGCGCCCGTCCTGCGGAACCACTCGCGGGCCTCCTCGTGTCCGGCGCGCGAGAGACGCACGCCGAAGAGGCTCCCCATCGAGGCGCGGACGACGTCAGGGTCGTACGGGTCGGTCGAGTCCCCGAGGAGCATCACGCCGTCGACGCCCGTGGCCTCGCAGGTGCGCAGGATGGTGCCCAGGTTGCCGGGGGAACGGACGTGCTCGAAGGCGACCCACAGGGGCTGCCGTCCGGCGGGCGCCGACGCGAGCGGCGTCCACACCTGCTCGATCAGGAGCCCGACGCCCTGGGGCTCCCTCGCGCTGGAGAGCGCCCGGAACTCCTGCGGAGAGATGCGAAGGACAGGGACCCGCGCCGCCTCCAGTCGGCGGAGGACCCTCCACGCGGACTCGCTACGCAGCATTCCGGGAGCGGCCACGGCCTGGAGGACTCGCGCGCCGGACTCGACGGCGCGGATGAGGAATCGCACGCCTTCGACGAAGGCGTGATGGCTGGAATCGCGCGCCTCACGGCGGCGGAGGAGGTGGAGGTAGGAGAGGTCAGGCAGGCTGGGGCCGAGCGGTCCTTCCAACGGCTTCAGCGCGTGGTCGCGCGGGCGATGGCCTCCTTTCGCGGGAAACCCGAGTACGACATCGACACATCGGCAGGATACGTCCAACTCCCCGCGGCGGCCAAGCAGATTCGCGCGGCCGCGGAATCCGGGAATCTGGAATCCGCCACGCCCTTCCTGCATAGTGATCCACGTCGGAGGATGGATGAGCCGACGCCGCGCGCGCGCATGTGGAGCCGACCTCTCGCGGCCGCGGCGGTCCTCGTCGCCGCCATCGGCCTGATCTGGGGTCTCCGCGCGAGAGACGAGGGGCGGGCGCCCTCCACGACGGGGCCTCGCCCCCTCGCCCCGAAGGAGAGGACCAAGGCCCACGAGGACGGCCTGCTGCTTCCAAGCGGCCACGAGCTGCGCCTGGACCGGCGGATCGCCTGGGTCCAGCACGACGATCCGAACGAAGCCCAGGAGGACTGGGGGGACTGGGCCGTCGAGGACCGCGGCGAGCCCCTCCGACTGGGAGCCGGCCTCACGGTCCCGCCATCCGTCCCGCTACCCCGGGAGGAGGACGAGCAGGTCTTCCCGTTCGACATCGAAGACCAGCGATAGGAGGGAGACCACATGAACCGTCACGCGGGCACCATCGCCCTGGTCGCAGCGATCGCGCTCCTGGGCGGACTGTGCGCGCCAACATGGTCGCAGGGGGACGCCGCCGGCCTGCGCGTCGGCGTCGTCAACGTGAAGGAGGTCTTCGCGGGATACAAGGTCGCACAGCAGTTCGAGACCGGACTCAAGGCGGAGCGGGACGCGGCCCAGGCCCAGATCGACGGGATCGAGAAGCAGATGAACGGCCTGATGGAGGAGATCCGAATCCTCGAGGAGGGGAGCGCGCTCCGCCTCCAGAAGGAGGAGGAGCTCCTCCAGCTCGACACGCTCCGGAAGTTCCGCGGCGAGCGGTGGAAGGCCGTCATGCAGCGACGGATCAACGAGAACACCGCGCGGATCTACAACGCGCTCCGAGCCGAGGTGGACGCCTACGCGCAGGAGAACGGCTACCAGCTCATCCTGAAGACCGAGACGCCGCGGCTGGAAGAGGCATCCGAAGAGAGCGCCAACAAGCGCGTCAACATGCGCTCCGTCCTCTGGTGTGCGCCCGAACTCGACCTGACGGCCGTCATCCTCGGGCGACTGAACGCGAAGTAGCGGGGACGTTCCGCCGACTCGGCGCGCACAAGGAGGGATCTCCCTCGTTGCTCCCCCTTGGCCCGGTCCCCGGCTTGTCTCCGAGCCGGTGGCCGAGCCACGCACATCCCCCCCGATTACGCCGAATCCGCAACCCATTCGCAAGCTTACCGTTCCAGTCGGACGCTCCACTGGTGCAGGAATTGCAGCTTCGGCGCTGACAGTCATCCAGGGGGTCGCGCCGAGCCAGGGAGAGAATCCATGAAGAAGCTGCTCGCCATGGCGGTCCTCGCCTCCGCAGTCCTCGCGGCGGCTGGGCCGGCCCGAGGAGAGGGCTGGGGATTCGGAATCGAGTTCGGAGACGAAGGGGGAGGGGGGACGGTCCGCTTCGGCCAACCGTGGGATCACGAGGATCGCCGGGGCGACTGCAACCGAGACGAGGAAGAGCGGGCTCCCGACCCGGGTCGCTGCACGGGAGATGGGGACCGACCGAGGTCGCCCTGGGTCGATCCCCCGCCCGCGAGCGGGCCCTTCCCCGGGGGAGACGAATTCGCCAAGCCCGAGGACTCCTGGATCCCCGTCAGCGACCCTCCGCCGCACTCGTGCCACTGCCAGGGCGGGCGGCTGCTCATCGTGATCGGCGACGACACCGACTCGACGATCGACGCCGCGCTCAAGTGGGCCATGTTCCACTACGAGAGGGACCTCCACATCGTGGAGCGCCGGGTGGACGGACGGACCGAGCACGAGATCGAGGTCCGGCCGCACCTGCACATCCTGCGATACTCGACGAACCACCGCGGGCCGGACATGACGAGGCCGCAAATCGGCGAGGCCTCGATCCGGAGGATGGTGCGCAACGTGAGGGGGGAGGCGGAGCGCTACCTGAAGGCCGTCCCCGAGTGGAGCCGCAGGCGCGAGGTGCCCAAGGCTGCGCAGACCGGCCTCCTGCCTCCCGACTGCTGCCACTTCGATGAGGTCATGATCATGTTCCACGGCCATCAGAACGGCGTGTACGAAGGGCTCATCGAGTACCTCCCGTATGTCCTGAACGGGAAGCCGGCGCGGCGGGTCGTGATCTGGTCGTGCAGGAGCGGGGAGCGGTTCTTCCCCAAGCAGGCCGCGACCGACCCCGTGGGGCCCTACGAGCGCCTGCTTGGCGTCTTCCGTCCCAAGAACTGCCCGTGCGGGTGTGACCCGACCCGGTGCCGCGCGCTCGACGCGAACGGGGCCGACTCGCGGTGCCCGACCGATCGCGACCCCGTGACCGTCCTGACGGCGGGGTACTACGTGAACCCGAACGACCCAAACCGGACGCCCGTCCCAGTGAATCTCGGGATCAACTTCGAGGCGTACGAGAACCCTGAGGCACGAACACTGGACGGCACGCTCTCGTCTCCCGACGGGCGCCTGCGGCAGATCACGGTCCACCCGGACGGGAGCATCACGGCCGAGATGACCTCGGTCGGCGCGGACGGGTACGGCATCCCGACCTTCGGCGGCATCCGCGTAGGCACCGACCGGAACTACCCGAGCGTCCCGAGGCGTCCACGGCCGAACGCGCCGGACCTGATGCGGGCCAGCCAGGTGGACGCCGTCCCCGATCCGCCCTACAGCGGCAGTCCGAGGACCTGCGCCGTACGAGACGGGTGCTTCCCCGACGGCGCGCCCACCGCATCGACGACGCGATGAGGCATGCGCAGCGCCTCGGGCCGGGGTCCAATCACGGTCCCGGCCCGAGGCCGCGGCCTGCTTGAGGTGCTCGTCGAAGAACTCGTACGTCGCGGCGTCGATCTCCTCCTTGGAGCGCTCGATCTCGCCCCGCCCCGCGGCCTTGAAGCCGTGGCCCGCCCCTCCCTGGATCCCTCTCGCCCAACAGCTTCGCGGCATGCGCAGTTGTTTCGGCGTGGACGAACGAAGCTACGACAGACTCGCTGCTTGCGTCGTTTGCGGAAGGCTCGCACGATCGCGGCGATCAGGGCGCTCTTTTCACCACGGAGGACGCACGGAGGTGCCTTCGTGCGTCCTCCGCGTCCTCAGTGTCTGCGTGGTGAAGACACGGCCCGGACATCGTCCGCCTATGAGTAGTGGGCAACGCCCGCGCTGGAACTCTTCGTACCCCACCGTGCGGAGGCCGAGAAGCTCCTCGCGGAGCTGCGCGCCGGTGGAGGTCCGTACGCCCATACGCCCACTCGGCCTGGCGGGCGTCGCCGTACGATTCGACCTGGTCGTCGACCAGGTTGACGATCACGTAATGCGGAATGCCGGCGGCCGAGCGGCACCTCATCGACCTCCTGGACGACAAGGATGCGCTGTTCCTCGTGGCCGACGAGGGGGACCGCGTGCTCGGGTTCCTGTTCGCCACGCTGGAGCGCGTGCCAGACGACGTGTTGCCCGCGCCGCGGGTCGAAATCGGGTACGTCGCCGTGCGCGAGTCGCACCGACGAAAGGGCATTGGAACGGCCCTCGTGCGTGAGGCCCGGCGTTGGGCGGGTGAACGCGGGACCCATCACGTGGCGCTGGCGGTGTGGGAGTTCAACGCAGGCGCCATCCAGCTCTACGAGCGCCTCGGCTTTCAGACGGTCGAGCGGCGCATGCTTGCCAGCCAGTCGCAGGACGTCACGCCAGCCGAACGCGGACTGCCGTCCCGGAGGGCGGTCGCCTGCAGCGGAAGCCCGGTGACGGACACGAGCAGTCTCGAGACCGATGGCTTCGGTGTGGTTCCTGGCGTCCTGGGCAAGCGCGAAGTCCGGGAGCTGGAGGAGGCGCTGTCGGCGCTCGACGAGGGGGCCTGCGGCGTGCGAAGGCTGCTGGAGGACCTCGAGCCGATCCGCGCGCTCGCACGCTCGGGGCCCATTCGCGGCCTCGTCGAGCCCCTGCTCGGCCCGTCGTGCTTCGCGGTGCGCGGGATCCTGTTCGACAAGACGCCCCGATCGAACTGGAAAGTCGGCTGGCACCAGGACCTGGCGATCGCCGTTCGAGAGCGGCGCGATGTCGAGGGGTTCGGCCCGTGGTCCGTGAAGGCGGAGGTCCCGCACACGCTCGCGCCAGCCTCGGTCCTCTCGCGCATGCTCGCCGTCCGAGTCCACCTCGACGACTGCGATGCGTCGAACGGGGCCGTGCGCGTCCTCCCGGGCACACATGTCTCGGGAAGGCTCTCGCCGACGGAGATCCAGGCCGCCCGCGACGCGGTCCCAGAGCGCGTCTGTGAGGTCCCCAGCGGCGGGGTCCTCCTCATGCGCCCCCTCCTCCTGCATGCCTCCTCGCCGGCGACCCGACCGCGTCGTCGCCGCGTCATCCACCTCGAGTTCGCCTCCGGTCCGCTCCCCGCCGGCCTGGGGTGGCGTGTGGCAATTCAGTAGGCGGCGCCGCAGGGGCGCCTACTTCAGGTGCTCATCGAAGAACTCGTACGTCGCGGCGTCGATCTCCTCCTTGGTGGGCTCGATCTCGCCCTTCCCCGCGGCCTTGAAGCCGTGGCCCGCGCCCTTCACCACGATGAGCTCCGCCTTCGCGCCTGCCTCCTCCAGCGCCGCGAGCATCCGCTCCGACTGGTCCAGCGGGACCGTGTTGTCCTTGTCGCCGTGGATCATGAGGACAGGCGGGTCGTCCTTCGAGGCGTGCGTGACCGGGCTCGCCGACTCGTAGGCCTCCTTGTTCTCCTCGTACGCGCCTCCCAGGAACGCGAGCGGCGCCTGGCCCGCGCCGCCCTGGAACTTGTCGTGGCCTACCGTCAGGTCCGCCGGGCCGAACCACGAGCACACGGCCTGTACACGGCTCGACACGTCCTCGTTTCCGCCCTCCCCCTCGAGCCCCGCCTCCTCGTCGGCGAGGCCGACCATGAGTGAGAGGTGGCCTCCTGCTGAGGTGCCCCACACGCCGAGGCGCTCGGGGTCGATCCCGTACTCCTCCGCGTTCGCGCGGACCCAGCGCACCGCGCATTTGCAGTCCTCCACGGCGGCCGGGAAGGTCGCCTCGCCGCTCAGCCGGTAGTTGATGCTGACGCCGACGTACCCGCGGGGGACGAGTTGGACGACGGGCGCCCTTCCCTTGTCTCCGCCACGCCAGCCGCCTCCGTGGATGAAGATCACGCAGGGGAGCTTTCCTTCAGTCGCGTCCTTCGGGCGGTACAGATCGAGAAGCAGCGGGCTTCCGTCACCCTTCCCGTACTCGATGTCGCGCTCGACCTCGACGCCCTCGGGGAGGCGCGCCCCCCGATCGCGCTGCGCAAGGGAAGGGACGGCGACGATCAGGGCCAGGACGAGCACGCGGGCGAGGCGCATGGGGACCTCCTCGGACGAACTGACAGCTTCAACCCCCGGGCGGCGCGGATCGTCGCGCGGACTACAGGCCGACCCGCCCCTGGATCAGGCCCCGGTGACACCGGGACTCGTCCTCGCAGCCTCAGAGAAGCGTGATCGTCTCTCGCTTCGCGCGCGCCCTGAGCGAGGCGATCGCCTCGGGGCGGATCTCCGCCCAGAACCGCTCCACGTACTCATCCCAGGGAAGCCCCTCCTTCTTGAAGGCCATCACGAGGGCCTTCGAGGGTGCCAGGTCGCGGTTCCACTCGTCGATCCGCTCCTTCTTCACCCCCCTCGGCCACATCCGCATGATCAGCATGCGCACGCCGTCCGAGGGCTCCTTGGGCTCGTAGATCCGCTTCGTCCTGAGCACGCCGCGATCCTACACGGCCCGGCCGCCCGCGCGCAATGGACGCAGCCTTGCGCGGGCCCCGTCCCGCCCCTACAATGCGCCCCCTGACGACGGGGGATCGACATGGCGATGCGGAACCTGATCACGGGCGGCGCGGGGTTTGTCGGAAGCCACCTCGCGGAGCTGCTCCTCGCCGAGGGCGAGGAGGTCTGGGCGATCGACGACCTGTCGACCGGCGGGATCCGCAACATCGACCCCCTGAAGGCGCACCCGAACTTCCACTACGTCGTCGAGAGCATCTTCAACGAGCACGTCCTCGCGGAGCACGTCGACCGCTGCGACCGGATCTTCCACCTGGCGGCCGCGGTGGGCGTCCGGCTCATCGTGGACCAGCCGGTCCACACGATCGAGACGAACATCCGGGGAACCGAGCGGGTCTTCCGCGCCGCCTCGAAGAAGCTGAAGCCGGTCCTCTTGACCAGCACGAGCGAGGTGTACGGCAAGGCGTCGAAGGTCCCCTTCTCCGAGGACGACGACATGGTCCTCGGGCCCACGTCCAAGTCACGCTGGAGCTACGCCTGCTCGAAGGCGATCGACGAGTTCCTCGCCATCGCCTACTGGCGCGAGCGGAAGATGCCGACCGTCGTGGTGCGCCTGTTCAACACCGTCGGGCCGCGGCAGACGGGGCAGTACGGCATGGTGGTCCCGAGGTTCGTCTCCCAGGCGCTCGCGGGCGGGCCAATCACGGTCTACGGGGACGGACAGCAGTCCCGGTGCTTCCTCTACGTGAAGGACGCCGTGCGCGCGCTGGTCGGCCTGATGAGGGAGCCGCGCGCCAGGGGCGAGGTGGTCAACGTCGGCGCCGAGACGGAGATCACGATCGAAGACCTTGCGAAGCGGGTGCAGGCGATCGTGAACCCGGAGGCGAAGATCGAGAGGATTACCTACGAAAAGGCATACGGCGAGGGGTTCGAGGACATGCGCCGGCGCGTGCCGGACACGCGCAAGGTCCGGGAGATGATCGGCTGGCGGCCCACGGTGGGGATCGACGAGGTCATCCGCTCGGTCGCCGACCATATGCGGCAGAACCCATGAAAGAGCTGATCGACGGCGTGGCGGTGAAGCCGCTCAAGGCGATCCCGGACGAGCGCGGGCGAGTCATGGAGATCCTGCGCTCGGACGACGCGATCTTCGAGAAGTTCGGGCAGTGCTACGTGACGACGGCCTACCCGGGCGTCGTGAAGGCGTGGCACTACCACAAGGTCCAGACGGACTACTTCTGCGTCGTGCACGGGATGATGAAGGTCGTCCTGTACGACGGAAGAGACGGGTCGCGGACGAAGGGGTCGGTTAACGAGTTCTTCGCGGGGGTGCACAACCCGGTCGTGATCAAGATCCCGCCGCTCGTCTACCACGGGTTCAAGACGGTCAGCGAGAGCGAGGCGGTGCTGATCAACTGCCCCACGGAGCCCTACAGCGCGAAGGACCCGGACGAGTACCGGCTGGACGCGCACACGAAGGACATTCCGTATGCGTGGGAGAGGAAAGACGGATAGGTCGGACGGGGCTCGATATCAGATATCTGACATCTGAGGTCTGATATCAGATATGGTCAGCTCTTCCCATCGGAGTGCCGGACATATCTGATATCAGACCTCAGATGTCAGATATCTGATATCGACATGCGACGACTGATCGGCCTCTCCCTGCTCGTCACGCTCCTCGTCCTGCTCGCCCGGACAGCAACTCCTCCTCCCTCGGCTCCTGCCGCCAGGTCTCCCATCCCCACTGCGCAGGACTGGCTCGTCCGCCACCAGTCCGAGGACGGCCTCTGGCGCGCCGGCCGCCCCGACCCGTGCCGCGTCCCGACCGTGTTCGAGGTCGACGAGGCCCTCACGGCGCTCGCGCTCGTCGCGCTGGAAGACGGGGAGCCGCGGCGCCGCGGGGTCCGGGCGCTGATCGCCGCGCAGCGCTCCGACGGCGCCTTTGGCCCTCCTGGCGCGGCCAAGCAGCGCTTCAACTGGATCCTGCCGACCTGGGCCCTCGCTCGGCTCGCCCCGGGGGAGGCGGCCACGCGCAGGGCGCTCAGGCGAGTGGAGGCGGAGGCCCTGACGCGCTCGCTCGACGACTGCGAGGCGGGCTGGGCGCTCCTCGCGTTCGAGGCCGCCCGCGCAAGCGGCCTGCCCGTGCGCGCCGAGGCCGAGGACGCGGCGAGAGAGACGCTCCGGGAAGCCGTGCGGACCGCGCGGCACACGACCGACGCCGTCCCCGCGATGGAGGCTCGCTTCGGCGGCGGCGCGACCGTCCCCCCGGTGGCCGCGAGCGACGACCTGCACCTCCTCTTCTTCGCGCTTCCTGTCCGTCCCGTGGACGCGCCCGGGGCCGTGCGGTATCTTCTCGGATCCCAGGCCGGGTCGGGATGCGCGAGGGGAAGCTGGCCTCCCGACCGATGGTGGGGGACGGCGGGCGGACGGGTCTACGCCACGGCCACCGCGATCCTGATCCTGCGCGAGGCGGAGAAGAAGTGATCCAGTTCGGCGAGTTCGCGCTCCACCCGATGAACGACGGCTTCTTCCGCCTCGACGGAGGCGCGATGTTCGGCGTCGTCCCACGAGTCCTGTGGAAGAGGCGCACCACGCCGGACCGCTCGAACCGCATCAAGCTCGGGCTTCGGACGCTCCTGGTGCGCACGCCGAACGGCAACGTCCTCATCGACACGGGGATCGGCCGCCGCGAGGACGCGAAGTTCCGCAAGATCTACGGCGTGGCCCACAGGCGCCCCGGCGTGCTCGCCCGCCTCGCGGAGGCGGGGGTCCGGCCCGAGGAGATCTCCACGGTGGTCCTGACGCACCTCCACTTCGACCACAACGGAGGGAGCACGACCCCGGCGGAGGGAGGGCGCTTCGTCCCGACGTTCCCGAAGGCACGGTACGTCGTCCAGAAGGGCGAGTGGGACGACGCGACGCATCCGACGGAGCGGACGACGGCGAGCTACCTCCCCGAGAGCTTCCTCCCGATCGAGGAGGCTGGCCAGGTCGACTTCGTGGACGGGGAAGCGGATGTCGCGCCGGGGATCCGCGTGGCGCGGACGGGAGGGCACACTCGTTGCCACCAGATCGTGCTGCTGGAGTCGGGCGGGCGGAAGGCCGTGTTCTGGGGAGACCTGATCCCGACGACCGCGCACGTCGACTATCCGTACATCATGGGGTACGACCTGTACCCGACGGAGACGCTGGCGCAGAAGAGGGCGTGGATGCCGCGGGCGGTGGAGGAGGAGTGGCTCTCGTTTTGGGAGCACGATCCGCTGGTCGCGTGCGGGACGGTGTATCTGGAGGAAGGACGGATGCGGGTCAGGCCGGTGGGTGAGTAGCGGACTCGAGGCGACGATATCTGATATCTGAGAGCTGATATCTGATATCAGATATGGTCAGCTCTTCCCATCGGAGTGCCGGACATATCTGATATCAGACCTCAGATGTCAGATATCAGATATCGGAACCCTACGCCGCCGCCTGCTCCTCGTCCCCCGCCTCCCCCGCCACGAACTTGTCGAACATCCCCTGGATGATCGAAAACGTCTGGTCCACCTCCGCGCTCACCTCCTCCGGCAGCACCCCCATGATCCCCCTCGCCTCCGCGAACCCCTGCTCGATCGCCGGCAGGATGAACTCGCGGTACCTCGAGCGGAGCTCCTCGGAGTCCTCTCCGGTGAACGACCCCTGCCCGTAGTGCTTCGTGGCGAAGTCGAAGATCCGCCCCGCCGTCTTCTCGGGGGAGAAGAACTCGCGCAGCCTGGCGAGGAAGCCGGGCACCTCGTCGGGGTCCTGGGGCTTCTCGACTTCCGCGGCCTCGGCCGCGCCGCGGAAGATGTCCGCAAACCGGCGCAGCGGACCGACCGGGTCGGGCCCCTTCTCCCCGGGACCGACGAGCCCCTGGATCACCTTGATCGACGTAAACTCGATGTCGAGCTGCACGCGCGAGCCGAACAGCCCGCGCGACCCGGGCGACAGCGTCACTGCGTCCTCCGCGGTCTCCGAGGCCTGCCGGGGCAGGCGGCGCGTCCCTTCCAGCTCGAACTGCTCGATGGACGCCGATAGGCTCATGTGGGAGAGCTCGAACATCGTCCCGGCAATCATCGCATGTCCTCCCTGACGTGACCCCCGGAGGTCGGTATGCCTCCTGAATCGATCATCGGCAGGCCTGAACTTGAACTTGAGTGGGAATTCCGGTCGTGGTAGCGTCCCCGCTGCAAAGGGAGGGCCGATGAAGACCTATGAGCTGCTGATCGTGGGCGGGGGAGGGGCCACCGCCCTGGCCCGGAGGGCGGGCGAGGAGGGCGTCAAGACCGCGATCGTCGACCCCGGGCCGCTCGGAGGGACCTGCCCCAACCGCGGGTGCATCCCGAGCAAGATCCTCCTCCAGCACGCCACCGTCGTCGAGAACGTCCGCCGCGCGCCTCGCTTCTTCGTCGACGTCTGGGCGGGGAAGGTGGATTCGGCCAAGGTCCTCTCGTGGATGCGGCGGGAGATCGCCGGCACGCACGAGGCGATCCGCGACTCCTTCGAGGGACCCGTCGAGTACTTCCAGGAGCGGGCGGAATTCGTGGACGCCCACACGGTCCGCGCAGGGAAGGAGGAGCTCCGCGGGAAGCGCGTCGTCATCGCGACGGGCGCGCACCCGACGCCGCCGCACGGCGTGGACCGCGAGAAGGTTCCCTACCTCGTCAGCGACGACGTCTTCCGGATGAAGCAGGCGCCGAAGTCGATCGCCATCGTCGGAGGCGGCTTCATCGCGTGCGAGTTCGCCCACTTCTTCGCCTCGATGGGGAGCGAGGTGACGATGGTCGAGCGGAGCGCCGAGCTGCTCATGGCGGAAGACGAGGAGGTCCGCCACGCCTTCTGCGCGGCGTTCTGCCCGCGCGTCGACTACCGAGCCAACGCGCAGGTGGCCTCGGCCGAGCACTCGCGCGGGAAGTTCCGCCTCAAGCTCTCGGGGGGGCGGAAGAAGGGCGTCGAGGTGGAGGCCCTCCTGTATGCCCTCGGCCGCCGCCCGAACACGGCGGGCATCGGCCTCGAGGGAACGGGGATCGCCGTGAACGAGCGCGGCTTCGTCCCCGTGGACGACCATCTGCGCACGAACGTCCCGGACGTCTGGGCGGTGGGAGACGTCAACGGCCGCCACATGTTCACGCACGCGACGACGGCGCAGGTGGAGTACCTCGCGGAGGTCCTCTTCGAGGGGCGGAGGACGCCGATCGACCACGGCCCGATGCCGCACGCGGTCTTCACGGACCCCGAGGTGGGGGCGGTGGGGGAGACGGAGCAGGCGTTGCGCGCCCGGGGGGCGAAGTACGTGAAGTCGGTCGTCAAGTACAAGGACGTCGCGAAGGGGTCCGCCATGAAGGAGCGCCACGGCCTCGCGAAGCTGCTTGCCGACCCCTCCGGGCGGATCCTGGGCTTCCACGTCGTGGGGCCCGAGGCGTCTGTCCTGCTGCACCAGGTGGTCCCGGTGATGCGGTGGCGGAACCACGTCAGCTCGCTGACACACGCCGTCACGGTGCACCCGTCGCTCAACGAGCTGGTGGCCGCGACGGCGTGGGAGGTCCTCGAGAGGCTGCCCACGAGGTCTCGGCGGCTGGGGAGGGCGTAGATGGAGCCGGTCGTCGTCCTGATCACGGTCCCCGACGTGAAGGCGGCCCGCAAGCTGGCGAAGCCGCTCGTGGAGGAGGGGCTGGCGGCCTGCGTGAGCATCGTCCCGGGCGTTCGCTCGATCTACCGCTGGGAGGGGAAGACGTGCGACGAGCAGGAGCTGCTGCTCGTGGTGAAGACACGCCGCTCCTGCTTCGAGGCGCTGGAGCGTCGCGTCCGCGAGCTTCACCCCTACAGCGTCCCCGAGGTCATCGCCCTGCCGATCGTCGAGGGGAGCGCCCCGTACCTCGACTGGCTGGCCGCGACTACGCGGCGATGCGAGAGACCTGCACACAAGCGACTACGCCAAAAGAGGTTGCGCCATCTCTCGTAACCGAGCGGGATTCCGCATACCGGGCCGGAGGTTCTCCGCCACCGTCGTGAAGTGGTTGCGTCAGGCAACCACTTGAAGGAGAACGACGATGAATACAACGAACGAGATGACGACCCTTGTGACCCTCACGTCCGACGAGATGGCGCAGGTCATGGGCGGCGCGATCCACGAGTCCGGCTGCATCGTGTTCCCGACCGAGCGGATGTCCGCGAACGAGGCCGCGGCGATCGGCGCCCTGTAGTCACCGGGCGGAGCCGAGACGGGCGAGAATCGAACGTCTCGCCTCCACGGCGGAGAAGCCGAACTCGGCGCAGCGCGCGACCCTGACGAGGCGGGGGCCGACTCCACGCGCCGAGGCGGGAGAGGAGCGAGCGGTGCGACTCCGACGTCAAGAAGCCGAGGTCGTCGGCACGAGCGCGCCCCTGGTCGTTGGAGGCCGGACCCTACTTCCTGAACTGAACTTCCTTGATGATACGATAGCGTCCGCCATTCTCCACGCGTACATCCATCGCGAACTCGGCGATCCGATCATCGCCGAGAACCGGGATGTCGTACTCGGTGAGGCGAACCGCATTGCCAGGAGCAAGTCGGGCCCAAGCTTGAACGGCATACCCAAGGGACCACCGCCCCTTGCCGTCGCCAACCCGCAGTGCAGTCTGAATGTCCGCGGGCCCGGGGCCGGAGTATCGCACTTCGCCCACCAGGTGACGGGAGGTTTCGACATGTCCGATTCTGCGCGCCCCCTCTTGCTTGCCTCGGAGTTCCGAGTCTAGGATGCACATCGCGTCCGACGCTTGAGGCTGGGTCAACCGGACTCCCGAGCGGGTTACCTTTTCGGGATTGCTGAGCAGGTCGTTCAGCATTGCATCCCAGGCCCCCTGCAGCTTCGCGGGCCCGCCAATCGACTGCAGGATGATCCTCGATGTCTCACGCCGCATGTCAGCAGCCACGCCGGCAGGACCATCTACGGCTACGCAATCCAGGTACTGCAGGCGCGAGAGAATGCTCTGAAAGCAGCCCTGTCGAACCAGCAGATCGACGAGGACCCACGCCTGATCGCTTCGAATAGCGCCGGCGGGCTGCAAACGCTGCTCGAGCATGTCGGCGACTGCCCCGTATTGCTTCGAGTCCTGGCGCTGCGCCATTAATTTGATCCGATCCAGAAAAGACGGCATGTCCATCACCGAGACATTGCGATTCGTAAAGGCGATGTACGTCGCAAAGCCCTCGTCGAGCCAAGCGGGGATCTCCGAGTAGACGGTCACATCGAGGTAGGCATGCGCCAGGTCATGGCACACACTCGCCCACTCCTCGTTGGGGATGGACTCGCCGTCCAGTGCCAGAGCGACCGTCCTACAGTAGCCTGCGCAGTGCGGACGGGTCGTAGCGGACCCGACCGCTGCCTCCCATTCGCGGCGGGCCTCGGCGCTCGGAAACACGATGAGGTCGATGGCATCCTGCCGCCGGTCTTCAAACAGTCCGGTCGCGAGGCCCATGCGTGCGCAATCCAAACCGAGTCCGAAGGTCTTGTAAAGCGTGTCGCGAACGACCGTAATGCGGTTCGACAGCTCCGCCCGGGACTTGGCCTTCAGAGGTGAGTCGATCGAGGTGTGCACTTGGACGCGGCCAATCCTAGTTCCGTGATCGTAGCCGGCCGGGACCAACGAATCCGACCCTTGTTCTGCGAGGAGAGGGGAACAGGTCATGACTGCAATTAGGGCGAGCATGCTCGCACGAGCAGCGGGTTTCATGCTCATTTGCTCCTCCTCTCCGTGCATTCATGTGGCGGGAGGACGTCTCAACGGACCTACGATCCTCCCGATCCAAACGTCTGCCGAGAACGCGCGGACCGACAGGAGGATGCTACTTCCTGGCGCGAACGAGAGCAAGGGCCGATCCGCCGCTATCTCAGCTCCCTGGGTTGCGGCCGAGCGGAGCGAAGCCACCATAGGATCGCTTTGGTTCGGTGTCACCACACTCACGCACGAGGTTCGCGATCGAGCAGGCGCTGGCCGTGGTAGACGGAGAGGATCGCGACTCGATCGGGGTGGAGACGGTAGTTGATGCGGTAGTCGCCGTGAAGCAGCTCGCGCAGCCCCGACCCGGGGAACTCGGGGACGGCTCTCCCAATCTGCGGAAGCAGCGCGAGTCTGGCGGACTTCTTGCGAATCGCTGCTGCGAAGCGTCGGGCGGCGGGGGGATTGTCCGCGCGGATGTAGAGGGCGATCCGCTTGAGCTCCTCCAGCGCCGGGCGCGTCCACAGAACACGAACCCTACGCATCTAGCAGGGCGTCCAGCTCGCGCATGGCCTCCGCGTGAGGCACCACGTCGCCGCGCGCCTCGGCGCGAAGACCGCGGAGTATGGACTCGAGCAACCGAAGCCGTTCGTGGTCGGCCTCGTAGGCGGTGATGTGCTGAAGGACCGCCCGGGCGCGCCCGCCCGACGTGAGTACGACCGGACAGCGGCTCCTCCTCAAGCCGCGGAGGATCTCTTCCGCGTGGTCCTTGAGATCGCTGAGAGGTCGAGAGCGCTTGCTTGCCGCCTGGCCCATGGGATCCTCCACCTTCGTCGGACATGGGGAATCGTATCCCGTGGGCAGGCGCTGAATCAACGGCGCCGTGCGACGACGCCTTTCCACGCGTCGAGGCGGACGACGAGCGAGCGGAGCGGCTCCGACGCCGAGAATCCGAAGTCGGCGCAGCGGGCGGCACGGACGAGCCGCGAGGCCGCCTTCCAGAGGCGGGGGACGTCCGGCTCCGTCGCCCAGCCGCCCAGCGTGCACGCCAGGAGGCGCCGCAGCGAGTCCGCAGGGCCGAGCGGGACCAGGCGCGGACGGCGAGGGCCACGCAGGAAGGCGAAGCCGAGCAGGGGAAGCCACCCGGGGCGCCCCTTGCCGTTCAATTCGCCCGGGAACGGCGTGCCGCAGGCCTCCACGCGCCCTCGACGCAGCCTCACTGCGACGACCTCGTCCGAAAGGACGTCCGCGCGTGCGAATCGCTTGGAGAGCGTCGACTTTCCCGCGCCGCTCCGTCCGGGAAAGACGTACGCCCCCTTGCCGACCCGCACGCCCGAGGCGTGCAGCAGCAGCCCGCCTTCCTTCAGCAGCGTCAGGGCCACAAGGACCCGAAGCAGCGCGTTGATCCCGAAGCGCCGACGGAGCAGCCCGACGACGCCCGTCCGCGTACCCAGGTCGATGTCCGCCGCCATCCCTCGCCCCAGCACGCCGATCCGGGACCCGACGCGCTCCCCACGGAGGACGCGCGGCACGCCGGGGAGGCGGTCGAACAGGCTCACCTCGAGCGCCACGTCCGCGCGGCGACGCGTGGCGAAGGCCGCGTACCGACGCCGCGCCCACGCCTCGCGGGACGGGTCGTCGAACTGGAGGTCGATGGCGAGGCCGGCGATCTCGATCTTCATCTACGCCCCCTTGAACCAGCGGCCGAGCAGAATCGCGGGCGCGACGAGCGCCATTACCGCCAGCCCGCCGAACCAGCTCCCGTGCCCCAGCACCATCGTGCCGTCGATCGCGGGGATCGCCCTCACGCCGTCCCGCACGAGCAGCCCCGTGCGCGAGGCCTCGAAGGCCCGGACCGTCAGGGACGCCTTCCAAAGGAAGAAGAGCGAGATCGCCGCCGCGGGGATCGCCGCCGCCGCGGGCTGAGGGACGAGGAGCAGCGCCGCGATCGGGACCCCCGAGACCGCCACGAGGACCGCGGGAACCCCCACACGCGCGCCTTTCCCCTCCTCGAACGTCGAAAGCAGCGTCAGCAGCGTCACGTACGCCGCCATCAGCAGCGGCGCGTACAGGAGCTCGTGCTGGACCACCTCCCGTAGCGGCGTGGCGGAGTCGAACAACGCCGACATCCCCAGGAGGACGTTCAGGCCCCTCAAGATGCCCATCCCCAGGCACCCCGGCAGGCGCGCCTTCTTCAGGACGAAGTCGTAGAGGACCACGAATAGCGCAAGGAGCGTCGCGACGAACACCGCGCCGAAGCCGACCGCCATCGCCAGGAAGAGCGCCAGGAACAGCATCGCCGAGCCGACGATCGCCGCCCGCGCGAGCGGGACCTCCCCGACCACGAGCGGCCGCGTCGGGTGGAGCGCGCGGTCCCGCTCCACGTCCGCGACGTCGTTCAGGACCATCCCCGCGGAGTAGAGGAGCGCCGAGACCCCAGCGAGGGCGAGCAGGCGACCCGCGTCGAGGGACCCCTCGCGCGTGGCCAGCAGGAGCGCGCCCGCGGCGGGGTCCGCGACCGCGGTCGGGAGGTTCTGGACGCGCGCGAGCCGAAGGTAGCGCCTCATCGCGGCGCGTCAGTACTCAACGACGTCTTCGAGGAGCGAGAGGCTGACGATGAACTCCCTCCGCACCGAGACGCGCTTGCGGTTCGACTTCACGCCGAACTTGCGCGCCTCCATGACGTACTTCTCCTTCGTCGAGTGCCCCTCCGAGCTGTCGTGCACGTCCACCTCGACCAGCTCGAGCCACGCCTCGTCGGCCATTTCGAGCGTCCCTATATAAATATAGGCCGAGCGCGTATCGAGCACGACCGCCTTCCCCAGGTAGCCCGCCCAGCGATCCGCATCGTCGGCCATGCGCAACGCGCCCTCGCGGACGCGACTCCCTCTACCGGGTGATGTCGTTGTACGTGACGAAGATGATCAGCGTCCCGATCAGGATCAACCCCGCCCACAGCGCGCGGTTGAGGGCCTTCTCCGAGAGCGGCTTCCCGCGGATCGCCCCGACGAGCATGAGCGTGATGTGCCCCCCGTCCAGGAGCGGGATCGGGAGCAGGTTGAACACGCCGAGGCTCACCGTGATCAGCCCCAGGAACCAAAGGAAGTTCCCCAGCCCCTCTTGCGCCACCTGGTACGACGACTTCACGATCCCGATCGGCCCCGCGAGCCCCTTCGTCGACTCGTGCCCGAGGAAGAGCTTCTTGAACATGAGGAGCGTCATCTGCATGAACCGGGTCCCGTCTCCCAGCCCCGTGCCGACGGCCTCGCCGAACGGGTAGCGCTTCTCGATCGTGATCACCTTCGGGGAGACGCCGAGCGTCCCCTCCTTCTTCACGGCCGGTGTCACCTTGAGCGTCGTGGCCGTCCCGCCGCGCGACACGACGACCTCGATCGACTCCCCTTCCTTCGAGAGCGTCCCGGCGTTCGACAGGTCCAGGAAGCCGTTCTTCACGTCCTTGCCGCCGACCTGCTTCAGGACGTCGCCGGGCTTGAACCCGGCGGTCTCCCAGATCGACTGCGCCGGCACGTCCGCGAAGGTGTCCCCGTAGCGCACCGTGACGCCGAGCATCCCCTTGCCCGTCTCGGCGTCCGTCCCGACCGTGACGTCGAACTCCATGGGCGCGTCGCCCCGGCGGACCTTGACCTTCACCTGCTGCCCGGCGAGCGGCTGGACGGTCTTCACGAGGCGGTCCCACGTGGGCGTCTCTTCGCCGTTCACGGCGACGATCGTGTCGCCCCCGAGGATCCCCGCGGCCGCCCCGGGCGAGCCCCCCTTCACCGACCCCGCCACGGCGGCCATCACCTCCTCGACCGCCAGGACCCGCACGGTCCGCCCGATCGGCATCGGACGGACGGTCCGCTCCTTCCCGTCGGCGGAGCGGACGAGCAGGTCGATCTGCTTGTCGGCGTTTTCCAGGACGAGCGCCTTGAGGTGCCCGAACCCGCGGAGCGGCGTCCCGCCGAACTGGAGGACCTGGTCCCCGGAGACGAGACCCACCTTGTCCGCGGCGCTCCCCTTCTCGACGGTGCCGACGATGGGGAACGTGAACGGCGAGGCGCCGTACCCCTCGGAGCCCGCCGTGACGACCTCGAGCGTCGCCTCCTTCGCCCCCTCGCAGCGGGGCGCGAGCCCCGTGCCGGCATGGCGGACGAAGAGCGGGCCCTTCGCGGCCAGATCGGACAGGCCGCGGGCCTGCCCCTCGGGCGCGAGCGTCAGCCACTGGTCCCACCGCGCGAGCGCCCCCGCCGGGGGACGCAGGACGCGCACGGAGAGTTTCGTGCCCGGGTCGGAGAGGATGGCGACCTCGCGGTACTCCTGGATGCTCCGGACGGCCTTCCCGTCGACGGAGAGGAGGATGTCCCCCTTCTGGAGGCCCGAGACCCACTCCGAGCTCCCGGGTTCGATCTCCCCGACCACGGGGAGGGCCTCGACCTTCCCGACGAGGTACATCGCGACGCAGATCGGGAAGACGAAGATCAGGTTCATGAGCGCGCCCGCGGCGAAGATCTGGAGCCGCACCCAGATGCTCTTCGAGCCCAGCTCCTTCGGGTCCCCGGTGAGCGAGTCGAAGGGCTCCCCGGCCATCTTGACGTACCCGCCGAGCGGGAGGAGCCAGGAGAGGCGGTACTCGGTCTCCCCCGGAAGGTCCTTCCGCTGGACCCCCTCGGCCTCGGCCTTGAGGATCTCCTCGTACTCCTTGACGGACGACCCGCGCTGGAAGCCGAACCCCCTCCGGAAGGAGCAGAGGACGGGCCCCATCCCCAGCGAGAAGACCTCGACCTTCACCTTGTGGGCCTTGGCGAGGATGAAGTGGCCGAACTCGTGGATCAGGATCAGGAACCCGATCCCGCAGGCGATCTCGAGGACGTAGAGGGCGGTCCTGCCCCAGGCGGCTAGCTGGTCCATCGGCGGGTCTCCTCGCGCGCCCAGGCGTCGGCTGCGAGGACCTGCTGGAGGTCCGGTCGCGCGACGGGGCGGTGGCGCTCCATCACGCGCGCGACGGTGCGGGCGATCTCGGGGAATCGGAGCTTTTCCGCGAGGAAGAGGCGGACGACCTCCTCGTTCGCGGCGTTCAGCACGGCACCCATGGTCCCGCCGACCCTCGCGGCCTCGAACCCGAGGCCGAGCCCGGGGAACCTCCCGAGGTCCGGCGGCTCGAACGTCAGCGATCGGACCTCGCGGAAGTCGATCCTCGGGGCGCGGCCCGTGGGGCGGTCGGGATACGTGAGGGCGTACTGGATCGGGGTCCGCATGTCGGGCGGCCCCATCTGGGCGATCACGCTCGCGTCCTCGAACTCGACCATCGAATGGATGATCGACTGCGGGTGGACGACGACCTCGATCTGCTCGACGCGGAGGTCGAAGAGCCACCTCGCCTCGATCACCTCGAGGGCCTTGTTCATGAGCGTCGCGGAGTCGATCGTGATCTTCTCCCCCATGTTCCACGTGGGGTGGCGGAGGGCGTCGGCGCGCGTGGCGCGCTCCAGGCGCTCGGCGGGCCACTCGCGGAACGGGCCGCCGCTCGCGGTCAGGATGACGCGGCGGACCTCTTCGTGCCGCCCGCTCTTCATCGCCTGGAAGACCGCGGAGTGCTCGCTGTCGACGGGGACGATCTCGCACCCCTTGGCGCGGGCGAGGTCCATGAGGAGCGGCCCCGTCATGACGAGCGATTCCTTGTTCGCCAGGGCCAGGCGCTTCCCGTGCTCGACGGCGGCGAGCGACCCGGGGAGCCCCGCGGCGCCGACGATCGCCGAGAGGACGACGTCGGTCTCGGGGTCGGAGACCACCTCGCGCACCCCTTCCTGGCCCGAGAGGACGGCGACGCCCGCGGGCGCCTCGCGCCTCATGCGATCGGCGGCGGCCGCGTCGGTCAGGACGACCTTCTTCGGCCTGACCTCGTCGATCTGCGCGCGGAGGGCCTCCCAGTTCCGTCCCGCGACGAGAGCGTGGACGCGGAGGCGGTCAGGGTGGGCGCGCACCACGTCGATGGCGCTCTTCCCGATGGACCCGGTCGAGCCGAGGAGGGCGATCCCGCGCATCAGAGGGGCGTTGCTCCCGAAAGGACGCGCCAGGATAGCATCGGGCGGGACTCTCGGCAAGAAGCGGCGGCGCCCCTTAAATGGACACGACCGTCGCCTGCTCGGGTTACACACCCGAGCTCCCCCGTGGGCAAAGCGGGCTCGCCCTTCCGCTCTGCACCACTCGGACGACGGTCGTGTCGGGACGGTCGATTCGAGAGTTTTCTAGTCCAGGTTCGTCGCCAGCTCCAGCGTCCAGCTCACGATCGGGACGCGGTACTGGGTGACGAACTGGAGCATGAGCTCGTCGTTGTAGGTGATCTTCGCGTTCCCATAGACGGCATTGTCCGCAATCTCGCTCGTCGAGAGGAGCGAACCCGCGCTGGAGGGTGAGTCCTCCGCGATCACCCTGCCGACCAGGTTCGCGGTCCCGCCGAAGTACACCTGCTCGTGCGCCGCGATGATCCCCTGGTACTGGGGAGAGCCGCCGCCGGAGGTGCCCAGGAGCGCGATGTCCTGTCCGGCGATCAACACCTCCGTATTCCCGGCAGGAGGCATGATCGTCGGGTTTCCGCCCATGGCGATGTTCTTCTCCGAGATCACCATCCCGATCCATGGGCTTGTCGCGGTCCCCGGGCTTCCGGTCACGTTGACGTTCGTCTCGAAGTAGCTGACCCCCTCCGGCGGCTTTTCCTGCCCTTGTCCGCTCCAATTCCAGCTCGAATCACTGGCCTTCCACTTCCAGCCATTCCAATCGGCGTTGGGCCCCGGCGCGCTCCAGATCACCACGCCGGCCCCGTCCTTCACCTGCCCGCCCGATGTGAACAGGTAGGTCGCCAGCGGACGGTACCGCGTCGGGTCGATCGGCGGGATGGTGACGACCGGGGCGTTCGCCTCCTTCTTGCCGAGCACCTGGACGTTTCCGCCCGTGATGGTCAGCGTCCCGCTCGCCTCGGCGTCGCGCCCGATGAGGACCGAACCCGAGAGCGAGACGTTCTGGTTCGCGTGGACGCTCGCCAGGGTGCCGGTGACCGTAGGGTTCCCCCACTGGTACAGGTCCTTCCCGACCAGGAGCGCGTACTCCGAGGTCGGATCGAACGGCTCGTGCATCACGACCGCGCGGATCGCGACGTCCAGGTGCTCCTCGCCCCCCTCCGTCCAGCCGTGGGATACGAGGATGACCTTGTCGTCGCTGTCGACGTACTCGTTGCCGTCGCCGTCGTCGTTGTCCTCGATCCGGACCGAGTAGGCCGCATTCGACATCTGCACGACCTGCCCGAACGGTAGCTCGCCATCGTCCTCCGTGCCGGCGGAGCCGTCGGGCCCGAGGAGGTCGTCGTCCCACCCGGTGGTCTTGTTCCCGTACTGGTCCATCTCGTAGTGGGAGGACAGCCACATGCGGGCGTGATCGAGCCCAGCCTCCGCCCAGTTCTGGGCGGTCGTCGTAAGCGTGCGCTGGTGGTTCCCCCACGAGTAGCGCGCGGCGACGACCAGGTAGGAGCCCGCGAGGCCCATCACGGCGACAACGAGTACGATGGCGACGAGGAGTGCGCTGCCCCGACGCGAACGGGCGAGCCGATGCTGCATGAAGTGATCCTCCCCTGGTCCGCTCCCAGTCCTGTTTTCCGCCCCATCCGTCCGGGAAGCTATCCCCGTTCCGGGGCGCGGGCAAATCCGACGCAGAAATCGGAAAGACAACTGGCTCCCGGTGCAAAGAAAGTTGCCGATTCACGGGAGTGAGCCCGCCCGAAGCCCGGCCGCGCCGGGAATTTCGGCTTGACACCCCTCCCGAGGGAGGGATACCCTGGACCCGCGTCCTTCCTCTATAGAGATGGAGCGACGGATTCGGTGAGGGGTCTCTCCCCCATAGCGGTGGGGGAGTGACTTGGATCCGTTTCGCCCTGCGACAGGTACGCGGATGGGGGCGCGGGGGGCTTGTCGCGGGGGTTCAGGGTCGTCTGGGGTCCCAGGCCCGACCAGGGCCCGCGCAGCACCGCTGGGCGCGAGGCCGGATCGGGCGGGGTCTCCCTACGGGGGAGTCTTGGGATGTCGCCTCGCAACTCCATTGCCCTGTTGTCGCTGCTCCTCGTCCTCCTCTCCGCTGCGCCCGCCCTGGCCAACCGGGGCGGTCCCGACGAAGGAGGCTACTTCTGGGTCGACAACGTCCCCGACGGGTTCTCGGACCCGCTCAACGACGTGCCTGCCTTCGCCCCGCGCAACTACACGCTCGCGGGCGCGAACAACCCGTTCTTCACGCTGGGCGACGAAGAGCTGGTCACACAGATCAACCTCGGCTTCCCATTCACCTTCTACGGGACGATCTACAACGGGATCACGCTGAGCTCGAACGGGTTCCTGAGCTTCCTCCAGCAGGGGATCACCACCAACCCGGTGACCTCCCCGATGCCCAGCTTGAACGCGCCGAATGCGCTCGTCGCGTTCCACTGGAACGACATGAACCCGGCGAACATCCAGAATACGGTTTTCTTCGGGCAAGGGGGGAACGCTCCGGACCGCGTGTGGTGCACCGACTTCGTCAATGTCCCCATGCGCGGCGGGGCGCCGCCCGGGTTCGTCGACAACACCCGGACCTGCAGGGTGCAGGCGGCCCTCGAGGAGACGACGAACGACATCTTCTTCTACATCACACGGTGGTGCGCGAACACGACGACGCTGACCACCCTCGGGATCGAGAACCAGGACGGGACGATGGGGACGCAGTACGCGCGCTTCGGGTCCCCGCCGGACACCCAGACGATCTTCCGCGCGGTCCGGTTCACGCTGACCGACGTCATTCCGCCCAACCGGACCACGGACCTCACCGGGGCCATCGTGGCCACCTGCCCGCCGCGCATCCGGCTGACCTGGACGGCGCCGGGCGACGACGGGGGAGGCAACGGCCGCGCGACGCAGTACGAGATCCGGTTCAGCACGACGGGCCCGGTCACGGAGGCGAATTTCGCCACGTCGACCCCGATCCCCGGCACCGTCCCGGGACCGGCGGGGCCAGGCTCCCTGCAGTCGTTCGTCGTCCAGGGCCTCGATGACGAGACCGACTACTGGTTCGCCCTCCGCACGCGCGACGAGCGCCTGGGGCACTTCAGCTTCGTGTCGAATTCGATCGGGCCGATCCGGACCCTCGACTGCGAAGCGCCCGCCCGCGTCATCGACCTGAGCGTGTCGGGGATCACGACGACGACGGTCAGCCTGCAGTGGACCGCCCCGGGCGACAACGGGAACAGCACCGTCGGCTTCCCGGACGGCCGTGCCATGACGTACGACCTCCGCCAGAGGCTCGGAAGCGCGGTGAACGACGTGAACTTCACCGCCTCAGCGGTGTCGACGACGAACCCGGCCCTCGCGCGCCCCCTCGCGGCGGGGACCCAGGAGAACTACCAGGTCACGGGGCTGACCCCCGACGAGGACTACTTCTTCGGCCTGCGGACGAGCGACGAGGTGCCGAACACGTCGCCCACCTCGAACTCGCCGAGGGCCCACACGAGCGACATCATCCCGCCGGCGACAACGACGGACCTCACCGTGATCGCCCAGTCCGGCTCGTCGATCACCCTCCGATGGACCGTCCCTGGGGACAACGGGAACGGGGCGGACGGGAAACGCGCGGCGGTATACGACATCCGCTACCGGACGAGCGGGGCGATCCTCACGATGGCGGACTTCAACGGAGCGACGTCCGTGATCGGCGAGCCTCCGCCGGCCACGCCGACGCCTCTCCCGCAAACCCAGACGTTCCAGGTGCCCGGGCTGGCGCCGGAGACGACCTACTTCTTCGCGATGATCACCCGGGACGAGGTGCCGCTCTCGTCGGGACTCTCGAACAGCCCGACCGGGACGACGCTCGACACGACGGCCCCCGCACGCGTGACGAACCTGTTCACCACGGGGACGACGGGGACGACCGTGACGCTGATCTGGACCGCCGTGGGCGACAACGGCCTCAGCCCCATCGGGATCCCGCTCGGCGGAAGGGCCAGCACGTACGACCTCAGGTACCTGATCGGCACCCCCGTGACCGAGGCGAACTTCGCCGGCGCGACGCAGGTCGTCGGCGAGCCCGCGCCCCAGGCGGTCGGCACCCAGGAGACGTTCACAGTCACCGGCCTCCTGACCGGAAACCAGTACTACTTCGGACTGAGGGTGATCGACGAGGTGCCGAACTCCTCGCCGGTCTCGAACAGCCCGTACGGCCAGACGGGCGACGTCGTTCCGCCGTCCCAGATCACGAACCTCCGCGTGACGGGCTCGACGGGGGCGACGATCTCGCTGGCCTGGACGGCCCCCGGGGACGACGGGGCCGTGGGTCAGGCGAACTTCTACGAGCTACGGATGCGGACCGACGTCCCCATCACGGCGGCGAACTTCGCCACGTCGACGCTCCTCAACCCGATGCCGCCGTTCCCGAACGCGCCGGTCCCGACGGCCTCGGGCACGACCCAGACGTTCACGGTCGGGGGCCTGGCGCCCCTGACGGGGTACTGGTTCGCCATCGTCTCGTTCGACACGGTCCCGAACCCGAGCCTCGTGTCGAACTCTCCGCTGGGCGTGACGCAGGCGCCGTCGTTCACCGGCGTCGGCGGAAGCACGACGGGCGGCGGGGTCTCGAACAGCCCGCTTCCCTCGGTCTTCCCGTGCATCTCGTTCGACGCCGCCGGGACGCCGTTTGTGGCGTGGGCCGACGACAGCGGCGGACGCAGGGAGATCTACACGCGCATCCTGAACGGCGCGTCGTGGGCGGAGATGCCTCTCGGGAGCGCCACGGGCACGGGCCTCACGGGCGCGACGACCGGCGCGGCGGACCACCCGTCGCTCGGCCGCTCGGCCGCGGGGAACCCGTACCTCGCCTACGAGGAGCAGAACGGCGCGGACCGCGACATCTTCGTCCGCGCGTGGAATGGCGCCGCGTGGAACGCCCTCGGCGGCGACGTGAGCGCGAATGCGAACGAATCGCTCCTCCCATCGATCGCGCTCGGCGTCGGGGAGTTCCCGGGCGTCGCGTGGCAGGACGGGGCAGACCCGTCGAGGCACGAGATCTTCTACCGCCGCTGGACCGGCGCCCTCTGGGGGGGCCTGTCCGGTTCGGAGACGGGCGCGGGCCTCTCGAACACGCTGGGGGACTCCATCGACCCGAGCCTCGCGTTCGACGCGGCGGGGAATCCGGTCGTCGCGTGGGCGGACGACACGAACGGAAACTGGGAGATCTACGCGAGGCGCCATGACGGCGTGAACTGGGTGGAGATGGCCGGGTCGGCCACCGGCGGCGGGGTCTCGAACACCGCGGCCGCGAGCTTCTCCCCGTCCATCGCCGTCGACGGCACCGGGAACATCGTCATCGCGTGGAGCGAGACGGTCGGCGCGCAGAGCGAGATCTTCGCGCGCCGGTTCGACGGGGCGGCGTGGGTCGAGGCGGGCACGGGCGCTGCCTCGGGCGGCGGGATCAGCCGCAACCCGGGCCAGAGCTTCGCGCCCGACATCTCCGTCGACACGGCCGGCACGCCCTACCTGTCGTGGCACGACGGGACCAGCGGGAACTTCGAGGTCTACGGCAAGCGGTTCGACGGCGTGAACCTGTGGAAGGCGTTCTCGGGGAACTCCGCGTCGGGCGGCGGGATCAGCAACACGGCGGGGGAGTCGGCGAACACGTGCTGCGCGCTGCGGAGCACGACCGACTTCTTCGTGACCTGGTCCGACCTCACCCCGGGGCAGTACGAGGTGTACGTCGCGACGATCCCGATCGTGGACACGACGGACGGGGCGGACGAGCTGGTGATCGGGCCCGGGACCGGCGGGGCCGGGCGGTACCAGATCATCGACAACGCGGCCGCGGGGTTCGCACAGCTCCTCCCGCTTCGGCTGATGCCGTTCGGGCCGTACAACGCCGCGAACGGCGCGGTCCACACGGCGATGGGCGACATCAACAACGACGGCCTGGACGAGGTGATCCTCGGGATCGGGACGTTCCCGCAGAACGGCGGCTGGATCGAGACCCGGCGGGACGGGTTCGGCCGGAATGACCACATGTCGTGGCTCCGCGTCCCGTGGACGGCCTACAACGCGAGGAACGGCCTCGTGAGGCCCTGCGCGGCGAACATCGACGACGACCCGGAGGCCGAGATCGTGTTTGGCCTGGGCACGAGCGGCGCGGGGATCGGCGGGGCGTTCGACGACGCGAACCGCAACCACGCCTTCCTGGGCTGGTTCACGGCGGGGACCGCCGGATACCGCTCCGCGAACGGCGAGGTCCGGGTGGCCGCGGGAGACGTGGACGGCGACGGACGCGACGAGCTCGTGATCGGGTTCGGCGTGGGCGGGGCCGGGCGCGTCGAGATCCGCGACGACCGGACGGCGAACTGGGCGACGCTGGCCATCCTGACCATTCCGTTCCCCGCCTACAACTCCGCGCGCGGGGCCGTCTGGCCCGCGGCGGGAGACGTGGACGGAGACGGTCGGGCCGAGGCGGTCCTCGGCCTGGAGAAGGGCGGGAACGGCCTCTTCTTCGTGTTCGACGACCAGACCGGCGGCTTCGCCCCGAGGGGCGGCGGCCGGATGGCGTGGTCCGGGTACAACGGGGCCCTGGGCGAGGTCAGGCCCGCGGTGGGCGACTTCGACGGGGACCTCCGCGGCGAGGTGGCCCTGACGACGGGCGTCTATCCCACGGCCGGAGGGTTCGTGGAGTTCATGGAGGACCAGCTCGGATCGTTCCGCCATGTGACGTGGCGGAGGTACGACGACGTCGCGTATCGGAATGCGAACGGAGAGCTATTCCCGGCGGCGGGGAACTGCAGGTAGCTGAAAGACGGAATCAACGACGCCCCCGGCGAGCGAGAGTTCGCCGGGGGCGTTTCGTTCGTCCTGCAACGCTACTGGACGCGACGGGGAATGTTGTGTCGGTGGCGGTGGCGTGCTCGTCACTGGCCACCCGGTAGCACGCCGCACAAGAGCCGGACCAGGGGTCGGGGGCTGGAGTCGCGCGCGGGCGCACCGGCCCGTTTCACGGTCCCCCCTGACGCTCGCATGGGTGTCCGGCCAGCAACCCTATCCGAGATTCACTCGGAACTGCCAAGGCCGCCAGGAGCGCCAAGGACTGCTCGACGGTCTGGTCCGCATCCGCCGGGCCGTCCGGCCGCCTGGCGCGGAGAAGGCTCGTCTTCGATCCACGAATGGACATCCCTGTGGGGTGCGCCTCCGTCAAGCGATACCTCGAC
>CAZYRM010000030.1:0-50148 GCA_964649705.1 uncultured Planctomycetia bacterium
CGTCCACGCCGAAACAACTGCGCGCGCCGCGCAACTGTTGAGCGATAGGGATCCAACGAGATCCCAAATCCCAACACGATGCCTACCCACTTGTTAGGATTTGGGATCTCGGTGGGATCTGGGATTTGGGATCTGGATCTCGATCGCGGGCACCCATCAAACCGCCAGGATAGCGCCTGACGCGACACTAGGCTGGCGAACCTGCGCCTACTTCGGGGCGAGCAGGGCGTCGAACTCCTTGCGGCCGCGGAGGAGCGCCAGGTCGCGGTCCTCGCGGACGTGGGAGAGGTCGTCGAAGCCGAGGCGCAGCGACTCGCCGAGGGCGTGGAGCGCGTCCGCGAGGAGCTTCTCACGGTCCGCACCCTCGGTCAGCTCCGCGCGGCGGGCCTGGCAGCAGGCCAGGTTGTACCAGGCGTTCACGAGGAGGCGCGACGTCGCCGAGCCCGTCTCCACGCGGCGCCTGAGCTCCGCGTCCGCGCCCGCCAGGCAGGCGTCGATCGCCGCGAGGCCCGAGCGGTACTCCTCCGTCGCCAGCCCCCAGTCCTCGACGGCGTAGGCCTTCTCCGCCCGGTCGCTCGCCTCCAGGAGGGTATCCGCCGCCTTCGAGACCCGCTGCAGGTCGTCCGGGTGGGCCCCCCAGTACCGCGCGCCCTCCAGGAGCTCTTTCACCCGGGCCGATTCGGGCCCGTCCGGCACGAGCTTCAAGAATGCCTCGAGGTCCTCCGCGGCCCCGGTCATCTTCCCCGCCTGCATGCGGATCACGCCGCGGAAGAAGCGGTGCGTCGGCGCGCTCGGCTCCTCCGTCACGGCGACGTCGAGGTCCGCGAGCGCCGCCTCCTCGTCTCCCATCGTCGCGAGGACCCGTCCCCGGAGATTCCGCATCGCCGCGTCCTGAGGCACGCGATCGAGGACGAAGTCGAGGTCCGCCTTCGCCGTCCCGAGGTCCCCCGCCTCCGCGGCCAGCGTCGCGCGGTCGCTCCTCGCCCGTAGGTCCTCGGGGCGGAGCTTCAGCCCTGCGGTCAGGTCCGCGAGTGCCCCCGTCGCGTCCCCGGCCTCCTTCTTGAAGTCGGCGCGGGCGAACCAGAAGACCGCCTCCGCGGGGTTCTTCGCGATCGCCTTGTTCACCTCGGCGATGGCCCCCTTCAGGTCCCCCCTCGCCTTGAGGAGGTTCGAGCGCGTCATCCTCACGACGGCGTGGTCGGGGTCGATCTCCGCGCCCTTCGCGAGGTCCTTCTCCGCCTCGGCCAGCTTTCCGAGCCCCAGCCACGCCTGCGCGCGGTGGACCCAGGGGCCGAGCTCGCGCTCGTCCACGCGGATCGACGCGTCGAAGTCCAGCTTCGCCTCCTCGAAGCGCTTCAGGTTCAGGAGGACCGTCCCCCGATTGAAGTACGCGTTCGAGTCGGGGCCGACCTCGATCAGCTTGTCGAACGCCGCGAGGGCCTCCTTCCACCGTCCCAGCGTCGTGTGCACCAGGCCGATCCCCGACCACGCCTGGCCGAACTCCGGGTCGGTCGCCGCGGCGCGCGAGAAGTCCTCGAGCGCCCCGTCCGCGTCGCCGCGCGCGAGGCGGATCATCGCCCGGTAGCAGCACGCCTCCGCGAACGCCGGGGCGAGCTCCAGGGCCTCCTCGACGTCCGCGAGCGCCGCGTCGGTGTCCCCGCGCATGAGGTACGCGAAGGCCCTCTTCTCGTATGCCTCCGCGTAGTACGGGTGGACGGCGATCGCCTCGGTCAGCTCGCGGATCCCCTCGTCCGGTCGCCCGTCCATCGCCGCGATCGTTCCCCTCAGGTACTTCGCCTCCTCGGGCCGCACTCCGATCGCGAGGACGCGCTCCAGGTCCGCGTGCATCCGCGCGAGCAGCTCCTGCGCCGCCTCGTCCTTCGAGACGTCCCGGAAGCTCCACGCGATCGGCCCCCCCGCGCGATCGATCCCAGCGCTCGGCCGCCGCGCCTTCTTGTAGAGGTCCGCTCGCAGGGAGATCAGCTCGATGTAGGGCGACGAGTAGGTGTCCCGGATCGCCACGGCCTTTTCGAGGTCCTCGATCGCCTCCGCTTCGCGTCCGATCTGCCGCCGGACCCTCGCGCGGGCGTACAGCGCCTCGGCGAACTCGGGGTCCTCCGCGAGCGCCTTCTCGAGCAGCCCCTCCGCCTCCAGGAGCCGGTCCCGCCGCCGGGCGAGCTCCCCATGCCGCGCCAGTGCGTCCCCCATGTCGAGGATCTTCTGCGCCGTCTCCGCGAACGGCTGCGCGCGGCGCCGTCGCTCGTTGCGGAGCTCGATCTCGGCGAGGCGGGCCTCCTCCTTCGCCCGGTCCTCGCGCCCGCGGATCTGCTCGCGGCAGGTCTCCTCGAGGACGCGCGCCGCGCGGTTCCCTCCGTCGAGCGAGATCGCGCTGCCGAGCAGCCTGATGGCCTCCTCATGGTGCCCGGCGTCCCTCTCGCGCCGCGCCTGCTCCATGAGGTCCACGGAACGCCCGCGGTCCCGCTCCGTCTGCCAGAAGACGAAGGCCGCCCATCCCGCCGCGGCGACGGCCGCCGCGACGAGCACCGTCGCGCGGACGGGGTGCTTGCGGACGCGCTTCCACGAGTGTCGGAACACGCCGCTCGGCCGCGCCTCGATCGCCTCCCCCTCCAGGTACCGCGTCAGCTCCTCCGCGAGGGCCTTCGCCGTCGGGTAGCGGCGGTCCCGGTCCCGCTCGATCGCCTTCAGCGTGATCAGCTCCAGGTCGCGCGGGACCTTCGGGTCGATCTCCTGCGGCCGCGGAGGGTCGTTCGTCATGAGCTGGAAGACGATGTCCATGATGCTGTCCCCCTCGTACGGGGGGCGGCCCGTGAGCAGCTCGTAGAGCGTCGCGCCGAGCGAGTAGACGTCCGTGCGGCCGTCCACCGAGGCGGCATCGCCGCCCCCCTGCTCGGGGGACATGTACTGGGGCGTCCCGATCGGATGGCCGCTCGCGGTCAGCCTCGCCTGCGACTCGGTGGCGCGGGCCACACCGAAGTCGGCGAGGAAGGTCCGGCCGGAGACATCGACGAGGATGTTCCCCGGCTTCACGTCGCGGTGGATGACCCCCTGCTCGTGGGCGTACTGGAGGGCGAGCGCCGTGTCGCGCAGGATCTCGATCCCCTGGCGCCTCGTGACGCGCTTCTCGCGGATGAGCTGCGCGAGCGAGGCGCCGTCGACGTAGTCCATGGTGAAGTAGCAGAGCCCGTCCTGGTCGCCGACGTCGTGGACGGGGAGGATGCGGGGGTGGTGCAGCCCGGCGACCATCTGGGCCTCGCGGCGGAACCGCTCGATCATCTCGGGCGTCGCCGCGCCGACGAGGACCTTCAGCGCGACGACGCGGTTGAGCTTCACGTCGCGCCCCTTGTAGACGATCCCCATCCCGCCGCGGGCGATCTCCTCGAGGATCTCGTACCGATCGAACGCGAGCTGCGCGGTCCCCGTCCCGGGCGCGGGCGTCTTGCGCAGGGCCGTCGAGGCGAGCGTCATCGGCGTGGGGGCGCTGGCAGAGCCGGCTCGCGGGTCCCCCATCGTCGCGGGGGCGCCGACCGTGAGCGCGGTCTCGGGGAGGGCCTTCAGGACCTCGTCGAGCGCCGTCTGCTGCTCGGGCGTCCAGGGCTTGAGCGCGCGGAGCCCCTGGGCCAGACTGGCGAAGCGCCCCTCGCGCAGCGCGGCGACGAGGCGGCCCCCCTCCTCCGCGGTCGCCAGGCCGCGCTGGAGGATCAGCTCCAGGACGTAGAGATCTCGGTCGGTTGCCATCCCCCCCTCGACTCGCTTCGCTCGCTCGGGGTGAACTCGGAGTCTACCCTGCGGGGGCGGAGGAAGTCGATGGGCGCTCCGCCGCGCGGAGCTTCGCGCTGTCGGCCCGCGGGTTCCTGCCCGACTCCTCGATCGTGGGCCGCTCAGGGCGGCGCGTGAGCACGACGAGGCGTCCCGCGCGCGCCTCGTCGCGGAGGAAGCACTTCACGATGCGGTCCTCCCCCGAATGGTAGGAGAGGACGACGATGCGTCCTCCGGGCGCCAGGCGGCCCGCCGCCGCGCGGACGCCCCGCTCCAGCGCGCCGAGCTCGTCGTTCACGGCGATCCTCAGGGCCTGGAAGGTCCGCATCGCCGGGTGAGGCGACCCGCGCCTCGGCGGGAGGACCCGCTCGATCACGCGCACGAGGTCCCGCGTCGTCCGGATCGGGAGCGACTCGTGGATCCGTCGCGCGATCGCCTCTGCCCTGAACTCGTCCGCATACTCGCGCAGGGCGTGCGCCAGCTCCTTCGTCGAGACGCGCTCGATCCAGTCGCAGGCGGGCACCCCCGAGGTCGGGTCCATCCGCATGTCGAGCGGTCCTTCGCGGCGGAAGCTGAAGCCGCGTCCGCCGACATCGATCTGGGGCGAGGAGACGCCGAGGTCGAGGAGGATCCCGGTCGCGGTGGGCCAGGAGTCCACCTCCGCGACCTCCGCCAGGTCCGCGAAGCTGCCGTGCCGGGTCACGGCCCGCTCGCCGAACGCGGCCAGGCGCTCCCGTGCGCGAGAGAGGGCCTCGGGGTCGCGGTCGAGGCCGTACAGCCGCGCGTCGGCGGGCGCGCGGGAGAGCAGGGCGTGGGCGTGGCCCCCCAGGCCGAGCGTGAGGTCGTAGAAGACCCCGCCCGCCTCGGGGCGGAGGTAGCGGAGGACCTCCTCCACCATGACGGGGACGTGGACCCAGGCGTCAGGCGTCGTCATTGCCGCGTCAGCGTAGCAGGCCGCGCGCGATGCGGCAAGACGGCTACCGGAAGCGTCCAAACGTCGGCCACGTCTCTCCGTTCGCGGAGTTGTAGCCGCTCCAGTGCACGCGCCCCGCGACGCCGCTCCCCCAGCCCGTCGCGCGGTCGTCGAGCTGCACGAAGCGCCCCCCGTCCGACCCGTAAGTCCCGAAGCCCACGAGCAGCTCCGTCGCCCCGTCGGCGTCGACGTTCCCCAGGGCGGGGCGCGTCTCGCCGTTCGCCGCGTTGTAGGCCGCCGTGCCGACCGCCAGCGTCTCCAGCGCCGCGAAGCCCGCCCCGCCGTCGTCAAAGACGAACAGCCGGCCCCCGTTGGCCGTGTAGGTCCCCATCCCCACGACGAGCTCCGCCCGCCCGTCGCCGTCGACGTCGCCGAGCGCGGGGCGCGTCTCGCCGTTCGCCGCGTTGTACGCGGCGTCGGGCACGCGGACCCAGGCGATATTCGCGTAGCCCTGCGTCGCGTCTTCGATGACCTTCACGTAGCCCCCCGACGAGGCGTACGTCCCCAGCCCGAGCGCGATCTCGTCACGCCCGTCGCCGTCGACGTCCCCGCACGAGGGGCGCACCTCTCCGACCGCGCTGTTGTACGCCGTCCAGCCCGTGTTCAGCGTGCGCAGGAGGACGTAATTCGCCGATGCGTCGTCGAACACCAGGCACTTTCCGCCGCCTGTCGTCCCGAAGCCCACGAGGAGCTCGTCCCGCGCGTCGCCGTCGATGTTCCCGAACGCCGGCCACGTCTCCCCATTCCGCCCGTTGTACGCGGAGTCGTTCAGCCTGACCCAGCGCAGGAGCGCGTGGTTCGCCACGGCGTCGTCACGGATCTGGACGTACCCGCCCGTCGTCGTGTAGGTCCCCGTCCCGATCGCCAGCTCGTCGCGGCCGTCGCCGTCGATGTCTCCCGCCGCGACGCGCGTCTCTCCGACCGCGTCCTGGTAGGCCGTCCAACCGATCCGGTTCCAGCGCAGGTTCGTGAACCCCGTCGAGGCCCCGTTCACCATCTCGACGTAGCCGCCTCCGCCCGACCCGAGGCCGATCGCCGGTGTCGCGGCGGACGGCGCCGCCTGCGGCTGCGTCCCAGCGAAGTCCTGGCCGGCCACGTTTCCCCCCGCCACCGTCAGCGAGCGCGAGGCGGGCGTGAACGTCCAGCCCGTGAGGGACGGCGTCACCGTGTAGCTCCCGTCAGGCCGCCCGGCAAACGTGTAGTTGCCCGAGGCGTCCGTCGTGGCGGAGCCCGACCCCGCGCCTCCGAGCGTCACCGTCACCCCCGCGAGGCCGTTCCCGCCGGACGTGGCGCGTCCGGAGATCGACCACGTCTGAGGCTGGGGCGCGGGCTGCTGCGCCGTCCCCGCGATCTCGATCTTCCACAGGTCCAGCGTCCCGACGTCCTGGGCCTCCTGGTCCGCCATCGTCAGCGTCCAGGTCCCCGCGCTCGACTGCCCGTTGAACGCGGAAAGGGCCTGGGCGGGGGAGAGCGTCGTGTCGTACCAGCCCACGATGTCGTCGCCGTCCGCTCCGGTCCGGTTGTGGAGCGTCACCGTGGTTCCCCCGGGCGACCTGAGGCTCACGACCAGGTCGCCGACGTACGTGTGGCGGATCAGGACGTAGGCGTTCACCTCGGTGATCGCAAGGTTCTCGGCGATCGCAATGGTGCTCGTCGTCGATCCGCTGTCGGGGATCGAGAGGTTCGGGCTGTGGTCGCGCGTGTAGTACCTCGTGCCCGCCGTGCTCGAGGTCCCCGCGAAGTCCGCCACGGTGACGTCCGCGCCGTTCACGGTGACGGAGCGGCTCGTCGGCGAGAACGTGTAGCCGCTCCTCGCCGCGCGGGCCGTGTAGGTGCCGTTCGCGACGTTGGCGAATGAGTACGCGCCATTGACGTCGGTCGCCGCGCTCGCCGAGCCGAGCGTCACCGTCACGCCTCCGAACCCGACGCCGTCAAGAGTCACTCGCCCGCTCACCGCGAATCCGGTCGCGTCCTGCCCCGGGTAGAGGGCCTGCGCCCCTGCCATGTCGTCGGCGTGGAGCGAGCGGCGGAACAGCTCCCCGGCGCCCGTGGAGGGGTACAGGGTCGCCTCGTAGATGTTCGTGTGGTCGAGGCCGAGCGCGTGACCCGCCTCGTGCGCCGCGACGGACTCCACGTCCATCTTCCAGCTCTCGCCCGCGGTGGACCAGTTCTGGTTCTGGTTCCACTCCATGTCGAACTCGCTGAACGTGTTGTTCGACCAGTACCAGTTCGTCGTCACCGCGAGCGTGCCGCTCCCGAGGGCGGCGGGGTCGGGGGAGAGGGACACGACGTTCATGTTGTCAGACGTGGTGGCGATCCGGTTCGTCTGCCCCTGCCATGTGAAGTCCATCACGCAGTTCGGGACGTCGTCCCAGTGCTGGAACCCGGCGCGCACGGAGGCCTCCCAGCCGGGGACCGTCGCCTGGGTATTGGTGTAGTACGAGACGGGGATCGCGGACTGCGCCCACCGTCCGCCCATGAGGACGTAGCCGCACAGCAGTTGCGCGGCGGCCAGGAAGAGCAGCGACCTCGCGACGCGACACCGGTTCGTCATCTACTTCCTCCGGATTCCCAGGATCACCCCGAGCGCGACCAGCGCCGCCGCGAGTCCCAGGGGCCACGCGGGCCCCTCGTCCGATGTGTGCCTCGACTCCTCATGACCTCCCGCGGGAAGAACGACCTTCCCTTCGGGGTGCTGGATGCGCTCGACGTACGTGGGCGGCGTCGTCCGCTCCTCCACGGGCAGCGCGCGCAGCTCCCCGACCTTGGAGAGGAACGCGGCGAGCGTCACGGCGCGACCCTCGGCGGAGACCTTCACGTCGCGCGTGGAGAGCGAGGTCACGGGGAGGCCATCGTTGTCGTAGACGCGGTCCTCGCCCGTCTCCGGGTCGAGGCGCACGCGGTAGCAGCCCTGGTACCATCCGACCACGGGGCAGTAGAGGCGGGCGTCGTTGACGGAAAAGACGATCGTGCGTTCTCCGACCTGGAACTCGGGCATGCCGTGGACGACCTGGCGCATCACTTCTCCATCGGGCCGCTGGGCGACGCCGCCGAGGAGGCGGAGGGTGAACTCGGGGTTCGGCAGGGGGCCGATGAGGTCGCGCTCGACGCGGAAGGTCACGGTCGTGTAGGCGCGGGACTCGGAGGCGGACCACTCGCTCCGTACGGAGACGACCGTCGCGAGGGACGCGCGGTCGGACTGATGGACGACCTCGGATAGGTCGAGCTTGACGACGGTCGTGGCGAGTACGGGCGTGGAGGCGAGGAAAACGGCGAGGACGATTCTCTGCAACGGTGACCCCCCTGACTCGAAGGTCACTCAGGTGAGCAACGCTCGTGCCGCCGTCACGAGGCGTTACACCGAGTTGTTACACATGCGTGGTCATGGTGTTGCGGGATCGAGCGAATGGAAACCCATTAAGGCACGGAATGCGCGTGCCTGTAAGCACCCGGTTACACCCCGAGACGCAACAACGTGAGCAAGCGGAGGACCGGCCGAGGGTTCCACGAACGCGGGTGAGCTTGTAAACCGTGGCTGCGTGTCCGGGATCGGATGGGTTGATCGTGCAGGCGAGGGGCGAGCCACCGGCTCGCCCGTACAGGCTGGGCCCGATTCCCAATGTACGGGCGACGCGGGGCGTCGCCCGTCGCTGGAGCGTCTCTCCGCGTTCGTGCAGGGGTGAAGCCGCCTACGTCTCGCGCTGCTTGCGCGGCGAGCGGGCGTCTTTCTGCGGGTCGACGGCGGGGAGCGGGCCGGGGGTCTTCCCCTTGTTGGCCTTGGCGGCCTTCGGCGGCGACGGACGCTGTCCGTCGGCCGGGCCCATGACGATGTCGAATCGGGAGGAGAGCGGGTACATGGCAGTCACCGAGTGAGCGCACACTTTGCGTCGGTCGGTCATGTGCAAACCGTCAGCCACGGAGGGCGCACGAACCGCGGATGCATCGCGCTGAAGCGCCGCACGTTACGTGAACCGCTCCGCCGCGCTCCGTGTCCGTGCGCCGAACATGGTTACCCGGGGTGTCATCTACTCCCATACCCACGAGAGGATCCGCGGACCGGCCGTCCAGGCGATCGTCACGTCGTCGAGGCTCGGAGAGGTGACGACGGGCTCGCCGAACGGGACGCCCGAGAGGAACCTCGCCGTGTACCTCGCCGGACCCGCCGCTACGCGGTCGATCCGCATCCCGCCTGCGGCGTCGCTCGGCCCGCCCACGAGGCTCGCCCCGGTCGCGGAGTCGACCACGTCGAGGACCACCTTGCCCTCGGGGGCCTCGATCGTGGAGAGGCTCGTCCAGGCGGCCCAGCAGAGGCGCACCGGCCGCCCGTTCGCCGGGTCGAGGGGCGCCGAGCGGAACGTCGCGTCGTCCTCGGCGTAGTAGCGCCCGTCGCGGAAGATCGTCGTCATCTTCTCGTCCGCGCGGGCGAGGTCGATCGCGTCCCACACCTGGACCTCGTCGATCGTCGCGTCGGGGACCGAATTCTGGAACGGGTGCGCCCGACGCTCGCCGAGCCGCATCGGCTCCCCCTCGTGCGTCGTGATTGTGTCGGCGTCGGTCATCTCCATGCAGAACGGCGCGCCGGCCCGCTCGCCGTTGATGTAGAGCGTGTCGACCTCGCACTTGTTGCCGGGATACGTGTCCGCCTGCGGGCCGAGCCGCCTCGCGGTGTGGACCCAGGCGATGTGGACCCACTTCCCGGAGTCGAGCGCGGTTCCCCAGGTCTGTCCGAAGCGCTGGATCGACTCGTGGCCGTGCCCGCGGTGGTTGATCGACGGCGTCGCGACCGAGGTCGACCATGCACCGATCGTCCCTCCCGCGAGGATCGCCCCCGTGTCCCAGAGGTCGATCCAGTAGTACTGGTAGCCGTCCTCGCTCCCGCGCTCCCCGCCCGCTGTGACGACCTGGTAGATCCCGTGGGACAGCTCGATCGGCCTCCCCTCCGGCTCCCAGCGGAACGTCGCCGGGCTCTGCCAGGTGAGGTAGACACGCGACCGTCCCGCGTGCTCGGGGAAGTAGTGCGGCTTGAGCCACATCGACACCGCGAGGTCGTCCAGCGACTCGGGCTGGAAGTCGAACATCGGCACGCTGTCGAGCTCGCTGTAGACGCCGTCGGGGAAGACCTTCCCGACGTTGGACCCGCGGTCGGCGAGGAGGCGCTCGGCGAACGGGCCGTTGACGTCGGGAATCACGCCCTGGCCGGTCTCGGGCGCCACGCCGTCCTCGAACGAGGCCGTGAACCTGGCGTCGCCGACCTCCGCCTTCTTCGTGGCGAGCTCCAGGTGTCCGTCCCAGTCCGCGTCGCGGAGGAACTCCGCCCGGGGCAGCTCGGGGAAGCTCGTGAGCGCCATTCGTCCCCGCGTCGTGCCCGTTCCGTGCTCGCGGCCGAGGATCGATTCGAGCGGCGCGCCGTCCTGCCAGTGCTCGCGCAGGAACTGCTTCTGCGAGGTCTCGCGGTGCAGCTCGAACACGCGCACCGTCGCGGTGACCTGCGCCTCCGCGAGCGTCTCGTGGCGGGCCCCCAGCACGCGGCCGAGCGACTCGATCTCGAACGAGCCCGTGGGCGACAGCGAGAACTCGGTGCTCCAGGCGGTGAGGTCGGTCTTGTCCACCCAGCGGAACCGCTCGTGCGTGGTGTTGAAGTCGTTCACGCAGGTGTTGGGATTCGCGTTCGTGCAGAGGACGTCGGCCTGCTGGAGGTCGACGGCCCCGCGCGGGAGGAGGTCCTCCTTCACGAATCGCTCGAAGTCGCTCCACTCGCGGAAGGGGCGCGCGGCGCGGCGCGCGATCAGCCCGTCCGCGATCGCCTCGGCCTGGGCGTACGCGATCGGGGGCGTCAGGCGGATCAGGCCGAGGCTCCCATCGGCCCCTTCGTAGGAGTAGCGCGAGTCGAGCATCTCGTAGGCCATCCGCATCGGCCGCGCGGTCGACTCCTCGTCGAGGTAGAAGCCCTGCAGGCCCGCGAGGAGCGCCACGATCACGGGTTTGGCGGCCTCCTGGAGGTACACCGGCGGCCTCCCGCCGCGGGCGAGGCGAATCTGCGTGGGGCGGACCTCCTCCCAAGTGTAGACGTGGTCTCCCGAGCCGAAGTCGCCGCTCGCCGAGGCGGTGAGGCCGCGGCGGCGCCGCTCGTCGATCGGGACGGGCTGGACGACGTTCGGGTCGCGCCAGGTGCCGATGGAGACGAGCGCGCGCAGATGCGCCCACCCCTCGTCGTCGACGACGCGCTCCGCGAAGAGGCGCTCGCGCAGCACGGCCATCGTGGGGCTCCCGCGGTGCCGCTCGAGGGCGGCCGCGACGGCGGGGGAGAGGCCCGCGGCGCGGCAGAGGGCGGCGATCATCGCGCTCATGCGGGGGTTGGCGAGGTCGAGGGGGAAGCGCGAGGAGGCCTCGGTCACGCGGACGGCGGCGGAGTCGCCGTCGTAGATGTAGGTGCCGGCGAGGAGGGCGGAGACGCCGCGACGCTCGCCGTCGACGAGGACGCGATCGTGGTTGGTCAGGAGCCCGTCGAGGTTGCGGTCGACTGGGTACGAGGGCGTGACGAGGGACGGGAGCGGCGCGGTCGGTTCGGGGCAGGCCCACGCGCCCCAGCGGGCGGGGTCGGAGGCGTCTTTCGTGAGGCGCGCGATGGCCGACTCCACGCCGGAGCTCGCGAGCATGCGGGCGCGGACCAGGTCGACGTAGTTGCGGCTGACGGTCCGCTCGATGCGGGCCACGGAGGCGAACGTCGCGCCCATCAGGGAAAGCAGGACGAGCATGGAGACCGCGAAGATCATGACCACGCCGCGACGACCGATGCGCTTCACCACGGATGTCCCTCCGACTCTCGCCCACCCTCGACTACCGAGGGGAGGTGCGTATCTATGAGACAAGCGGAGGGCCAGGAGGAGGATTCCCGCGATCTGGCGATGTAACCGCCAGCCAGCAAGCGCCTTGCTATGAAATGCACGCGCTGCGCGAACTTCTGCGCGCACCGAGAAGTGCTGGAATTCCCAGCAGTCACCCTCTTGCACTGCTGGAAAACCCATCACTTTTCGGGAGGCCTCAGACCTGCTCGTCTGGGGCCGGGAGGGGGGTCGAGGCGGGCGCGCCGAACTCCTCCTGGGGGGTGAGTCGGCGCCGGAGGGCGAGGTAACCGAGGGAGGCGATCGCGGCAGGCGTGGCGAGCATGAGCCACTGGGCGACCCGGTGTCCCGGCAGGTAGTCGAGCAGGAGTCCGCACGTCGGCTGGCCGAGCACGCGGCCTCCCTGCTGCGCCAGGCTGAACACGCCGCGATAGCGGCCGACGAACCTCGCGGGAGACAGGTTCGCCGCGAGGGCGTCCATCGTGGGTGAGACGACGATCTCCCCGAGCGTGACGACGGTCATAGCGATGGCGAGGTGGCGAAAACCGGAGGAGAGCCCCATTCCCGCGTAGCCGATGGCGTAGAGGAGGCTCCCGAGGGCCAGAGACGTGGTGAGTCGCGGCCTTCTGAGCATGCGCGTGACCGGGACCTGCAGCGCGACGACGATCGACCCGTTCAGCGTGAGGAGCCATCCGATCTGCGACTTCGGCAGGGACAGCTCCTGCGTGCAGTAGAGCGACATCCCCAGGACGAGCTGCCCCATCGTCATGCCGAGGAGCACGGCCAGGAAGCAGACACTCCGGAAGCGGACGTCGGCGGCCACGTGGCCGAGGACGCCGGCCATGGCCCCCCAGCGGAACCCGTCGTGGGGTCGGGCGGGGCCGGGGTTCGGGACCCAGAGCAGCGTCAGGACCCCGGCCGCCAGGTACACGGCCGCGCTCACCTCGAAGGCCAGGCCGAACGACCTCTCCGCGATGAACCCTCCGATGGCGGGGCCGATCGCCCATCCCGCGTTCCCGCCGATCCGGAGGAGGCTGAAGCCCTCCATCCGCTCGCGTTCCCCGAGCAGGTCGGTGAGGAGGGCCTGCGAGGCGGGCTCGTACAGGCCGAACAGGAGGGAGTTGAGGACGTGGACGAGGGCGAAGACCGGGAACGAGGCCTCCCACGTGACGCAGGCGCTATAGGCGAGCGCGAAGAGGACCCGCATGAAGAGCGAGGCGAGCATGATGCGCCGCGATCCGATGCGATCGGCCAGCTCCCCGCCGATGAGCATCCCGGTGCAGACCGCGATGCCGCTGACGGCGAAGAGGCCGGCCACGAGTGACGCGGAGAGGAGGAGGCGCTCTTTCAAGTAGATGGCGATGAACGGGTAGGAGAGGGAGAACCCGGTCGCGAGCGTGAAGCGGCCCACGACGAGGGCCCAGAGGCCTCGGGCAAGGGGACCGGCATGGGGAGGAGAGGTCATTCGATCGGTTTGGGAGGCCTGACACGTTCCCGCGCCGTCCAGTTCGGGTCCGTCGCCGCCCACGCGGCGATCGCGGCGGACTCGGCCTCCTCCAGACCCAACGCCTCCGAGGCGATCGCCTCGATACGCTCCTCGGCCTCCGCGTCGGGCCCCTGCTCGATCCCGCGGACAAGCTCCTGCACTTCGCGCGCCTGCTCGTCGGCCCAGGTCCCGATCGGCACGTCGACGAGGAACGACCGTAGGAAGTGAAGGTAGCCGCCGCCCACGTGGCCGCCCAGGAAGACGTGGGAGTAGAAGAAGTGGACCGCGCGCGTCGCGAGCAGGCCCACGATCGCCCGGGGATGCCTCGCGAGGACGTGGTCCGTCTCCCTCACGAGTCCGGCGAGGAAGGTGTCCTTGAGGACGTAGCCGTCGGCGTCCCAGGCGGCGCGCAGGGTGCGGCCGTTCTGGCAGATCACCAGCTTGCCGACCGCGTAGGTCTCGGGCCCCGGCACGGCGTTGCCGACCCGCGACAGCTCCTCCTCGTCGTAGCGGATCCAGGACCCGGCCCAGCGGAGTCGGTATCGGGCGACCTCGCCGTTCCCCGCGAAAGGACCGCCTCCCAGGAACCTCTTGGCGTGCGGCCCCTCGGGGCGGCGGGCCGTGACGTACTGCTCGCGCAGACCCGCGCGATGGAACGACACGGTCCATCGGATGTCGAGCAGGTCGCCGAGGCGCATCCCAGGCGAACCCAGGCGCGTGAGCGCGTCGGCGAGGATCGGCTCCGTGGGAGGGGCGTAGAGGGCGCGCGACCTCGTCGACTCGAAGAGGCTTCCCGCGACGTGGACGGCGGGTCCGGTCGCGAGGGTCCCGGCCGCATCCCGTGACAGACGGACCGCCTCGACGGCGCCGCCGCCCGGGCCGGCGAAGAGGACGATCGGGTAGACCGCGGCGCCGGGGAAGAGCCCCGCCTGCGTGGCCAGCCAGAGGCCGCGGAGGGTCCCCTCGTCGAGGAGGCGCTCCCGGACCCGCTGCGCATTCGCGTTGACCAGGACCTTGTTCGGGAGGACGAAGGCGAGGCGGTCGGCTCCCCTGAGCCAGCCGAGGCACACGTGGAGGAAGTACAGGTACAGGTCCGGCGCGCCGTCCACGGCGTCCGGGTGCCTCTCGGCCAGGCGCCGCTTCATGTCGCGCGCCAGCCGCTTCGCCTCGACGTACGGCGGATTCCCGACGACGAGGAGCCGCCCGTGTCGCGGCACGGCGCCCAGGAGGCTCTCGATGCCGGGTTGCGCGAGCACGTCCGCGTGGCGCACGGTCGCCGCCCCCGCGAGGCGCGCGCCCGCCTGTTCGACGGCGTCGGCGTCCACGTCGAATCCGACGACATGCGCGGCGCCCTCGGCGAGCGCCGCCTCCAGGAAGCTCCCGTCGCCGCAGGCCGGGTCGACGAGGACGTCCTCGGGGCGAGGGGCGAGTCGTCGGACCACGAGGCGCGCGAGATCGAGCGGCGTGTAGTAGGCGCCGCGGAGCTTCGTCGGGGAGGTGCTGGCCTGGTAGGCGTTCATCGGCCCGAGCCGCCGCGCGCGCGCGTTCCATCGCCGCGCGACGGGCCCTGCTTCAGGCATCGCTGGCAGGTCCCGAAGATCGTCAGGATGTGCGACGAGGGCTCGAACCCCTGCGCGCGGCAGGCCTCCTCGGGGAAGCGCTCCACGGTCTCGTCGCGGAAGTTGATGATCCGCCCGCACGACTCGCACACCATGTGGTCGTGGTGAGGGTGGTACGTGGTGTGCTCGTAGCTCGCGGGCCCGTCGGCGACGCTCACCTTGTCGATGAACCCTCCCTCGACCATCAGCGCGTGGGTGCGGTAGACGGTGACGCGCCCGATCGACGGGTCGCGCTGGCGGGTCATCCGGATCAGGTCCTCGAGCGTGAAGTGCTTGTGCGTGGAGAAGGCGACCTCCGCGATCACGCGCCGGGGGCGCGTGACCTTGAAGCCCTTCCGGTCGAGGAAGGCCAGGAACTCGCGGAGTTCGTCTTTCATGGGGCATCCAGGTGTCGAGTGGGACTGTCGGCGAGGGAGGCTAGCCTACGGCGAGGGAGGAAGCAAGAAGGATGGGGGGCCCCACGAACGTCGAGGCTGGGTGGCCATCGTCATGGACGCCGACATCTGATATCTGAAATCTGAGGTCTGATATCAGATATGTCCCGGCAACCCCGCGGTTTCCCGGTCCTATCTGATATCAGACCTCAGATGTCAGATATCAGATATCGACGTCCACGACGGTGGCCACCCGGCATCGTCGTTCGTGGAGCTCCCCGTGCTTCCCACCCTACGGCACCCGCACCGTCGTCTTCACCGTGAAGGCCATCCCCGGATCGAGCCGCTCCGCCGCCGTCTCCAGTAGCGTCTTCATCGACCTCGTGAACTTGTGCTTCTCCGCCTTCCCCTCGACCCAGATCGTGACCTCCTGGTCCAGGTCCACCATCCGGTCGTCGAGCCGAAGCGTCACCTTACCGCAGTTCCGCCCCGTGATCCGGATCGTCGTGCGCCCCTCGACTTCCGCCGTCGCCCTCGCCGTGTCGATCGCCAGGTTCCTCCGCTCGATCGTGTGCCCCGTGTGGTCCTGGATCACGTACTCGAGCGTCCCTCCCGAGGCGCGGATCTCGTCGATCGTCAGCCACCACGCGCGCGCGAACAGCTTGTCGTTCATCACCCAGGAAGCCTTCTTCGGGAGCGGATCGCGCGCCTTCTCCTTCCAGAAGGCCCACAACTCGTCGTTCCGATCGGCGTAGATCGTGTGCCCCCCCGGGTTGCGCTCGTCGAAGACGTAGTCCCCTTCGAGCTCCTTCAGCCTCGCCGCGGCGGCGTGGGCCGCCTCCGAGGGGACCATCGGGTCCTGCGCCCCGTGGAGGATGTAGATCGGGAGGCGTCTCACGTTCGGGAAGAACTCCCAGATCCGCTCCTTGTCCGAGTCGACCGTGAGAAGCTGCTTCACCGAGCCCGACCTCGGGGCGATCCCCGCGAAGCGGTCCGTCGCGAAGATACCCAGCCACCACGCCGCGTGCCCGCCCCGCGAGTATCCCGAGAGGTACACACGGTCCATGTCGACGTTGTAGTGAGCGCGGACGTCGCGGATCGTGTCGAAGACGAGCTCCGCGCCGTACCGGGTCCCGATCTGCCCGCGCTCGCGCGAGGCCGTCGGCGCCGCGACGAGGAAGCCTTCCTTCTCCGAGAGCTCCTTCCACCCGCCCGTGGCGAGGTAGTGCGGCCCCGTATCACCCGTGCCGTGGAGCTCGACCACGAGCGGCATCGGCTTCGCCGGGTCGTACGATTCGGGGACGTGGAGCCCGTACTCCGCCTCGGACCCGTCGAACCGGACGGTGACGTCGCGGACGTCGCTCCCCTTCTGCTCGTCGGCGTAAGGCTTCCCCGCGCGGATCAGCTCCTCGACCTGCCTCACGGTAAGCCTCTTCCGCTCCAGCTCGATCCGCAGGGCCTCGACCGTCTTCGCGCTGCCGTCCTCGAGGGCGGTCCAGATTCGCTCGCGGAGCGCGAGGGCCTCCTCGTCGGGGAGCTTCGGCGGGTCCTCCGCGAGGACCGCGGCGGCCAGGAGGAGAGGCAGCAGGCGCAGCACGATCTACCCCTTCGGGACGAGCTCGAACGCGAGCTTCGGCAGCTCGCGCAGGAGCGACTTCGCGCCGACGCGGAAGAGGAGGGAGTCCCTGAGCTCCGTGTACCGGAGGACGAACGTGCGGTCGAAGATCATCAGCCCCGGCACGGGGACAGCGTTCGGCTGGGCGTCCTTCTTGAACACCTGGAGCAGCTTGAAGGCCTCGCCGTTCGGCGTGTGGACGATCGGGAAGGAGAGCCGCTTCCTCTCCCTGAGCGCCGCGAGCGACTCAGGCTTGTCCGCGCTCACGGCGACGACGACGACGCCGAGCTGCTCGATGTCCAGCCACCGCTTCTGAACCCCCACGAGGTTCCAGACGCAGGGGCCTCACCACGACCCGCGGAAGAAGACGAACGCGACGTGGCGCTTCTTCCGGTAGGTCTCCAGCGGGAACTTCTTCCCGTCGAGGCCGATCAGGTCCAGGGCGGGCATCGGCTCGCCGTACGCAAGCATGGCGGGTCCTCCCAAGGGCGCCCATTCTAGCGCGGCGGCGCGGCGCTCACAAGTTCGGCCCCGGCCCGACATGCGGGCCCGCTCGGGTTCGTCGGCGCCGTGGCCGTCTACAGGGCCTCGAGGACGAGCGCGATCCCCTGGCCGCCGCCGATGCACATCGTGACCAGGCCGTACCGCTTCTTCGTCCGTCGCAGTGCGTAGGCGCACGTCAGCGTCAGGATCGCGCCGGTCGCCCCGAGCGGGTGGCCGAGAGCGATTGCCCCGCCCAGTGGATTCACCTTCTCAGGGTCGATCCCCATCTTCTCGAACTCGCGGATGCACGCGAGTGCCTGCGGGGCGAAGGCCTCGTTCAGCTCGACCTGGTCCACCTTTCCCCCGTCGATCTCCGCCTTCTCCAGCGCCTTCTTCACCGCCGGGACCGGCCCCCATCCCATGATCTGCGGGTCGCAGGCCGTCACACCGATCCCCGCGATGCGGGCGAGCGGCTTGCACCCGTGCCTCTCCGCGTCCGACTCCTTCGCGATGACCATCGCCCCGGCGCCGTCCACGACCGCGCTTGCGTTCCCCGCCGTGATGACGCCGTTCGGCTCGAACGCCGGGGCGAGGCGCGCCATCCCCGCAAGCGAGACCTCGTCCATGATGTGCGTGTCGTGCTTCACCGTGACCGGGGCGGCCCCCCCGTCCTCCTGCACCGTCACCGGCGCGGTCTCCTCCGCGAAGGCCCCCGCGTCCCGCGCCTGCTTCGCCAGGCGATGCGAGCGATAGCCGAATTCGTCCGCCTGCTGCCGCGTGATCCCGAACCTCCGGCCGAGCTCCTCCGCCGTGTTCGCCATCGACATCTTCGCGCTCGGGTCGTAGAGGCCCATCAGGAGCGCGTCCTGGAGGTGCGTCCCAGGGGGCAGCGCCTTCGGGTCGAGCGGGCCGTACTTCTGAACTCCCTCCCCGACCTTCTTCCCCCGGTACTCATAGAGGCTGAACGGGTACTGCATGCTCTCGGCGCCGCCGACGACCAGGAACGGGCGCTCCTCGTCGTGCCTGAGTCCGGCGAGCATGATCTCGCAGCCGACCGCGATCGCCTCCGCGCCGCTCCCGCAGATCCGCGCGACCGTGAGCGCCGGGACGTCGTTCGGGAGACCCGCACGCCAGCGCATCCCCTGCGCGCCGTAGATCGAGTCGCGGTGGCTCTGCGCCGCCATCCCCATCACCACGTGCCCCATGAGGCTCCGATCGACCTTCGTCCTCTCGATCGCGGCCCCGATCGCGAGCCCCCCGAGGTGCGTCGCCGAGAGGCGCGAGAAGAGCCCCGGCCTCTTGTTCTCGACGAGGATGTCCGCCCTGGGCGTCCGGCGGCCCCCGTCGAGGATGACGACACTCGCGTCCTTTCCTGTCCTGGCCATCGCGGTCTCCTTGAATGGGCTCCTACTCGTGGAGGAAGGTCGCCGGCACGCGCGGGCCGTTCTGGATGAAGTTCTTCATGCCGATGTCCATGTCCACCGTGTCGAGGCACCTGCCGAACCCCTCGGCCTCCACGGCCAGCCCCTCGGAGAGCGGCCGCGTGAGCCCCTTGCGCACGGCGTCCACCAGGATCGAGTCGATCGCAATCGAGCGGTGGCCGATGTCCACCCTGGGCAGCGTGTCGGGGACCGGAACCGGCTTCGGGTCCACCGCGGCGAGCAGGACCTCTCCCGAGAGGTGCCTGCGGAGGAGCGCCTTCGCCTCCCCCACGAAGTCGGGCGAGGGCTGGCCCGTGGCCCAGCCCCAGGCGCAGGCCTCCTTGGCCCCTACGGGGCGGCCCGTCCTGAGGAGGTCGAGGCCGCGCTCCAGGCCGATGAGCCTCGGGAGGCGCTGCGTCCCGCCGTAGCCGGGGATGATCCCGAGGTTGACCTCGGGCTGCGCCATCATCAGGCCCGGGCCGACGACGCGGGCGTGGCAGGCCATGCTGATCTCCGCCCCTCCGCCCATCACGGGGCCGTCCAGCGCCGCCACCACGGGCTTCGGGAACGAGGCGATCGCGTCGAGCACGCCCTGGCCGCGCCGGCACTTCGCCACGGCCTCCTCGGGGGACTTGAGAGCGGCGAGCTCAAGGATGTCCGCCCCCGCGATGGCGCCGTCGAAGCTCGTCAGGACCACGCCACGCACGCCGGCGTCGCGCCCCAGGGCCTGGAAGGCCGCCTCGATGTCGCTGATGACCTGGGCCGACAGCGCGTTCTTCACCTCGGGGCGGCGGATCGCCACGACGGCGAGGTCTCCGTCCCGCGTGACGGTCACCGTGCGCAGGAACGCGACCAGGCGCTTCTTCTGGATGCTCTCGGGGACCTCGAACCCCTTGAACCTCTTCGCGTACCTCGTGCAGAGGTCGTGGACGCGCTCCGCCCCGAGGGACTCCGCGAGGGACAGGAGCCCCTGACGGAAGCCCAGGGCGTTCTGCGTCAGCCAGTCGAGGTCCGAGGCGTCGCAGATTCCGCGGTCGACGACGAAGTACACGCGGCCGAGGAGCACCGCCAGCATCCGGTCGAGCACCTCGCGCTTGAGGGCCTCGTCGTGCGCGGGGTCGCCGGGCTTCGCGCGGTCGTGCCACGGCGTCAGGCCCTGCTTCGCGAGGCTGGGCGGGGGCGTGAACCACTCCGTCCCCGTCGGGGCCTCCTTCATGAGGATCATGCAGTGCACGCCGAGGAGGTTCCCGCGCGTAAGGTCCATCACGTTGAACGGGCCGCCTCCGCCGATGGCGTCGTCCACGATCTTGTCCACCTGGGCCGGCGTCGCGACGCCCTCCTCGAAGATGCGCGCGGCCTCGGCGCAGTAGTTGCAGAAGATGTCGTCGGCCGCGAAGCAGGGGACGTCCGCGGTGACGATCGGGACCTTGCCCAGCTTCTTCATGGTGTCGGTCATGCGGAGGCTGAGGGCGGCGTCAGGCGACGGCACGATCTCGATCGGGAGGGCGCGCCACGCGGGGTAGAACGGGTGGTTGACGAAGCAGCGCTCGGGGCGCTGGGCGCCCGCCGCGATCCGCGCGCGCGGGATGCCCGAGGTGGCGAAGCCGATCAGGCAGTCCTTGGAGACGACCTGCTCGAGCTGCCTCAGGATCGCCTGCTTGATCGGGAGGTCCTCCGTGGCCGCCTCGAGGACGTACTCGCAGGCGGCGAGGTCCTTCATCTCCATGGTGGGGACGAGGGCCTCCTGGATGGCGGCCGCGGCCTTGGGCGCGAGCTTCCCCTTCGCCACGGCCTTCGAGACGTACCCCTGGATCCGCTTGACGCCGGCGTCGAGGGCCTCCTTCCTGATGTCGAGGAGGAAGACCTTCCCGCCCTCGGTCCTGGCCAGGGAGGAGACGAACCCGTAGGCCAGGTCCGGTCCGATCGAACCCGATCCGATGACGCCGACGATCATCGCTGCCTCCTGTCCGAGATGTGGCCGGATTCCAGGCGGGAACGTGGGGCGCTCCGCGCGGGAGGCGGGGGGGAGTGACCGTGCGCTTGCCCCACAGGGGCGGGAATCGTACCCCGGCTCCGTGGGCGGATCAACGATCGCGGCGAGGAAGGGCCCGAAAGGGGCACAGGGACGGGCATGGGTACGGGGTAGTCCTTGCTGCCCCCGGGAGCGACCGATACAATCGCCGCGCAGTGCGGGAGAGCGACATGGAGGAGCGGCGCACCCTCGAGGTGGTGCACGTCCAGACCGAAGTCACCGTCCGCTACAAGTTCCTCTCCAAGGAGCGGCAGGACCCCGGGATGGACCTCGTGCACGAGACGACCTCGAAGGACATCTCCAAGCAGGGGATGATCATCTCGATGCGCGTCCCGAACCAGGCCTGGACCGTCGAGCTCCTCCAGCGGAAGATGTATCTCGGCCTGAACCTCCTCCTCCCCGCCGCCGAGAACCCCGTCAAGGCCCTGGGCGAGGTCGCCTGGATGGAGGCCTTCGAGGACGGCGGCGAGACGACGTTCGCGGGCGTGCGCTTCAAGGAGATCCGCTCCGACGATCGCGACGAGATCTTCCGCTTCCTCATCCGCGCCCAGGGACGGAGGACCGTGTGACATGCGCTTCGCCCTCGCGCTCCTGATCGCCTCCGTTGCCCTCCGCGCCGAGGCTCCGCCGACCGTGGAGGAGACCGGGCTCGTCGACCTCCGCGGGATCCTGCACTGCCACTCCCACTTCTCGCACGACTCCAAGGGGACGGACGAGGAGATCATCCGCGCCGCGAAGAAGGCGGGGATCGACTTCATCTTCATGACCGATCACCCCTCCGAGGGCTCCGTCACGAGCGGCCTCCGCGGGAAGCACGGCGACACCTGGTTCTTCCCCGGCGCGGAGACGCACCAGCTCCTCGCCTGCGACCTCCACGAGCCGATCGACGGCGCCGAGGGGACGCAGGGCGCGATCGACGCCGTGCTGATGCAGGGCGGCCTCCCGTTCATCGCGCACCCCGAGGAGGTGAAGGACTGGGGCCTCGACGGGTTCCTCGGGATGGAGATCTACAACCTCCACGCCGACACCAAGGACGAGACCCCCGCGACGTGGGTGAAGAAGCTCCTCGGCTACCGCGGCGATCCCGAGTGGATCTACACCGTGTTCTTCAATCCGCAGACCGAGATCGTCGCGCGCTGGGACGAGCTGACCCGGGAACGCCGCGTCGTCGCCGTCGCCGGGAACGACGCCCACCAGAACATCCGCGTCCTCGGCCTCCAGCTCGATCCGTACCCGCGCACCTTCCGCTTCGTCCAGACGCACGTCTTCGCCGAGCGCCAGGCCCACGACCCGATCGTCGACCACCTCTCCGCCGGGCACGCCTACGTCTCGTTCGGCCTCTTCGGCGACCCCGAGGGGTTCTCGTTCACGGCCCGGTGCGGCGACCAGGACCTCCTCCTGGGCGACGAGGCGCGCTGGCAGGAGGGGGCGACGCTCCGCGTGGTCCTCCCGCGAAGCGCCGAGGTCCGCCTCGTGCGCGACGGCAAGGTCTGGAAGACCGAGGAGACCGACGACTGGACGATCGAGGCCGACCGCCCCGGGGTGTACCGCGTGGAGGCCTGGACCGAGGCGCGCGGGAAGCTCCAGCCGTGGATCTACTCGAACCCAATCTACCTTCGGAGATGACGCGGGCTTGCCGAAGGGAAGGGGGCCGGCTATACTACCCCGCCCGTTTTTCCCGAAATGAGGAGGAAGGAGGGCCGACATGACACGGAACCTCTTCCTGATCGCGCTCTGGATCGCCTCCGTGCCGCTGGCGGCGCAGCAGGCGGTGCCCGATACGAAGCCCGCCGAGGGGACGACGAACGTCCGGGACCTCCTCGTCCCCCAGGACGGCGTCGTCGCCAAGGTGAACCAGGAGATCATCCTCGGGAACGAGGTCTACAAGAAGATCTCGAGCCAGCTCGAGGCGCTCAAGGGGTCCGTGCCCGACGACGAGACCTACACCCGCAAGGCCACGGAGCTGTGGAGGAAGACCCTCCGCGAGATGATCGAGGACAAGGTCATGCTCATGGCCGCCACGGCCGAGGGGATCAAGGTCGAGGAGCGGGAGATCGACAAGGAGCTCGAGGGCCAGATCAAGAAGAAGGGCTCCAAGGAGAAGATGGTCGCTGAGCTCCAGCAGATGGGGCTCTCCTTGGACGACTACCGCGAGCGCATCCGGACCGACATGGTCCAGCGGGAGCTCATCCTCACGAAGCTCGGGTTCCGGCAGAAGCAGGTGACGCCCGAGTCGAAGATGCCGCTCGATTCGTTCGTCACCCCCCGCGAGGTGCACCAGTACTTCTCGGAGCACCGTGAGGACTTCCACATCGCCGAGAAGGTGAAGTCCCGGCAGATCGTGATCTACTTCGACGCCGCGACGAAGGCGGAGAAGAAGGCGGAGGCGGAGTCGGTCCTCAGGCAGATCCAGGAGGGCGCCGACATGGCGCTCCTGGCCCTCTGGTACTCAGGGGTCCGCGCGGCCGAGGGCGGCTTCTGGGACTGGAGCGAGCGGGCGAACTTCCGGCCTGAGGTGAGCGAGGTCCTGTTCTCTCTCCCCAAGGGCGGGCTGGGGCCGCTCATCGAGAGCAGCGACGCCTTCGTCATCGTGCGCTCCGAGGACCGCCAGGAGGCGGAGCAGCGCGGCCTGGAGAACGACGAGGTCCAGGACGAGATCCGCAAGATCGTCCAGAACGAGAAGGTGAACCAAAACGTCGTCCGCGTGAAGAAGATGCTGGTGAAGGACGCGTACGTCGAGCCCGCCGACCTGTTCGAGAAGCCATGAAGTCCGTCGTCGTCATCGACATCCCGGGCCTCTCGCCGTCGCTCATGAAGCGGACGGACCGGCTTCCCACCATCCGCCTGATCCAGGCGGAGGCCGCGTTCGCCGGCGTCAAGCCGTCCTTCCCGTCCGTCCTGGAGTGCGCCCACGCGACGCTGACGACGGGCTCGCCCGCGAGCGAGCACGGGATGATCGGCAGCCACTTCTTCGACCGCCAGACGATGGAGGTCCGCTCGTGGAACGGCTCCGCGAAGGCGGTGCTGGGGGACCGGATCTGGGTCCAGGCGAAGAAGGCGCAGCTCGACTTCTCCTGCGCGGCGCTCTTCCTGTCGAACCTCCACTACGCGAACTGCGACTACTACGTGACCGCGGCGCCCGCCCTGTCGCTGACGGGGGAGACGATCTCGATCCCGGTCTCGAAGCCCAAGGACCTGTACAAGTCGCTGGCGAAGACGCTCGGGGAGTTCCAGCACGCCTGGTGGTGGGGGCCGAACGTCTCGTTCAAGGCGAGCGAGTGGATCGCGAAGGCGGCCGTGTCGGTCCTGGAGCAGTTCCACCCGACGATCACGTTCGCGTGCCTCCCGAACCTCCTCTACGTCCTCTTGCGCTACGGCCCGTCGAGCCCCCAGACGCTGCTCGAGCTGGGGAAGGTGGACGGGCTCGTGAAGACGGTCTACGAAGCCTGCCAGAAGGAGGGCGCCGAGTTCGTCCTCATGTCGGGGTTCGGCACGAACGACGTGAAGGACAGCGTCGACCTGAACCTGGTCCTCCGGCGGATCAACATGCTCGACATCCGCGAGGTCAGCGGGAAGGAGTACGTCGACTGGGGGAACAGCGAGGCCGTCGCGGTCGTGACGCACCAGATCGGCCACGTCTACACGCACACCGAGAAGGGGGCGATCACGGTCAAGTCGCTGCTCAAGGAGGTCGAGGGGATCGACCTCGTCCTCGGCGAGCAGGAGAAGCACGACCTGAAGATCGACCATCCGCGGTCGGGGGACCTGATCGTCGTTGCGCGCAAGGACCGGTGGCTGAACTACCACTGGTGGCTGGACGACGCGAAGGCGCCGCCGTTCATGAAGCACACGGGATGGAGCGGCAAGGCGGGGATCGACCCGCTCGAACTGTTCGTGAACAAGGAGACCCGCTCCGTCGAGACGCACACCGACCTGATCCACGGGTCCTGCGGCCGCCCCGCGAAGGAGGCGAGCGAGTACGGCATCGTCCTCGTCGCGAAGAAGAAGGAGAAGCTCAAGGACCCGATGCCCGCGACCGAGCTCCCCGCCTTCCTCTGCAAGCTCGCGGGCGTGAACCTGGCGTAGCCGCGCCTTGCGTCCCGCCCCTCCTTCCTATATACTGGTGGCCCTTTCTCACCGAGGATCCCGTTATGTCAATCCAGGCCACCGAAGTCCGCAAGGGGATGGTCATCAAGCACGAGGGCGGGCTCTACACCATCCTCGACGTCAATCACGTCACGCCTGGGAACTGGCGCGCGATGATCCAGACGAAGATGAAGAACATCCAGACGGGGAGCAACCTCGAGGTCCGATTCAAGTCGTTCGACAAGATCGAGATCGCGTACATCGAGCAGAAAGAGCTGGAGTACCTCTACGACTCGGCCGACGCCCACGTCTTCATGGACCAGGCCAACTACGAGGAGGTCCACGTCCAGAAGACCTTCCTCGCCAACGAGATCAAGTTTCTGAAGTCCAACACCGTCGTGAAGCTGAACTACATCGACGGGAACCCGATCGGCGTGCAGCTCCCGACGAACGTCGACCTGCTGGTGACCCAGACCGACCCCGGCATGAAGGGCGCCACGGCGACGAACCAGTACAAGCCGGCGACCACGGAGACGGGCCTCGTCGTCCAGGTCCCCCCGTTCGTCAACCAGGGGGACATGATCCGCGTCGACACCGAGACGGGAAGCTACATCGAGCGGGTGAAGAGCTAACATGGTCAAGATCCTCGTGGCCGATCAGCTCGCCGGCGAGGGGTTGGAGCTCCTTCGTCGCGAAGACGGGTTCGAGGTCGACGTCCGCCTGGGGATGAAGGAGGACGACCTCGTCGAGGCGATTCCCGCGTACGAGGGGCTCCTCGTGCGGAGCTCGGTGAAGGTGACCGCGCGGGTGCTCCAGGCGGGGCGGAACCTGAAGATCGTGGGGCGCGCCGGGATCGGCGTCGACAACATCGACGTGGACGCGGCGACGCGCTGCGGCGTCCTTGTCATGAACACGCCGTTCGGCAACGTCTCGTCCGCGGCCGAGCACACCCTGGCCCTCCTCTTCGCCTGTGCCCGGAACGTCGCGAAGGCCGACGCCCTCCTCCGCCAGAAGCGCTGGGAGCGCGGCGGGCTGATGGGCGTGGAGCTGTCGGGGAAGACGCTCGGCGTCGTGGGGCTGGGAAAGGTCGGCGGCCAGGTCGCGCGGGTCGCGAAGGCCCTGGAGATGCGGGTCCTCGCCTTCGACCCGTTCCTGACGCGCGAGAAGGCCGCGGAGCTGGGGATCGAGCTGGTCACGTTTGACGCGCTGATCGAGCAGGCCGATTTCGTCACCATCCACACCCCGCTCACGGACAAGACCCGGGATCTCTTCGGGCCGGCCGAGTTCAAGCGGATGAAGAAGGGGGCGCGGATCGTCAACTGCGCGCGGGGCGGGATCGTGAACGAGAAGGCCCTCGCCGCCGCGCTGAAGGAGAAGCAGATCGCCGGCGCTGCGCTCGACGTCTACGAGAAGGAGCCGCTCGGCGACAGCCCGCTCCTGGAGCTCGACAACGCCACGCTGACTCCGCACCTCGGGGCGAGCACAGAGGAGGCGCAGCTCAAGGTGAGCGTCGACGTCGCGCGGCAGTGCATCGACTACTTCAGGCGGGGGACGATTCAGAACTCGGTGAACGTGGTCGGCCTGGGGGACGCGCAGATGCTTCCCTTCGTCCGGCTTGCGGAGAACCTCGGGATGCTGGCCGGGGCGCTCGCGGGCGGGGCGGTGAAGCGGGTGGAGGTGACTTGCCTGGGCGAGATCGCCTCTCGCGACACGCGCGCGGTGACGGTGGCGGCGCTCCGCGGCGTGCTGGTGCCCGTGTGCGGCGACCGCGTGAACATGGTGAACGCGCGGGTGATTGCTCAAGAGCGCGGGATCTCGGTGCTGGAGAGCCGCTCGGCGGAGGCCCCCGACTACGTTTCGCTCGTCACGGTGCACGTCGAGACCGATTCGGGCCGCCGCACGGTGAACGGGACGCTGCGCGAGCGGAAGGAGCCGCGGATCACGCGGATCGACGGGTTCGACGTCGACCTGAAGCCGAGCTCGAACATGCTGGTGATGTTCTACCCCGACCGCCCGGGGATGGTGGGGAAGTTCGGCACGATCCTGGGGAAGGCGAACATCAACATCGCACGGATGGAGGTCGGCCGCGCGGTGCGCGGGCAGCAGGCCGTCGTGATCCTCACGCTCGACGACCCGGTCCCGGCGCCGCTCCTGGACGAGTTGAAGGCGGCCACGGGCGGGCACGACGTGCACATGGTGACCCTGGTCGAGTAGCGCCCGTTCGGGCGCCCTGGAGTCGCGCCCGTGAGGGTGCCTTGGAGTCGCGCCCGTAAGGGCGTCAAGGCGTCGATGAAACCGTACTCCCTCGTACGCCCCGGCCTGCTCGCCTACGACGCCGCGATTGAGCTGATGGCCCTCATCGAGGCGAAGACGCGGGAGGTCCCCTCGACGACCTCGCTCGTCCTCCTCGAGCACCCCTCGGTGATCACCATCGGCCGCAATGGGCACTCCTCGAACGTCCTCGCCCACCACACGGACGTCCGCCGCACGGAGCGGGGCGGAGACGTCACCTGGCACGGCCCCGGCCAGATTGTCAGCTACCCGATCCTCCACCTCCGCGAGCACCGCCTCTCCGTGAAGTCGTACGTCCGCGGCCTCGAGGAGGTGATGATCCGGGTTGCGCACCGCTTCGACGTCCGCGCCGCCCGTCGCGACGGCCTCGTCGGCATCTGGGTGGGCGATCGCAAGCTCGGCGCCCTCGGCGTCCGCGTGCGCCGCCACGTCACGACGCACGGCTTCGCTCTGAACGTCTCGAACGACCTGGCGCCCTTCGGCTGGATCCACCCCTGCGGGATGCCCGGCGCCGCTGTGACCACGCTCTCCGCGGAGGTCGGCCGCCCTGTCCCTCTCGACGCGGCGTACGACGCATGCATCCGCGCCTTCGAGGAAGTCTTCGGCGTCTCACGGTCGGAGGCATGATGGCGGGCCGCTTCCTGGTCCTGGACGGTCCCGACGGCTGCGGGAAGTCGACGCAGGCGAAGCGCCTCGTGGACCGCCTCCGTGCGGACGGTCGCGATGTACTTCACACGCGCGAGCCGGGCGGCACGCGCACCGGCGAGGCGATCCGCGCCCTCCTCTTGGATCCCTCGCGCGGCGAGATGACGCTCCGCGCGGAGCTTCTACTCTATATGGCAAGCCGCGCGCAAATCGTGGAGGAGGTCCTCCGCCCGGCGCTCGCGGCGGACCGCGTCATCGTCTGTGAGCGCTACCTCTCCTCCTCGATCGCCTACCAGGGCGTGGCGGGCGGGTTGGGCGCGGACGAGGTCGCCCGCGTCGGCGCCTTCGCCACCGGCGGCCTCGCGCCCGACGTCACGGTGATCCTCGACATCGATCCATCCCTGGCCCTCGACCGCCTAGCGCTTCGGTATGGCAAGAGTCGGCCCAAGACATCGCCGCTGGAGGCGGAGATCGCCAAGCGGAACTCCGACGAATTCGTCAACATGCTGGCAGCCCACTCGAGAGATCGAATCGAGGCTCGCCCTCCGAGCTACCAGGAAGTCGTTCGTCAGGGCTTCCTCGATCTCGCCTCCAAGGACCCCTCGCGCTACTTCGTCGTCGACGCCCGAGGCACAGAAGACGAGGTCGCCGCGCGGGTTTGGCAGCGCGTCCAGGCCACGTTAGCGTAGCTTCGTCAGAACTCGATCACGCGGGGGACGTGTAGGCCATAGGTCTCTTCGGTGGCACTGGAGATCTCGGATCCGCCCCGGTAAGCCGATGCAAGGGGGAGCCAACCGGAGAAGACGCCGGAGGCACCGCAGACTGCGGCCCCGCCATCCCCGCCGAGCACCTCGCCATCCGCACCCACTTCCCAGTTGTATGGATTGTCGGCGATGCGGAGTCCGAACGCGTTCGGTCGGCGGTGCTCCTGAAAGTCAGTCGCGTCGGTGGGATATCCGTCCGCAGGACAGCTGTTCCCCCAGCGGAAGAGGGTTCGTGTGCCGCCTCGGCACGCGTACTCCCACTGGTCAACCGTCGGCAGACGGAAGGGAGTCCCTTCGAGCCCAGTCTTCAGCGCCAGTGGGGAGACAGGCCTCTCCTCCGATGTCTCGCCTCCGGCGACCAAGACGGTGGCCGGGCCGATGTTCTCTTCGCGTGCGGTGTGGGGGCCACTGGGACTACGCAGCGGTCTACATCCGGCCGGAATCGCGCAAACCTCAATGAGGTACGGACCGAGTACGACCTCCCGTAGTGGTCGCAGTACCCGGGTCAAGTACTCCTCGATTGGGGGCAGCCCGTACTCCTCCTCGGTGGCTCTCCAGCTCTCCATCATCGCTTTGTCCATTAGAACCCATCTGGGATCCTGGCCGAGGATCGCTCGTCCTCCGGGCAGGAGCGCAAATCGTCCTTCCGGGCCTTCGAAGAACGCGATCTGATGGGATGCCTCACCCTGAGAGCGGCTTTCGAGCGCGACCAGGTGCAAGTTGATAGGTAGAACAAGAGCCCGCGCGATGGCGCTCCGCGTTTCATCGCTTGCGCGGTCCCACGCAGCCTGGTCCTGGAGCTCGTCGAAGCTCGCGTTCATGCGTGGATCCTATGCGACGGGACGCACGGACGTCCAGGGACGGGCGGCTCTGGGCGACGGTGGGCGTGCGCGCTAGATCGATGTGCGCCCAGGTCGCTGGAATTGGTCGTACGGGAACCGCCCGAGGGGTGGCTTCACGAGGCCTGTCGGTCAGGGGCCGACGATGTCGAGAAGACCGCCGACGATCCGGTCGACGTCCGCCTCCGGCAGGCGGCCCAGCTTGCCGCCGATGCGCTCGGTGGAAAGGGTCCGAATCTGGCTGATCTTGACCCAGGAGGGATGAGGCAGCAGGGTCCGAGGCAAGGGGTAGGTGAGCGGGAATCCCGCACGCTGCGGCGAACTCGTGATTGCCAGCGCGATGACGGTTTGGGACCGCTCGTTGAAGAGCTCACGGCTGAGGATGAGCACCGGCCGCCGTCCCGCTTGCTCGCGCCCTCGAACGGGCTCCAGATCGGCCCAGACGATGTCCCCTCTTACGACTCGCCCCATGTCTCCCCCCGAAGTCGCTCGTCCGCGAGTTTACGCTCCTCTCGCGGGTCGAGCTTCTCCAGCTCTTCCGTGAGCCGCGCACGCTTCCAACGTTCGAGCTTCTCCCGAACGGCTGCCTGGATCGCCTGACTTCGGTTCGGGTAACGCCCCTGCGTCACCCACGCGTCGACGATCCGAAGCAGCGACTCATCCAGCGTGATGGCGACCTTGGCTGCTCCCATGTCGATTACCTCCGGTAGGATAATACATCATACCTCTCGGGGACTTCAATCCTCCCATCCTTGTGGCGGGTCGGCGCGATGCCGCCGAGTCCGCGGTGCCTGCCACGTCACGACGCACGGCTTCGCTCTGAACGTCTCGAACGACCTGGCGCCCTTCGGCTGGATCCACCCCTGCGGGATGCCCGGCGCCGCTGTGACCACGCTCTCCGCGGAGGTCGGCCGCCCGGTCCCTCTCGACGCGGCGTACGACGCGTGCATTCGCGCCTTCGAGGAAGTCTTCGGCGTCTCACGGTCGGAGGCATGATGGCCGGCCGCTTCCTGGTCCTGGACGGCCCCGACGGCTGCGGCAAGTCGACGCAGGCGAAGCGCCTGGTGGACCGCCTCCGTGCCGATGGCCGCGACGTCCTCCACACGCGGGAGCCTGGCGGCACGCGCACGGGCGAGGCGATCCGCGCCCTCCTCCTGGATCCCTCGCGCGGCGAGATGACGCTCCGCGCGGAGCTTCTACTGTATATGGCGAGTCGCGCGCAGATCGTCGAGGAGGTCCTCCGCCCCGCGCTGGCCGCGGGCCGGGTCATCGTATGCGAGCGATACCTCTCCTCCTCGATCGCCTACCAGGGTGTCGCCGGGGGCCTGGGCGCGGACGAGGTCGCGCGCGTCGGCGCCTTCGCGACGGGCGGTCTCGCGCCCGACGTTACGGTGATCCTCGACATCGAGCCTCGCGAAGGGCTCGGACGCGTCGCCCGCGGCAAGGATCGCATCGAGGGGCGCTCCCTCGCCTACCACGAGGCAGTCCGCCGCGGCTTCCTCGACCTCGCCGCGAAGGACCCGCTATGCTACGCCGTTGTCGACGCGCTCGGCTCGGAGGAAGACGTCGCCGCGCGCATCTGGGAGCGAGTTCGCTCAGCGTTTGCGTAGGACGACGACTCCCTTGCGATGGACTCGCCGTCGGCATACCATAGGTATGGCACTCGGTAAGGGAACTCTCGTGGCTCAAGACGTCAAGGTGACCATCAGCCTCCACAAGGACGTCCTCCGCTCGGTGGAGGCGGAGGGGCGGCGGCGTGGGCTGTCGAGGAGCGCCATGGTCGAGGAGGCGCTCAGGTCGTGGCAGCGCATGGACGAGTATCGACGGTTGGCGCAGGGGTACGTTGAAATGCGCGAGGAGAACCGCCGGGACGCAGCGTGGTGGCTGCCGCTGGTGGAGGAGGCCCTGGATGCCGAAGGCACCGAGCGACGTCCGTCGGGGGGAAGTCTGGCTCGTCGCGCACGCGGGAAGCGGAAGTGAGATTCGCGGACGGCGACCGGCCCTGATCCTCCAGAACGACACGGGTAACCACTTCGCGGCAACGACCATCGTCGCGGCAATCACGACACGCGCGAAGCCGCTCCCCATCCTGGTGCCCGTTCCCGCCGGCGACGGAGGCCTTAGGACCGACTCAGCGGTGAACCTCTCCCAGATCCAGACCATCTCGATGGACCGTCTGGAGCGCCGGCTCGGATCGCTGGGCGTGGAGCAGATGGACGCCGTGAATCGGGCGATTCGCATCAGCCTGTCGGTCTAGTCCCGGGTGCCGAAGCATCGCGTGCGTCGTTCGATACGGCCTTCGCGGGGCATGCGCACACACCGGGGCTGGACCGAGGGGCGGCCGCTCGGGTAGGCTCTCATCGAACCGCCAGCTCTCAAATCGCGGGGGCGGGAATGCTATCGGACGCCGAAGCTCGCCTGGGAGAGGCCGCCGTGAAGCGCGGCCTCATCTCCGGGGACGTGCTGCAGGCGGTCTTCACGGCCCTCCAGGCCGAGCGCGCCACGGGGCGTCAACGCACCCTCCCGCTCTTCCTCTTCGAGACCGGGGCCATCGACGCGATGCAGCTCCTTCAGCTCCTCGAGGTGGAGAAGGCCGAGGGGCTCTCCTCCGCTCCGTCACAGCCGCAGATCGACTGGACCTCCGAGACGATCCAGCTCCCGACGCCGGCTCCGCGAGCGGCCGCGCCCCCCGCTCCGCCCCCGCCGATGGCGTGGTCGCCTCCGCCGCCTCCCCGACCCGCGCCGCGCGCCGCGCCCGCAGCGATCCCGCCACCGGCCGCGCGCTCGTCAAAGCCGACGCCGCGGCCTGCGCCCCCCGCGCAGGCGCCGCCCAGGCCCGCCGCCGGCGCCGCCCGCGGGGCCCCGTGGATTCCCATGAGGCGGGGCCCCAACCGCGCCCGCTGGCCCGTCACCGCGATCGTCCTCGCCTGCGCCCTGGGCGCGACGATCTTCGGCGTCTCGCTCGCGAAGAAGGCCTCGGAGGAGCGACGCGGCAAGGAGCTCCTCCAGGACTTTACCCGCGCCGCCGACAGGGCCGGCAACGCCTACGCGGCGCGAGACGGGTCCGGCGCCATCGAGCAGTATCGCCTCGCCGTGCGGATCGGCGAACAGTACCTCAGCTACGCCAGGGGGCACCGCTGGGACACCTCCCAGGTCGAGCCACGCATGGAGGAGTTCTCCAAGGCCGCCGATCTCCTTGCGAAGAACGAGGCGAAGGCCCTCGACATCCAGCGGGACGCCCGGGAGGCGCGCCAACTCCTGGATGGAGGACGCATCGCCGAGGCGGCCCCGCGCATCGATGCGGCCCTTGCGAGCGCGGCCTCCTACCTGTCCGCGGTCGCGACGGACGACCCGTGGCGAGGCGTCGTCGCGGAGGCGAGGGGGGCGCTCGAGGCCCTGAAGCCGCAGGCCGGCTCCACCCCGCCTCCGGAACCAGCTCCGACGGCCGCCCCGACGGACGATGAGGCCTTCCTCAAGGCGTACCAGGCGATGATCGACCTGACTCAAGGCCTCGCCGCCGGAATCTCGCCCGAGTCGGTCCCCCTCCTCCAGGTCGAGCTCGCGCAAATGCGGCGCCGCGTCGATGCGCTGAAGGGCGCGATCGCCGAGGACGACCCGCGTCGCGCCGAGGTCGACTCCTGGTCCAGGGCCCTCGACGGCTGGGAGGCCAAGGTCCAGGCCGCCGCTTCGGCCGAGCCTTCCCCCGCGACGGAGCCGCCCGCGGACCCGTTTGACAGGATCGAGGAGGCGATCCAGGCCGCCTTGGGGATCCCGGTCCAGGAGAGGCCCAAGGAGGCCCTCCAGGCCATCGACGACGCCCTCGACCGGATCCAGTTCTACCAATCGACCGCCCAGGCGGACGACCCGAGGCTGGAGGGGCTGATGGCGAGCGCTGGCAAGCTCCTCGATAGGCGCAAGCTCGCGGAAAGGGCCGCCGGCGGCGAGGCCGGCGTGGACGACTCCCCCGCCGGGGCGTTCGGTCCCGATGAGGGCCCCGCCGCCGCGACCGCGCTCGATGAACTCGCGAAGCGGGTCCGACCGTCGGTGGTCTGCATCCGGGTGACGACGCGGGGGTCCGCCGGGAAGGTCGTCGCGGGGAGCGGCTTCATCGTCCACCGGAGCGGGTACGTCGTCACCTGCCGCCACATCCTCGACGGCGCGCAGTCGATCTCCGTCGCCTGGGACCCCCGCAGCGGACTCCCCGAGGTGGAGGCGAAGCTCGTGCGATGGACGCTGCGGGCCGACCTCGCCGTCCCCAAGCTCCCCGCGGGCGAGTACGCCGCCCTCCGTCTCGCCCCGAAGGACGCAGCGGTCGGCCAACCGACGGTCGCGTTCGGCTGCGCGGCGGCCGAAGGGCTTGCCGTGGAGGGGGCCTCGGGGGTCGTGACGGCCCCCTGCCAGGCCGTCGGGAGCGAGCGGCGCCTCTTCGAGCTGGCGCTCGACCTGGACGAGTCCTGGTCCGGGGGCGTCCTCCTGGACGGGATGAGCCTTCAGGTGCTGGGGGTTGCCGTGTTCACTCGGAACGGCCCCCTCGCGGGACGCCCCTTCGCGATCCCCGCCTCGGTGGTGAAGAAGGAGCTCCCGGGCATCTGGAGCGGCGCGGGGTATTCCTCCGTTTTGCCGGCGCCGGAGGAAGGCACGGGCGTCGGCGACCCGGCGGGCTGCCGGGAGTGCTTCGGGAAGGGCAAGGAGTGCGACCATTGCCACGGGAAGGGGCTGGTTCGGGTGAGTTGCCCAACGTGCGGCGGGCACAAGGTCCTTGAGACGCTCACGCGCGGCGGCATGGTGCGCAGCGACTGCCGGAGGTGCGAGACGGGCGAGGTCGACGCGAAGTGCAGCGGCTGCGGGGGCGTCGGCGTCCTCGAGTGCAAGAAGTGCGGCGCGGGCGCGCGCGCGCGCTGACGACCGGCCGCTTGACGCGCATCGAGGCTCGGCATAGGCTGACGGCGTCCCCCGTTCTGCGCATCCCCCGACGAGGCTCGTGCGCATGTCCGATCCGGTGCCGCCTACCATGCCTCCCGCGCCCGCCGGAGGGCCCCCGCCGCCGGAGGCAACCCCCACGCTTGCCGGCGTCGACCCGTCGCCCACCCCGCGCACCACCCCCGCCAGCCGCTTCTTCGGCCGCTACACCCTCCTCGACGAGATCGGCCGCGGAGGCATGGGCGTCGTGTGGAAGGCCTGGGACAACCAGCTCAAGCGCGTCGTCGCCCTCAAGCAGATCCTCCCCGGCAGCACCACCTCCTGGGAGGACCTCGAGCGGTTCCTCCGCGAGGCCCGCCTCGCCGCCCGCCTCCGCCACCCGCACATCGTCTCCGTCTACGACGCCGGGGCCTTCGAGGGGCAGTCCTACTACACCGCGGACTTCATCGAGGGGAGGCCGCTCTCGGACCTCATGAGGCGCCCGCTCGCCCCACACGACGTCGCCCGCTGGATCCAGGGCATCGCCGAGGCCCTCGCCTACGCGCACGCGCAGGACGTCGTCCACCGCGACGTGAAGCCGGGGAACATCCTCGTCGCCGCCGACGGGCACGCCTGGCTGACCGATTTCGGCCTCGCCAAGCAGCTCCGGCCCGGAGCCCAGGAGATGCAGGCCGAGCTCACCATGAAGGGAGCCGTCCTCGGCACGCCCCACTACATGAGCCCCGAGCAGGCCTCGGGCGACGGCGAGGTCGGTCCCGCGGGGGACCAGTTCTCGCTCGCCGTCGTGCTCTACGAGGCTCTCACGGGACGCCGCCCGTTCGACGGCCGCACGCCGTTCGAGGTCGCCTGCGAGGTGATGTCCCGCGAGCCCGCGACGCCGCGGTCCGTCCGGCCGCAGATCCACCCCGACCTCGAGACGATCTGCCTGAGGTGCCTCGAGAAGCGCCCTGAGCGCCGCTACCTGTCCATGCAGGAGGTCGCGAAGGACCTCGAACGCTACCTGAACGGCGACGCGATCCAGGCGAGGCCCGTATCGACGATCATGCGCCTCGCGCGCAAGGTGAAGGAGCATCGCGCGGCGATCCTGGCGACGTTCGCGGCGGTCCTCGTCCTCGGCATCGCGACGAACGCCGTGGTCCTGCGCCTCCGCAAGGGGAAGGACATCGCGTCGGCCCTCTCGGAGGGGCGCGACGCGAAGGCGAAGGGGATGGTCCCGCAGGCGCGGGCGGCCTTCGATCGCGCGGCGCAGCTCGACGATGAGTGCGCGGAGGCCCGCGAAGGGATCGCCTGGGCCGACGCGGAGCTGGACCGCGCGGGGACGGAAGCCCTGAGGCAGCAGGAGGGCCTCAGGAAGTCCTCGCCCGTCGCGAGCGTCGTCTCGCGGTGGCTCACGCTCAAGGACGTCCTCATCCAGATCCAGCGCGTCGCCCTCGACCCGACGATCGATGCCGAGGCGAAGAAGGCCCGGACGGCCCCGCTGTGGTCCGACGTCGACGCCTTCATGAAGAAGACGCCCGGTGATCCGACCTCGCAGGCGACCATGCTCGCGCTCGCGGGGTGGGCGAAGGTCCTCTCGGGCGACAAGGCGGTCGGGATCGCCTGGATGGACGAGGCGCGCGCCCTTGACCCCGACGTTCCCTATGGCGCGACGATGAAGGCGACTTCGCGGCTCTTCGACTTCATGCACACCGACCTGCGCCGCTTGCAGGACGAGGGGGGCGAGGGGGCCATGGCCGAGTTCGTCAAGGCGCGGGCGCGGATGCACGACGAAGTCGACCCGCTCCTGGCCGAGGTGCACCGCGCGAGCGTGTGGGGAACGGACCTCGCCGTCCAGGTCGAGACGATGATCCGGATCACCGACGCGATGGCGACGGGGAAGCTCACGGAGGCGGACGACCTGATCGCCCAGGTGCAGGTCATCCCCGGCATGCAGCCGATGGCGGGGTCCCTGTCTCGGCTGCGCGGCGACATCCACGTGCGCAACGGCGACGCGAAGGGGGCCCTCTCGCACTACACGGAGGCGATCCAGGCGAATCCCTACATCCCCGGAGTCCAGTCCGACCGCGCCTGGGTCCGTCACGGGATGGGCGACCGGAAGGGGGCGATCGCGGACTTCACGGAGTCGCTCCGCCTCCGGCCCGGGGACCTGCAGACGCTGATGGGGCGGGCGAGGGCCCGGGGGGAGGAGGGGGACGCGGCGGGTGAGCTGGAGGACTGCGACGCGGCCGTCCGCCTGGCACCCGAGCTGACGGCGGCACGGTACCAGCGCGGCGTGGCCCGGTTGCGCCAGAAGGACGCGAACGGCGCGGTGGCGGACCTGGAGTCGGTCGTCGCGGAGACGTCGCGCGACGTGCAGGCCTGGCTCCAGCTCGCGGCGGCGCGGCAGGCCCTGGGGGACCACGCGGGGGCGATCGCCGCGTGTGACGCCCTGATCGCGTTCGAGCCGAAGAATGCCGCGGCCTTCCAGTCGCGGGGGTTCGCCAGGAAGCAGAAGGGGGAGATCGACGCGGCGATCGCGGACTTCGACCGGGCGATCGAGCTCAAGCCCGCCTACCCCGAGGCCCTGAACAACCGCGGGAGGGCGAAGTACGCGAAAGACGACTTCGACGGGGCGATCGCGGACTACTCGGAGGCGATCCGCCTGAAGCCCGACCACGTCGAGGGGATCGGCAACCGGGGGCGCGCGAAGGAGCGGAAGGGGGACCTCGCCGGAGCGCTGGAGGACTACGACCTCGCGCTCAAGCTCGCCCCCGCCGACTGGCCCCACCGCGCGCTGCTCGAGAAGCTCCGCGCCGAGGCGCTCCAGAAGCGGTGAACGACGCTTGCGGTCCGTCCACGAGGGTGCCTCCGACCCCTCGGACGAGGGAGGGAACGAGGTAGTCCAGGAGGGCCCCACGCCCGGCGCAGGTCCCGAGCCGAGGTAGGGACCCGGCGATCGCGTCGACAGGCGGCGTGCTATACTGCCTCGGATGCGCGACCAGGCCGCCACACGCCGATGAGCAGCACGCCCGAGGGCGACGATCAGGGCTCCACGAGCCGACTCCGCGACGGCCTCGTCCGCGACGGCCTGTGGACCGACTCCGACGCCGCCGCGGAACCGCTCGCGATCGGGAAGTACCGCGTCGTCGGAGAGCTCGGGCGCGGGGGGATGGGGATCGTCTATCGCGCGTGGGACAACGAGCTGAGGCGCGACGTCGCGATCAAGCTCCTCCGCGTCCATGACCGCAAGAACCCCGAGCTTGCCAGCCGCATGCTCCGCGAGGCCCGCACGGCGGCGCCCCTCGACCACCCCGGGATCGTCCCCGTCTACGAGAGCGGCGAGGCCGGCGGCACGCCGTACTACGTCATGGCCTTCGTCGACGGCCGCACGCTCGCGACTGTCCTCAGCGCGGACGGCCTGCCGCCGATGCGCGAGCGGGCCCGCATCGTCCGCGACGCCGCCGAGGCGGTCGCCCACGCCCACGCACACAACGTCGTCCACCGCGACCTCAAGCCGTCCAACCTCATGCTGGACCGCGACGGTCGCGTCCACGTGCTCGACTTCGGCCTGGCCAAGAACCTCCAGGACGCCACGCAGCTTACCGCCACGGGGCAGGTCCTCGGGACCGCCGCCTACATGCCTCCCGAGCAGGTCGACGGCCCCGCCGAACGTGTCGTCCCCGCGAGCGACGTCTATGCCCTCGGCGCGGTGCTGTACGAGACGCTCACGGGCCAGCCGCCGTTCACGGGGGACTCCTTCACGCAGATCGTCGTCCGGTCCATCGCGCGAGACCCCGAGTCGCCGCGTCTCCGCGACCCGAAGGTCCCCCAGGACCTGGAGACCATCTGCCTCAAGGCCCTGCGCAAGAAGCCCTCGGAGCGGTACCCGTCGGCGCGCGAGCTGGCCGACGACCTGGCGCGCTTCCTCCGCGGGGAGGCGATCCTCGCGCGCCCCGAGTCGCTGCGCGAGAAGGTCGTGAGGTGGCTCCGCCGCCACCGCGCGGCGTCGATCGCGGCCGCCGTGGCGGCGGGGGCGCTGGCCCTCGCCGGGGTCGAGCGCTGGGACGCGTCCCATCGGGCGGAGGAGCAGGCGCGCGTCGAGCAGGAGTACCTCCAGTTCCTGCGCGAGATCGCGCTCACCGACCTCCGTGTCACGCTCGACCTCAGGCGGCGGGGCGTGGTCGGGGATGCGTCGATGCGCCTGTTGGAGAGGCTGGAGCGCGCGGCCAGGGATACGACGCGGCGGGCCCCAGGCCTTGCGGAGCCGAACTACCACCTGGGGCGCATGCACCGCGCCCTCCAGCGGTTCCCCGAGGCCCTTGCGGAACAGGACGCCGCGCTCGCGAAGGAGCCGCGGTTCCTGCCGAGCCTGTACGAACGCGCCGTCCTGAAGATCCTCCTCTACCGTGGACGCGTGGCCCTCCTGCGCCAGGACTGGCAGCGCCGCGTGGGGCGGGACCTGGCCGACGCGTCCTCGACGCCGGGGCTGGGGGGCAGCGTCCTTCCGACAGAGCCCTCCGACGACGCGCTCGCCGCGAGCGACGAGCCGGCGCGGCGGCTCATCGGGGGAATCCAGGCCGACCTCGCGACGTTGGAGGACGTGAAGCAGGGCGGCGCCCTCCCCGACGCAGTTCGCCTCGGCGTGACCGGCGCCGTGGCCAACTCGGCTCGTGGGCTCTACCTCCTGTATTGCCAGGATGTGAAGCGACAGGACGAGGGGCGCGCCCTGCTCGAGGAGGCCCTCCGCCTCGATCCCACGCTCGAGGAGGCACACGAGGCGCTCGCGGACGCGGACCTGGCCCGAGGCGAGCTGGAGGGCGCGATCGAGGTCTACGCGCGCGCGAGCGAGGCGGATCGCGGCTACGTCCCCTTCCGGCTGGGGAGCGGCCGCGCGCTCACGCTCCGCGGTCAGCAGGTCGTGCGAGGCGGCGGGGACCCGGTCCCGTCGTTCGAGCAGGCCGTCGCCGCGTATGCGGAGGCCCTCGACCTCGCACCGGAGTGGCCCGAGGCGTGGATCGGGCGCGGGCGGGCCCACGCCGAGTGGGGTGACTGGGTCGGCGACCAGGGTCAGGACCCGGTCCCGCTCTTGAAGCTCGCCGTGGAAGACCTCGATCGCGCCCTGTCGCTCGCCCCCGCCTCGGTCGAGGCGAGGCTGGCACGAGGCTGGGTGCGGTCGGTCCTCGGCGCGCAGGAGGCCGATCGAGGCGGCGACGCAAGACCGATGTACAAGCTTGCCGTGGCGGACTACGACGCGGCGCTCGCCGCGAGCGGATCGGCGAACGGGTACGAGGGACGAGGCGACGTGTACCGCTGGTGGGCGCTCGAGGTAAAGAGCCGCGGGGAAGACCCCACGTCGATGTTCCAGGCCGCGATCGACGACTACACGCGGGCGCTCTCGCTCGATGTCCGATCGTTCGGCTCGTGGAGGAGGCGCGGGATGGTGCGCATGGGCGCCGCGATCTACCGGAAGACGCGGGGAGGGGACCCGTTCCCGGCCTTTCCGGAGGCGCTGGCCGACCTCGAGAAGGCGAAAGACCTCAACCCGGGCCACGTAGGTCTTTGGCTCGACCTCGGCATGCTGCACGCGACGTGGGGCCAGATGCTCTCGGGACTCGGAGAGGACCCGGCCGGCGAATTCCGCGCCGCGGAGGAGTGCCTCGACCGGTCCGAAGCGCTCAATCCTGGATACGGGGCCGTCTTCGAGCAGCGCTGGGTCGTCGCGTGGGCCTGGGCGGAGTTCGAGCTGCGATCGGGGCGGGACCCGTCCGTGCAGATGGACCTCGCGAGGTCGCGCCTGACGAGGGCGCTCGAACTCTCGCCCAACACGTACACGCTGCTCGAGGCCCTCGGCATGCTCGAGCTGCTGGCGGGGCGGGATGCGGAGCGGAGGGGCCTGGACCCCGTGGGGAGCTATTGGAAGGCGGTCGATGCGTTCTCGGACGCGATCCGGAAGAACGCCCGTTCGACCGGGGCCTGGATGGGGCGCGCGGATGCCCGTCGGCGTTGGGCGGCCGTACTCGCCCGCATGGGCGGGGACGCGACAGAAGGCTTTCGGGAGGCCCTCGAGGACGTCGACCACGCGCTCGCGATCGACATCGCCTGGGACGAGGTCTGGCACGCGCACGGTCTCGTCCGCCGCGATCGCGGCGCGGCGGCGGGCGACGAGGCGGATCTGCGGGCGGCCGAGGTCGACTTCACCCGGGCCCTCTCGCTCAACCCCGGCGCGGTCGACACCTGGATGGCGCGGGGAGAGGTGCGCGCGCTGCTCGCGGAGCGCCTCGAAGACGGCGCGCTCCGGGATCAGGCGCGTGCCGACGTCGACAAGGCCCTCCAACTCGCGCCGCACCGCTCCGACGCCGTCGCGTTACGGGCGAGCCTCCGGTAGCCGCTATGGGCTCGACTCGGCCTTCTTCAAGTAGCGCGTCACCAGGCGCACCTCGGCGTCGTACTCCTCCAGGCTCGAGGCGTACCCTTCGATGAGCTGCCACAGGTGGCGCGAGATCGCCTTGCGGCCGCGGTGGAGGTGGTTCTTCACGTCCGAGAGCGAGAGCCCGTGCTCGCGCGCGATCCGCTCGTACGTCCAGCCGTCGACCGTCTTCCGCTGGAGCAGATCAACGTAGCGCGTCCCCTTCCCGCGTTCCTCTTCGCGTGCGGCGCGGATGGCCCGGTCCAGGAGGCTCGCGACCCACGCCCGGTCGAATTCCTCGTCCTCGGGAGGGGCGCTCGCCAGGTCCGCGGCGTCGACGGCCGCGTCGAGCGACCGCACCGAGGCGGCCCCCCCGCGCTTCTCCGCGCCCCACAGCCTCCGGTGCTCGCGGAGCATGTTCTTCGTGATCGCCAGCAGGAGCCAGCGGAAGCGCCCCTTGCTCTGGTCCGCCTTCTTGATCAGGTCCTTGTGGTGGATGCGGTGGAAGACTTCCTGCGCCAGGTCTTCCGCGTCTGCCGGCTGCAGCCCCTGGCCGACGAGGTACCGCTGGACGGGCTCGCGGTACCGCTCCAGGAGCGTCCCCAGTGCGCCCGGCGCGGACTCGCGCGCCCGGTCGATCTCGGACCAGAGGGTTGTGGGGAAGGTGGGGATCCGCATCGGTCGTAGTCTGCCACGAGGATCGCCCATTCGGCAAGCCGAGCCGGAATTCCGGTCCCGGGCCGAAACACCGGCGAATCCGCCATCATGGAGAATATGGGGCTCGCCCGAGACTGCAACGACCCCGCCCACCCACACGGGAGAGGAGATCACGATGTACGCCCGGAGTCTCGGCGCCGTCTGCCTGTTCGCCCTGCTTGCGCGACCCGCGCTGGCCGTCGACCCCTTCTTCGCCCCGCCGGAGCCGAGCGGGAGCATCCAGGTGCGCCTCTGCACGACCGAGGTGGTCGGCGCGGGCTCCACACAGCTCGTCACGCTCGGCGTCCCGTTCCCACGCGGGTCCGTGACGGCGGCGGGTCTGTCGACCGTGCGCGTGCTCAAGAACGGCGTGGAGGTCCCGGCCCTCGTCGAGTCGCTGACGCCGTGGCGGCACCTGAACGACCCGACGCTCGACGGCGCCTCGGTGCGCGTCGCGCGGGTACAGTTCCGCAACACCTTCGCGAGCGGCTTCCCGTCGATCGAGACCGTGACGATCGAGTGGGGTATGGCGCAGCGGACCCAGAGCCTGCCATCGCTCACCGACCCGCGCAGCGCCTGGCACACGGTGACCTCGGGCACGTTCGTCGGCGCCGACGGCGTCCTCGAGCCGAACGTCTACGCTGCCCTTCCCAAGGCGCACCTGGCCAAGGGGATCCTCAGGCCCGGCCGCACGCTGCCGTTCGCCGACTCGATCGCCGAGACGCGCGACGACCCCGCGGCGGTGGACGCCATCGAGGAGTGGGCCGGATTCGAGGAGCAGGATCGGGCGAGGAAGAACAACTTCTACTCGATCATCAACGAGGACGACGTGCGCGTCACGGCGGCGAACCAGTGCGCCTACAAGCGCGTCGGCGAGTACGAGCCGTGGCTCTACGACCGCGCCTCCACGATGTTCGTCCTCTACTTCCGCAGCGGGTTCCCGAAGGCCCTGCGCGAGGCGGTGCGCCACGCGGAGTTCTATCGCCGCCACCTGACGGCGACCGGGCTGTTCGACATCAAGGCGGACGACGACGAGAAGTACTGCTACAACGAGTGTCTCGCCTACCTCCACTGGCTGACCGGCGACAACGTCCCCCTCCCGCAGTTCGATCAGGTCGCCTCGGCCTTCAACAGCGTGACCTCGCGCTGGAGTCCGACGATGAACTTCTGGACCGAGCGGCACACCGCGTTCAAGCTCCTCGCTCAGACCGTGGCCTACGAGGTCCTCGGCGGGACGACAAGGGCCGACGCCGCCCGCATGACGATGAACGACGTCATCTGGCACCAGGACGGCGCCAGCGGGCAGATCCCCGCGAACCGGGTCGACGGCGGGCTGTACCACTACGGCCGCCAGCACGACTGGGACTGGGCCGAGAACACGCTGGGCGGCTCGCCCTGGATGAGCGTCCTGATGGTGGATGCGGCGGTCCGCTTCTACGCGGCCGGGGAATCCCCGGCGACGGGGCACTTCATCCGGAGGTTCGGGACGTTCGAGAGGGCCGCGCTGCGGGTCTCCGACGAGCACGATTACGAGAACGCCGGCGGGGCGGTCACGATGTCCGTCTATGGCCTGCTCTTCGACGGGACGATCGGGACGGCGGAGTGGTCCGACGTGGAGCATGCGCTCGACGTCGCGTCGACGCTCGCGTGGGCCGGCTACTTCGCCGACCTCCTGGGGTTCTCGGGGACGGCGTACCGGACCGACGCCACGTCCCTGTACCGCACGTACAGCTTCGGCGTGAACTACTGGATCCGTCCCGCGGGCCCGGAGTCGGGTCTCCCCGCGTTCCGCGTCGCGCCGTGGCGGAAGCACGGGTGGGAGAACCGTCCGTCGGGCAGCTTCTCCTGGCTCATGGGGCAGTCGGGGAGCGCGCCGCCGAACCAGCCGCCAAGCGTGACGATGACCAGCCCGTCGAACGGCGCCACGTTCACGGCCCCGGCGTCGTTCACGGTCGCGGCTTCGGCCGGCGACACGGACGGGACCGTGACGCGGGTGGAGTTCTTCCGCGGATCGACGCTGCTCGCGACCGATACGACGGCGCCGTACGACTTCGCCGTGACGGGGCTCGCGGCGGGCACCTGGTCCTTCACGGCGCGCGCCACGGACGACCGGGGCGCGACGACGACCTCCTCGGCGATCTCGGTGACGGTCAACACCACGGCGAACGTGCCTCCCTCGGTCAGCATCTCGAGCCCGGTCTCGGGGGCGAGGCTCACGGCGCCGATCACGTTCAACCTGAACGCGAGCGCCTCGGACACCGATGGGACCATCAGTCGCGTGGAATACTACCGCGGGGCGAAGCTGCTCGGGACCGCGATCCGTTCGCCGTATGCGCTTACGATGTACCAGCTCGCGCCCGGGACGTACGAGTTCACGGCGAGGGCGTACGACAACCGCGGGGCGAGCACGACGTCTACGACGATCCTCGTCACGGTGGTCGCGAGCGGCGGCGGGCCGGACCCGGGCCCCGGGCCCGCGGTTCGCGTCCTCGTCTCCTACCGGAACGGCTACGAGGGGTACAACCGTACGAAAGACCTCTCGATCAGCACGCTGGGCGCCTCGGAGTCGTGGAACGGCGGCCACGGTACGACCACGGACGGCGCCCAACTGCCCTGCTACCAGACGGTCGGCGACGGGGCCTACGAGGCCCGCGCGCTGGTCCGCTTCGACGCCCTCCGCGTGCCGTCGGGCTCGACGGTGCTCTGGTCGTACCTCAGGCTCACCGTGGACACCTGGGACACGGGTTTCACGGTGCGCGGGCGGTACTTCAGGGTGCCGTGGGTCGCGATGGCCACCCGCACGACGTGGCTGCAGCGGAACACGGGCATTCGCTGGGGGACGCCCGGCGCGACGGGCGTCGGCACGGACGTGTGGAGCGGGAAGTCGTTCGCGCTGACCGGCTTCACCGGCACGGGGCTCCAGAACCTCGGTGTGTACCTGGACGCGGCGGTCGTCCAGTCCTGGGTGGACAACGCGGCGAACGACGTGGGCGTAATCCTGGTCAATGAGGGCGCCGGGAAGATCGCGAACTTCCTCGCCAGTCAGTACTCCGTCCCATCGCGGCGGCCGTACCTGGCGATCCTCTACCAGCCGTAGCTGCGTCGCGAGGCGCCGGCTCGGAGCTCGGCGACTGTCGCGGTGGCGAGGTCCAAAGGTTCTCCCTCTTCCTGCTACAGGCCGATTTCCTCAGGCGAGACGGCCGTAAGGAGGCGAACAAGCAGATCGTCGAGGCGTGCGGCGTCGTTCAGCTCGGCCACATGCGCCTCCTGTGCCGGGGAGAGCGTGCTGAACTTGAGTCGCATGAGGCGCAGGAGTGTCTCCCGCTTTGCGGCGAGCCTTCCTTCCTCCCTCCCGATCTCCTTCCCGATCTCTTTCCCGATCTCCTTACCCTTCTCGATGAGCTCCTCTGCCGATGTGCGTCCCATGGACTCCACCTCCCGTCCGCGCGATGCGTCCCCGATCGCCGTGGTCGCAGCCGATAGCAGGCGGTCCACCTCCTCCGGTGGGCGCCGATGACGGATGAATCCTACCACGATCCACGCGAGACGATAATACCGATCCAGCTCCCCCGCCCGAGCCAGCCCCTCCAGACCAGTGAAGACTTCGCGCAGCGCCTCGGCGAGCTCCTCGACCGGTGCCTCTGCCAGATGGAACAGCAGGAGTACGTACCCGAGCGGATCGCCTCCGGCGGTGAGGGCGCGCCGGTCCGCCATCGAGACGCTGAAGAACACGTTGTCGTGGCGCGGCATGAACGCCTCGAGCTCCGTCGGCACGTCCACGAGGTCCCGCAGCGTTCCCAGGCGTTCCCAAGGGCGTTGCCCCGTGTACAGCACGATCGGCAGGATTGCTGAGAGTCGGCGATCCGCCTGCGGCAATCCGCGCTCCTCCATCTCGCGCCGCTCAGACTCCCAGAGGGCGAGCATGTAGGAGAGGATGCGGAACGCCATCCAAGAGTCTGGGGAGGACTGGTGTTCGATCAGGATGTAGACCCACACCTCCCGTTCCGAGGTCCCCTCCGCCGACCGGAACGGCACGCGCAGCACGCAGTCGGCCTCATGGGCTTTGAGCGACTCCTGAATGAAGGACCGCGGCGTCTGCCGGAGCCGGGGGAGGTCGAAGCGCTCGACCAGGGCGGGCACGGCCGCCAGGAGGAGTCCTCGGACGTTGTCCGGCGACTCCAGGAGCCATCGGATCGCGCGGTCCGGGAAGTCGCGAAGCACGGATCGAGGGAGTCGGTCACTCTTCGTCCCCGAGACGTTGTCTGGTTCGGACGTCGTGTCCATTGAGATACCCGCCTTGCAGCCTCCGACCGAACGAGCCCATCGGTCGTGTCTTCTACATAGGGCGTGCCTGCAGGGAGGGAATCACCGAAGGGGTGATTGCGCTGTGGGATGCGCTGGGATCGGCGATCGCAGACGGGCGCAGAAGTGCTGGAAACGACGACGGTCGGGGAAGGGAGGTGCTGGAAAACGCCCCACTTCACGACCCAGCCCGGGCCGCCCGCGTCTGCTCCTACGACCGGGCGAAGATGTGCGGGGGACCCCCTGGCGGCGGGCCTCAACGGGCAGCGGAGAAGGCGCCCGCGGCGCCGGCGACGTCCGGGAAGACCTCGATGACCTTGTCGAGCTGCGTGATCCGCAGGAGGTCCCGGACCGCGGGGCGAAGCCCGCAGACCTTCAGCGCGCCGCGGCCCTCCTTGCAGAGCTTGTGGATCTCCACGAGCTTCCCCAGGAGCGCGCTCGAGATGTACTCCACCTTCTGCAAGTTGATCACGATCCGCGGCACGGCCTTCCTGAGGAGGACCGCCTTCATGACACGAATCACCTCCTCCAGCGCCTCGCCCTCGGTCATGCGCGCCTCGGTCAGGATCGCGACCGTGACGTCGCCCGCCGCGGAAACGACCACGCCGCCAGGCGCGGCCGACTTGCCGGAGGCGATCCGCTCGAGCGTCGCGGCCGCCATCGCCAGGTCCGTGCGGTCCTCGCGCTTCTTCTGCAGGAGGCCGCGCACGAGCGTGTCCAGCTCGGGGGGCGCCGAGGCCGCCACGGAACGCAGCGGCGGGGCCGGCTTCTTGAGGTGGTCCTCCATGACCGCCTGGAGCGAGGTCCCGGCGAACGGCGGGCGTCCCGCCATGACCTCGAAGACGACCACGCCGAAGGCGTAGGCGTCGGCGCGCCCGTCGACGGCCTCGCCGCGGATCTGCTCGGGCGCCATGTAGGTCGGCGTCCCCTCGGTCTTCCCCGAGCCCGCGGGGCGCTCGCCGGCCTTGAGGGCAATCGAGAAGTCGATCAGCCGGACGCGGCCCTGGGCGTCCACGAGGAAGTTCTCGGGCTTCACGTCGCGGTGGACGTACCCCTGCGAGTGGAGGTACGCGAGCGCTTCGGCGGCCTGCCTGAGGACGTCGAGCTTCTTTCCGTCGAGCGTCGCCGCGCGGTTCTTGAGGACGAACTTCAGGTTCTCGCTCGGGAAGAACTCCATCACGATGTAGGGGCGCGGAGGCCCCGGGGTATAAGCGTGGACGGCGAGGATGGCGGGGTGGCGGAGCCGCTTCGTCAGCTCCCCCTCGAGCTGGAACGCCTTCCGCTTGGAGGCGTCGGCGTTCCACTCCTCCGAGATGACCTTGATGGCGACCAGGCGTCCCGACCCCTCGGCCTTCCAGACGGTGCTCGCCCCGCCATCGCGGATCTTCTCGGTGATGCGATAGCCGGAGAGGGTCGTCCCGATCATCCTGGGCTCCGTGGAATGCGCCGCATTCTACACGCGCACGGCCCCCTCGCCCAGCCTCTTGCCGGGCTTGTTTCCGGTCGTCCGACGTGGCATCATCCCCGCCCATGCCGCGCCTCTTCGGCCAGGACCACGTCGTCACCTTCTTCCGCAACGCCTGGGCCTCCGGGCGCAGGGGCCGCGCGTACCTCCTCGTCGGGCCCGACGGCGTCGGGAAGTTCCTCCACGCCCTCGAGTGCGCCCGCGGGATCCTCTGCCGCGAGAGGCCGTTCGACACGTGCGGGACGTGCGGGAGGTGCACCGCCTCGGCGCGCCTCGAGGACCCGAACCTCTTCGTCGTCCAGCGTATCGAGGAAAAGAAGTCGATCAGCATCGAGCAGCTCCGCCCGCTCGAGCGCAGGCTCCAGCTCAAGCCCGTCGACGAGAAGCTCCGCATCGTCCTCGTCCGCGACGCCGACCTCCTCTCCGAAGAGGGCGCGAACTGGCACCTGAAGGCCCTGGAGGACTCGCCGCTCTACACGCAGGCCCTCTTCCTCCTGACCTGCTCGCGGCCGGACGCCCTCCCGGCGACGGTCCGCTCCCGCTGTCAGACCGTTCGGTTCCTCGCCCTCCCGGAGAAGGAGGTCGCGCGTTTCCTCGTCGAGGAGAAGGGCGTCGAGAAGGAGCGCGCGGCGTTCCTCGCGAGGTTCAGCGGAGGGAGCCTCGGGCGCGCGATCGCGCTGACCGAGCAGGCCTTCGCGGAGCTCCGCGCGTGGATCGTCGCGAACCTCCAGCTCCTCGAGAAGGGGGACCTCTCCGAGGTCGCGGAGAGACTGATCGGTTTCTCCTCGAAGGGGGACGGGGCCGAGGAGCACAGAAGGAGGGCCTCGGACGCCCTCGAGGTGATCGTCCTCTGCCTCCGGGATCTGCTCCTCGCCCGTGAGGGGGCCCGCGCGGTCCCAGCCAACCCCGAGGTCGCCGCGATGACGGGCCTCCTCGCGGGGCGCGACCTGCCGAGGCTCATGGAGCGCCTGATCTACGCCCAGGGCCTCCTCGCCGGGAACGTCAACCCGAAGCTCGCCACGGAGCACGCCCTCCTGGGGTTCGACGCCGAGTAGGAAACTGGACGGTCCGGCGCAAGGCCTGCCCTCCCCCGGCCGATACTAAGTAGAGAGACCGCTCGCCCGGGACGGTCGAAGGGAGGGACCCACCTCATGCTCCGCTGGACGCTCGTCGCCTTTTCCCTTGTCGCGCTGACCGCCTGCAGCAGCGACCCGCCCGTCGAGGAGAAGGACTACTGGCGGGAGTTGCCCCCAGGCGAGATGGCGCTCGTCAAGGTCACCGACCCGCGCCTGATCCCGCCGTTCGGGAAGGGCTTCAACGACCGGGAGGCGATCCTCGAGTCGGTCGACCAGAGCCTCGGCTGGTTCCAGAAGCCCTCGACGAAGCAGTACTACCCCTACCTGGACGTCGACCACGAGCGGGCCTTCGCGAGCCTCGTCGCGTTCAAGGAGGTCTTCATGCGGGCGACCTCGGCGGAGGCGCTCGACCAGGAGATCCGCACGCGCTTCGACGTCTACATGTCGCGCGGCTGCGACGACAAGGGAACCGTGCTCTTCACGGGGTACTGCGAGCCGATCTTCGAGGGGTCCCTCACCAGGGACTCGATCTTCCGCTATCCGCTCTACCGTCGGCCGAAGGACCTGGTGTCGCAGCCGGACGGCAAACCGCTCGGTCGGCAGACGAAGGGCGGCGAGACGGTGCCGTACTGGACGCGGGAGGAGATCGAGTGCGCGCACATGCTCGACGGCCAGAACCTCGAGCTGGTGTACCTCAAGGACAAGTTCGAGGCGTACATCTGCCACATCCAGGGCTCCGCGCGGATCCTGCTCTCCGACGGGCGGGAGCTGAGGGTCGGCTACGCGGGGAAGACGGACCGGCCGTACGCGAGCGTGGGGATGAAGCTGATCGAAACGGGGAAGATCAAGAAGGAGGAGCTGTCGCTCCGCCGCCTGAAGCAGTACTTCCGCGAGCATCCGGAGCAGGTCGACCCGGCGCTCTCGGTGAACGAGTCGTACGTGTTCTTCACGGAGCGCGACGGCGGGCCGTTCGGGTCGCTGGGCCTGAAGGTGACCCCGTACCACACGATCGCGACGGACAAGTCGGTCTTCCCGCGGGGCTGCGTGGCGTTCGTCCAGACGACGCTGCCGCGGCACGCGGGTGAGGCCTCGGTGCGCGCGGCCCCGTTCTGGGGATTCGCGTGCGACCAGGACACGGGCGGGGCGATCCGCAGCGCGGGGCGCACGGACCTCTTCATGGGGACAGGCCCCGACGCGGAACTGCTCGCGGGGTCGACGTACTACGAGGGGCAGCTCTACTACCTGTTCCTCAAGGACACGGAGCCGCGCCCCGATCTGCCCGGACCTCCGAAGGCGGAGGGGAAGGCCGAGAAGGGCGGGCCCGCTCCGGCGTCGGTGAAGAAGGGACGCTGATGCCGTTCGACGAGACCCGACGGAGGCTCCTGACGGCCGCGGCGGCGCGCGTTCGCGCCTCCGGGTACCGGGGCGCTTCCGTCGACGGGATCCTCGGCCCCGCGGGCCTGACGAAGGGCGCGTTCTACCACCACTTCCCGTCGAAGGAGGCCCTCGGGCGCCTCCTCGTCGACCAGTTCGCCGCTGAGCTTGCCCGCACACTCGGCACCGCGCCCATGACGGCCGAAGCCGCCCTCAGTGCGGCCCTCTCCGAGGCGGGGACGGCGATCGTCGACCTCTGCGGCGAATACGGCGAGGGGATGGAGGGGATGCGGGAGCCGCTCGCGCGGGCCCTCTCCGCCTGGCAGGGGCGGCTTGAGGAGGCCTCGGGCTCCCCCTCGCGCGCGGAGCTGCTCCTGGCCGTCTCGCTCGGGGCCTCGCTCCTCGCGAAGGTCCTCGGCGACCCGTCGGTGGCCGCGCGTCTTGCCGCGCAGGTCGACGCGCCCTCCTCGGCCCGCGCCGAGGGGCTCTCGTACATCGACTAGTGTTTTGTCAGCGCCTATCCTGGCGGTAGGATGGATTCCCGCGATCGAGATCCAGATCCCAGCGCGGGCGTTGCCCGCATCCCACAGGCGAACGATGTCCGGGCCGTGTATTCACCACAGAGTCACGGAGGACACGGAGGTCGCCGTCGATGCTCCGATGGGGATGGACAACGCGGCGG
>CAZYRM010000031.1:0-48752 GCA_964649705.1 uncultured Planctomycetia bacterium
ACGGCGAAGTCCTTGAGCACAGACACCCTCGGGGGAAAGGGCCGGGGACTTTATCGCCGGAGAGGGAGGATTTCAAACAATTCTCAATTCTCAATGAGCAACTCTCAATGAAGTCCCAAGCTGCCAAGCCCGAAGGACCGGTAGCGCCAGCAGGGGCGAGATAGTCGGGCTCGACGCGTGCCGGCCGGTCCGTGGTAGACTTCCCGCGTCGGTGGAGTCGCCCCATGCGGCCCTCGCAGCAACGGTCCGGGATCACCCTCCTGCACCTGCTGGTCGTGCTCTTCGTCCTCTCCGTCCTCGGGTCCTTCCTCGTGGTCAACGTCGTGTCCGACCGACGCCGCGAGGCCGAACTCCGGGCGGAGGCGGCCCTGAAGCAGCTCGTGTCCATCGAAGGAGTCTGGCGGAACACCGACAGCGACAGGAACGGGGCTCAGGAGTACTGGACGGCCGACGTCGCCGGGTTCTACGCCGTGACGGACGCCAATGGTGCTCCATTGCGCTACATCGATGGCAAGATCGCCGGGGCCGACGTGGCGCCTGCCATGAAGTACCCGCGGCTCCCTGTCTACGACCGCTCGACGGGGTACCACGTCAGGGCGATGATCACCGACGAGGACGGGGCTCCCTACGTCGAGCGGGGCTATGCGCCGGCGGCCGCTGCGCCCGTGACGGGGCTCTACTGCATGAATTGCATCAAGTTTGCCTTCTGCGCCTGGCTCGACGGGAGCTGGGGCCGCGCGGACACGGCGTTCATCGTGAACGAGGAGGGCGTCGTGTACCGCGCCGACATGGACGGACCCGCGCCCGTGACCATCTGGCCCGGCGCGTCCGACTGGCCCGCCACCCCGCTGTCGCCACCGTGGAAGCCCACGGATTGACCTCGGATTCGGCCCCATGCGCATGCGAAAACATGGCGGAGCGGTCACGCTCGCGGAGCTCATCCTCCTCTGCGTCGTCCTCTGCGTGGCCAGTGCCCTCTTTATCCCGAGTTGGGCTGCCTCCCGCCGGAAATCCGCCGAGGCCCGCGCCCAATCGGCCCTGACGCGCATCGTCTCGGCGCAAGGCGTCTGGCGCCAGACCGACCTGGACCGGAATGGTAGCCAGGACTACTGGACGTTGGATGTCGCGGGCTTGTACGGGGTCCAACGTCTGACAGGCGGCCCCTGCGCAACCATAGGCGCCGACGTGGCTCGCATGGACTCGTCGCCCGCGGCCAGCTACTCGGGTCTGCAAACTCAACCAGACCTCGGGGAGTACGCCCTGATTGCCATGACCTCGGACGAGAACAAGTCGGCCTACGTCGAACTCACGGGTGCTCCAATCACGGCCGCCCCCCTGGCAGGGAGGGTCGCGACGAACACCTCGAGGTATGGCTTCTGTGCCTATCCTGTGGGGTCCACGCGCAAGGTCTCCGCCCAGTTCGTCATGAATGAGGAGGGAGTGGTCTACCGCGTGGAAGGCCTCCCTGCCCCGGTCGTGTCCTTCTCCTCGGCTTGTCCGCCCGACCCGCCACTCGGGCACGGATGAGGGGGGGAGTGAGCGGCCCGTGCGGCCCGTCCCCCCGTACTTGCGTGCATCTGCGTGAGTCTGTGGATCGTCACGGCGCGATCCACACGCCGCTCTACTTCAAAGGCATCACGACCTGTATGCACTCGCCGTCGCGGAGGACGTCGAGCGTCACCGCGTCCAGCCCCTCCGCCTGGCCGAGGAGGTAGCCGAAGTGCAAGAGATTGAAGGCGGCGTACGCCTCGATCTTCCCGACCTGACCCTCCTTGTTGTTGTTGACGGCCACGTGCACACGCCAGATCACGTCGCCCATGCGGAGCCCCGCACGGTCGGCGCGGGAGCCACGGAGCACCGAGACGACCTTCACGGCCTCTGTCACCAGCCAGGTCTGTCGATCGATGTCGCCGATTGCCTCGATGACCAACCCCGCCGATGCGATCCGTGCGCGGTGCTTCTCGTAGTCCGGATTCTCGTGAGGCTCAGGGTCCGTGAGCGTGCCCTCTCTGAGGTCCTTGTAGTTCTCCGGAATACCCCGGGCCCGCGCCTGGACCTGCAGGAACCCCTCCGGCGTGAACGTCTCCACGACGCCGCGCAGGCCGTATCCCGTCCAGGAGAACGCCCCCGGCCGCCCGTCGTAGAACGACACCGACCCGTCCAGGACCTCTTCGCCATACCTCGCGACGATCGCCGCCCTGAACTCCGCCTGACTCGTCGCGGCCAGGAACGCCGTGCGAAGCTCCTCCATGCTCGGGAATTCGGGCACGCCCACCGGCGTCACCCCGTACGGCCTCGTCACGTCCCGGAGACCCCGGAGGACCTCCCGCTCCGTCTCCCTGCGGAAGAGCGGGTCGTGCGGGAGCGCCGAGATCCCCTCCGGGACCCCCTCCAGCCCGCGCTGCCGCCTCATCTCCTCCACGGCGCGGAGCGACTCCTGCGCCGACGTCATGACCTCCTCGCGACGGCCCGCCGCGGGCGGCTGCCGCAGGGCGTGGTCGATCGTCCACAGCCCTCGCCGCGCCCTCCGCCAGGCGGCCAGCCAACCGTCCGTCAGGTAGTCCACCGCGACGAACTCGCGGATCGTGAACCAGTTCACGCCCAGGTCGAACGCCTCGTCGGTCGTCGCCTCCTCGTGGCGGACCGTCCCCCTCGCACGCAGCCAGACCCGTGGCGCGTCGCCCAGCGACTTCGGCTCCGACAGGAAGGCCATGAGCGAGGTGCCCCCGAGCGGGAGCCGTTCGATCGACTTCGCCGACTCCGCCTCCAGGACGTACGGCGCCGTGGCCATCGTCTGCTTCACGTCGGTCGCCTGGTCGGTCACGTGCAGCGTGCCGTCCTCCCAGCGGACGAGAAACCCGTCGATCAGCGTCAATTCGAAGTCGGCCGCCGCGGGGGGCGCGGGCACCGGGTCGTGCCTCATTGGCGGCTCGGGCGGGTCACCCGGCGCGGACGGGGGAGTGGAGTACGTTGCGATCGTCGGGGGCGTCGAGGCGGAGGACGTCGACGCGGTCCGCGTCCCCGCGGGGCGGGTCAGCCTGACGGCGGCGATCAGCGCGATGCTCACCGTGGCCAGGATGAGCATCACGACGGCGAACGGTCCCGTCATCGCGGAGGCCATCGCGGTCGCGAGCGGTCCGCCGGACGCCGCCTGCGCCGCGTCGCCGCTGGGCGGCGGCAACGACGGGATGCGCAGCAGCCTCTCGGTGAGCTCACCCGGCACGGCCTCGCCCTCGGCGGCCTCGAGCGCCGACTCGACCGAGCCGATCGCCGCGAGGACCGCGGCCCCCGCGAACGCCTCGCGTAGCCGCCCGACCGCGGCGTGGATCCGCGATGCGATCGTCCCCGCGGGCACGTCGAGCGACTCCGCGACCTCCGCGTGCGTCAGCCCCTGGAAGTAGTGGAGGACCACGGCGAGCCTCTGGTCGATCGGAAGCTCGTCGACCGCGGCGCGCACCTCGGCGTGGATCGCGGAGTCGGCGGGGGACATCGGCGTGCTCCTCCTGGGGGCGGCCTGCTCTTCGTGTCGAGAACGCCTCTCGCGCGCCCGCAGCACGTTGAGCGCGGCGTTCACGGCCGCGCGCGCGACGTACGCCTTCGGGCTCGCGACGCCCTGCGGGATGCCCCGCTCCTGGAAGAGCCTGAGGAACACCTGCTGCGCGACGTCCTCGGCCCCCGCGGGGTCCCGGAGCACGCGCAGCGCGACGTGGTACACCGTCCCCTGGTGCTCGTGCACCAGGTTCTCGAAGTCCAGGCCCTTCGGCGATGCGAGGGAGTTCATCGATCCGTCCTCCATTCGGCTTCCTCCCTCAGGACACCGCCCGCGCCCCGCCTCTTCGGGGAATTCGGGCCTCGCTGCGGATTGTACCAACGCCATTCAGGGCAAGGGGATGGGAATGTGGCGCGCGCGGACGCTGATTGATAGGCTGACTGGCATCCGTGCCCCGCAATCGGCGCGGTTCAGTCGCGCGGCCTCGGGCGACCTTGCAGGTCGCCCCTACAGGCTCTCTAGGTCCATCCGGACACTCTGAGGGGATCACGAATTGGGCGACCTGGCCACGACCTGCTATCTGTTCGTGATCGCCCTCGTGCTCGCGCTGCTCGAGGTGCAGATCGAGGGGCCTCACGGTTGGGCCTCGAGCCTGCCCACGTGGCGATTCGATCACCCGCGATGGCTCGCGCTGGCGAACGGGAAGCCGGTTACGGGGTACCACGTCTGCATGATCGGGCTCCTGCTCCTCCTCTTCCACTTCCCGGCCGTCCGCGAACCGTGGTCCTGGCGCGCGGAGGGAGAGCTCCTGTCGCAGTTCTTCCTCGTCGCGGTCTTCTGGGACTTCCTGTGGTTCGTGCTGAACCCGCACTACGGCCTCCGCCGCTTTCGTGCGGGGGAGGTGTGGTGGTGCAAGCGGTGGGCGCTCGGCCTCCCCGTCGACTACTGGAGCGGGATTGCGGTTTCGCTTGGCCTGGGGCTGGTCTCGGCCAACCCCGGTGCCGCCCACGGCGCGCAGCGCTGGGCTGCGACCTTCGGCGTGCTTTGCGGCCTGACGTTGCTCACGGCCGCGGCGGCGAGTCTCCGTGCGGGCGCTCAGGCTCCTCGGGATAGCGCATGAGGAAAGACGGCGTGCTCCGAGACTCTTGGAAACCGCCAAGGGCGCCGAGGGACGCCAGGACCTGGCGGCCTTGGCGGTGAACACGAACCGCTGACCGTACCCCCGTGTCGGGAGTCGTGTGGGCGCCTACTGCACGCGCGGTCTCGTCTCTCGCTCGCGGCGGAAGGTCTTCTCGCGGCGGCTCTCCCGCAGGCGGCGCACCTCCTCGAAGTGCCACGTCAGGCGGGCGAGGCCGCCCTCCACCTCCACCTGCACCGGAGAGCAGCGCTTCTGCAGGAAGCCGATGAGCTGCAAGTCGGTCTCCCGCGCACGCGCGTGGAAGCCCAGGATCCCGCGCGACTCCGCCGCCTTCGTGAGCTGGTCCAGCAATGCCCCCGCGATCCCCTTCCCCTGGTAGTCCTCCCTCACCAGCACCACGATCTCCGCCATGCGCGTCGAGCGGTCCACGTCGTAGCGGCCGATCCCCACCATCGCGTCTGCCCCGGCGGCCCCCGCGAAGGCCCCGATCGACATCTGCTGGTCGTAGTCCGCGGTGCAGAGCTGCTGGATCGCGTCCCGCTCCAGCCGCGCGACCGGCTTCCCCAGGCGCGGGTAGTAGATCCCCTCCGAGCGCGAGTACAGCAGGTCCCGCATCAGCCTCTCGTCCACCGGCCCGATCGGTCTGAGCCTGACCGCGCTCCCCGCCACGTCCATCGAGCGCTCCAGCTCGAGAGGGTACGGGCGCGCCTCCTCGGGGAGCGGAAGCTGGTCCACGTACACGCAGCGCCGCTTCCTCGCCGCCGCGAGCAGCTCTCCGCGGAAGTCCGGGTGCGCGATCGAGATGAGCGCCAGGGCCCTCTCCCGCACCGTCCGCCCGTGCAGGTCGGCGATCCCGTGCTCCGTGACCACGTAGTGCACGTCGCCCCGCGTCGTGACCACGCCGGCCCCCTCGTCGAGGACGGGCGCGATCCGCGAGACGGTCCCGTCCTTCGCCGTGGACGGCAGCGCGATGATCGGCTTTCCGCCCGGCGACCTCGCCGCGCCGCGGATGAAGTCGACCTGCCCCCCGATCCCGCTGAAGAACCGCGTCCCGAGCGAGTCCGCGCAGACCTGTCCCGTCAGGTCGACCTGAAGCGCCGAGTTGATCGCGACCATCTTCTCGTTCCGCGCGATCGTGAACGGGTCGTTCGTGAACTCCGACGGGCGGAACTCGAAGAACGGGTTGTCGTGGATGTACTCGTACAGGCGCTTCGTCCCCATGCAGAACGACGAGACGACCTTTCCCGGGAGGAGCGTCTTCCGTCGCCCCGTCACCGCCCCCGACTCGATGAGCGCGAGGAGGCCGTCCGAGAACATCTCCGTGTGCACCCCGAGGTCGTCGCGGTCGCCGAGGTGGCAGAGCGCGGCGTCGGGAATCGTGCCGATCCCCATCTGGAGGGTCGCCCCGTCCTCGACCAGCGACGCCGCGAGGAGGCCGATCCGGTCGGAGACCTCGTCGATGCGCGACGGGGGGAGCTCGAGGACCGGCTCGTCGACCTCCACCAGCGCGTCGATGCGGTTGGCGGCGATGAACGAGTCGCCGAGCGTGCGGGGCATGCGCGGGTTGACCTCGGCGATGACCACGCGGGCCCGTGCGACCGCCGCCTTGACGACGTCGACGGAGATGCCAAGGGAGCAGAAGCCGTGGCGGTCCGGCGGGGAGACCTGGATGAGGGCCACGTCGACGCGGAGACGCCCCTTGTAGAACAGGCTCGGGATCTCCGAGAGGAAGATCGGCGTGTAGTCGGCGCGCCCGTCGCGGACGGCCTCCCTGACGTTCGCGCCGATGAAGAAGGCGTTGTGCCGGAACGACTTCTCGTAGGCGGCGTCGACGTATGGCGCGTCCCCGCGGGTGAGGAGGTGGAAGATCTCCACGTCGCGCAGCTCCGCCGAGCGCGCCACGAGGGCGCGCACGAGCGACTGCGGCTCGGCGCAGCCGGACCCGATGAAGAGGTGGTCTCCCGACCGGACGCACTGGACGGCCTGGGCCGCTGTCGTGGTGTTCGGCATGGTGCCCTCCGGCGGCGGGGATGACGCGACTCCGGATAGCACCCCGCGCCCGGCTGGTCAAGGGAAGGACGCTACTCGCCGGCGAAGAACATCCAGAGGCCGATGGCGACGAAGGCCCCGGCGGCGATCTTGTGGAGGACCTTCTCGGGGATTGCCTTGACGAGCGCCGCGCCGAAGAGGACGCCGACGAGCGTCACGCAGACGAGCGCGATCGAGGCCCCGAGGAAGACGGCCCAGGTCTTGCCGGTCTTGCCCACCATGCTGATCGCCGCGAGCTGGGTCTTGTCCCCCATCTCGGCCAGGAAGACCAGCCCGAACGTGGTCGCGAACACCTTCCAGTCCATCGATCACCTTGCATTCGTGGGCGGAGTCGATCTCGCGTCGCGTCCCCGCGACTCGGGCGGACATCGCCTACTTGGGCACCGGTGGGGCGTGCAGCGGTCCCTCCTCGGACAGGGCCTCCGCGAGCTGCCCGGCCTCCACGGCGAACGCCACGCCCTCGAGCGAGGTCTTGGCGACCACGATCCCGAGGCATCGCCCCCAGCGATCGAACAACGGGCCCCCGCTGTTCCCGGGATTGACCGCCATGTTGCACTGCAGGAGCGTCGGCTCGTCCTCCCGCTTGCGCACGCCCGCGAAGATCCCCTCGGAGGGCGACAGCGACAGGACCTCCTCCGCGAAGCCGGGGTTCCCCAGCGTGTAGAGCCGCTCCCCGGCTTCGAGACCCTCCACGCTGCGGAGCGGGAGCCGCGGGAGCTCCTCGGGGAGGTCCTTGCAGTAGACGAGCGCCACGTCCCGCGCCGAGTCGCGAAAGGCGAGGAGGGCGTTCGACTTCACGGGGTCCTTCCCGTCGGCGAATCGGGTGACTTCCACGCTCCTCTCGTCCCCCCGAAAGCCGTGGGCGGCGGTCACGATCCAGCCGTGCCGCAAGGCCAGGAAACCCGTCAGGTGCCCGGCATCGGTCTTGACCAGGACCACCGACGGCCGCAGGCGACGCAGCAGCTTGGGGAGGTCGTCGGGCGTCCGGTCCGCGGCCGCCCTTCGCCCCAGACGACGTGCGACGTCCTGCTGGGTCGGGTTGAGGAGGAGCGACGCCTCCCAGGCCTCCCGGGCCTTCTCCTTCTGCCCGGCGGCCTCCAGGGCCGTTCCGAGCCGGTTCCACGCGGCATAGGCAAGAGGCATCACGCTCGTCAGCCGTCGCAGCGTGTCGAGGGCCTCCGGCTTGCGCCCCTGGTGCGTCTGGACGGTCGCGATCCCCTCGAGCGCCCGGACCGTCACCCCGCTCCGCCCACCGTCCGCGTCGGCAGCCAGGGCCCACTCGCGGGCCGCCTTGTCCCAGCGGCCCTGCTGCGCTTGTTGGCACCCCCACTCGTACCGAAGGACGGGGGACTTCGGATAGGTCTCCAGGAGGTCGTGCAAGGCGAGGCGCGCGCTGTCCGCCGCGGAGTCCGTCTCGAGCAGCGCGAGCGCCTGCTCCACCTCGGACCGGTAGCTGAGGTCCTCGCGGTAGGGATCGGCGGCATAGACGTCCGCCTGCGGCACCGGCGGAAAGTCCGTTTCCGCGCCGAGGAGGACGCCCGACAGCCAGAGGAGGCAGAGGACCACCGTCTACTCGTCCTCGAGCTCGAGGACCTTTCGGGCGGCCTGGTTTCCCAGGTCCCCGCTGGGGTCGGCCTTGACGACCTGGCGATAGAGCTTGATCGCCTTGGCCTTGTCGCCGGCCTTCTCCGCCGCCTGCGCCTCGTCGAAGAGCTTCTTCAAGTCGTTCGCGGGACCGCCACCCGCGCCGTACGCCTTGGCGAGGGCCTTCCGGTCCTCGTCGTTCAGATCCAGCGGGACGAAGTACAGCCGGCCGTCCTCCTTCCGGAACGTGTCGGCGACCGCGAGGTAGACGAGCCTGGTCCCCCGCCCGGCGAAGATGAGCTTGCCGGCCTGGTTCGGCGCTCGCGGCGCCTTCTTGATCTCCACGGTCTTCGTCGCGGCCAGCGACTTCGCGTTGAAGAAGATCAGGTGCGCCTCCGACTTCAGCGCGACGCCGATCGGAAGCACCGGGTGGAGCGCGGCGTTCTCGGGATACGCATCGGTGTCGACCTGCCCGCGCATGGTCGTCATGTCGCCCGTGTCGAAGAAGGCGACGACGTAGCCGCCCGCGCCCGAACCGCCCGCCTTCGGCCGCCAGCCCCCTCCGCCTACGACGCTGATCCGTTTCCCGTCCGGAGAGAGGCAAAGCGCCTGACCGTTCACCGCCGCGTTGTTGTTGACGCCGACCTGCTTGAGCGACTTGCCGTTGACCGCGTACTTGACGAGGATCGCGCGGTACCCCCAGTCGTCCCAATAGTACGTCTCGCTTCCGTCCTGCCCCTTCTCCACCACGACGTCCCACTTGTTCGGGTTCGTGCGCGCGGTGTAGACGAAGGCCCCGGCCGGGTCCACCGCGAGGTAGTGGCCCTTTCCCGCGGTCTTGTTGGCTGTTCCGGCCTTCGGATCGATCGCGACCACGTCCTCATGCGCGTTGGTCGCCCAGAGCACGGACTTCCCCGGGGCGCCGGCCAGGTCCACGATCGGGTCCCCGGCGACCTTGATCTCCTTCTTCTGCTCGCCCGACGCCGGATCGATGGCGTACACGAACGAGGCGCCCTGCGCCGCGACGTAGAGCATCGAGCCCTGCAGGACCATCGCCCCTGGCTTGAATTCCAGGCTCACGCGCTTCAGCTCCTTGCCCGCCTCGGTGTCGACGTAGAGGAGCTCGGCGCTGTCCGGGAGGGCGACCACGAGCGTCGACCCGTCCGGAAGGAGGGCCCAGCCCGCGGAGGACTTGATCCCGATGGACGGGAACTGCGAGGCCTCTGCGGCGGACCTCGGCGGCGCACGGCGTTCCGCCTCCTTCTGCTCCTCGTCGGCGAGGAGCTGCCGGACCTCGGGCTGGTCCGGGTTTCTCTCGAGGGATTTCTTCCAGTAGGCGATGGCGTCTGTCGGGTGATCGTGCCGTGAGTGCGCGATACCCAGCTCTCGGGCGACCTGATCGTCGGCCTCGTCGATCATGTACGCGGTCCACAGGACGGTCATCGCGACATTCAGGCTCGAGTCGCCCTCCTCCAGCAGCTCATGGCCGAGGACCTTGATCGGCTCGAAGACCTCGCGTGCGGCCGATCGCATCTTCGCCACCTTCTCGAGCTCGCGCATCCCCTCACCGGCGCTCTTCTCCCCCCGGATGAGCGCGCACCCGAGGAGGCCCCGCGCCTTGACGGAGTTCGGGTCGGCGTCGAGCGCTTTCCGATAATGCTCGGCCGCGTCGTCCCACTTTCCCTCCGCGGCAAGACGATCGCCTGCGCCGATCTCCTCGTCCGCGGACTGGGCGAACAGCGCGATCGAGCAGGCCAGGACCGCCAGGCACGCGCGCGTGAAGGTCATGAGAGGGGCCTCCCCATGGTCGGACGAATCGCATGCAATGCTAGGCGCGGGCCTGTCGGCCTCGCAAGGGTTTCCTTGTGCGCCCCCCCGCGTCTCCCGAAAACGAAGCGGGGCGGGCCCTCGCGGACCCGCCCCGTCGATGCTCGACCGTGGACGGCTAGCGGCAGCTTCCGTTGTTTCCGTGCTGCGCCCCCGTCGGGATCTCGGCGAGCAGCTCGCCGTTCTCGTTCACCTGCGGGTACCGGTACACGTCGCCGCGGTAGTTGCGGAAGACCCACTCCCGCTCCGTCCGCGTCAGCGCGTACTCGGGCACGAGCGGCACCTTCCCGCCGCCGCCGGGGAGGTCGACCACGAAGTGCGGGATGGCGAGGCCGCTCGTCCACCCGCGCAGCTTCCGGATGATCTCGATCCCCTTCTCGATCGGCGTGCGGAAGTACCCCGTCCCCTTCGTCACGTCCGCCTGGTAGAGGTAGTAGGGCCTCGTCCTGCACTTCAGGAGCACGTGGAAGAGCTTCTTCAGCACCTCCGCGTCGTCGTTGACGCCCCGCATGAGCACGCACTGGTTCATGCACGGGAACCCATGGTCCGCCAGGCGCTTCAGGGCCTCCTGCGCCTCCGGGGTCACCTCGTCCGGGTGTGCGAAGTGCACCATCATGTAGATCGGGTGGTGCTTCGCGAGCGTCGTGCAGAACTTCTCCGTGATCCGCTGAGGCAGCGCGCCCGGGATCCTCGTGCCGATGCGGATGATCTCCACGTGCGGGATCGCCCGGATCGACCCGACGATGAAGTCCAGGTCCTCGTCCTTGAGCATGAGCGGGTCCCCGCCCGAGAGGATCACGTCCCTCACCTCGGGGTGCGCCTTGATGTAGTCGATCCCCTGCTGGAGCGCCTTCCTGGGAATCAGCTCGGGGTCGCTCACCTTCCGCTTCCGCGTGCAGAAGCGGCAGTAGTAGGCGCACTGGTGCGAGACCAGGAAGAGCACCCGGTCCGGATACCGGTGCGTGATGTTCGGCACCGGGGACATCGAGTCCTCGGCGAGCGGATCGTCCCGCTCCCCCGGCGCGTCCATGAGCTCCTGGGGGTCGGGCATGACCTGCTTCCACAGCGGGTCCATCGCCTCCCCGTTGCCCAGGCCCGGCAGACCCGTCTGTCCGTCCTCCAAGCGCTTCTTCAAGACGTCGAGGAAGTACTTGTTGATCCGGATCGGGAAGTGGGCGTCGACCGACCTGACCGCGCCCGTATCGACCCCGGGGAAGGCCGCCTCGAACTGCTTCGGCGTGTTGATGCCCTCCGCCAGGAGCCGCTGCCACTCCTCCATGTCCTAGGCCCCTCCATAAGAGAACCGCTTCCCGTACTCCACCTTGTCGTCGCCGACGAAGTAGAAGTCACGGACCCGCGCCAGCTCTTCGTACTGGTGTCGTAGGTAGAAGGCCCTCGTGCCCTCGTACCTGGGTTGGGAAGAGGTCTCGATCACGAGCATCCGCGCCCGCTCCCGCTTCACCCACTCCTCCACGAAAAGGAGGAGGCGGGAGCCGACGCCGCGGCGCTGCTCCCCCGGCCCGACCGCGATCCAGTACAGGTCCCAGACCGCGTCCGTGCACGGGGTGCGCCCGAAACAGACGTATCCCGAGAGCCGCCCCTGGTCGTCCAACGCGCACCAGAGCTCGTAGTCCTTCTGCTCCGGCTCGGCCAGAGCGAGGTCCACGATCTCCATTGCGACGTCGATCTCCTGGGGCGTGAAGACCCCCGTCTTCTCCAGCAGCGCCTGCACCGCGTCGCGGTCGCTCGGGCGCAGCCGGTGAATCTCTGTCCCTTGGGTCGTCGCCGCCACTATGCGCCCGCCTTCGCCGGCTCGGGCGTCGCGGCGTGCTTCCCGTTCTTCCGGCGCTCGAGCGCGAAGCCGATGATGCGCAGCACGAACTGGTCGTACGTCCAGCCGTACGCCTTCACGCTGCGGATCAGGCCCGCATCGTCGCTCACGTCGGGGTTCGGGTTGACCTCGAGGACGTAGAACTTGCCGTCGGCGCCCATCCGCACGTCGAGGCGCGCGTAGTCGCGGCAGCCGAGGATCTTGTACGCCTTCTGCGCCAGGCGTTCGAGCTTGCGGAACTGGTCCGGCTCCAGCGGCGCGGGGCAGCGCGGGACGGTCCCCTTGTACTCCGCCGACTTCTCCACCCACTTCGCCTCGTAGCTGACGATGTGCGGCAGGTCGGCCGGCAGGCCCGAGAAGTCGATCTCGGACAGCGGGAAGACTACAGGGGGGTCGTTCCCGATGACGGTGACGTTGAACTCCCGCCCCTCGATGAACTGCTCGACGATGGCGGGCTGTTCGTACTTCTGCACGATGAACTGGACCCGCGCACGGAGGGCCTCCACGTCGCGGACGACGCTCTCGCTGGCGATCCCGATGCTCGCGTCCTCGCGGCTCGGCTTGACGATGACGGGGAAGGGGATCTGGTCCTTCCACTCCGCCATGTCGGCGTCGAGGATGACGTGCTTCGGCGTCGGGATGTTCATGTAGGAGAGGAGGGCCTTCGTCTTCGCCTTGTTCAGGCACAGCCCGAGGGCGATCGGGTCGTTCCCCGTGTACGGGAGGCCCAGGAGCTCGTAGAGCCCCGCGACGCTGATCTCGAGGAGGGAGTTGTCGCTCACCCCCTCGCACAGGTTGAAGATGACGTCGACCTGGCTCTGCTCGAGCTTCCGGACGAGGTTCCGCATCGGGTACTCGACGCCGATGCGCATCATCTCGTGCCCGGCTCGCCTGAGGACGTCCTCGACGAGCACCACCGTCGAGAGGATCGACGTGGAGCTGATCGCCTCCTTCTTCCGCCCGCGCTTCCGCTCCTCGGGGCGCGTCGCGTCGAAGGTGATCCCGACCTTGAGCGGGGTCCCGTTTCCGTTGTTGCTAGAGGAGCCCATAACGCCTGCTTGCTGTGTCGAGCACGCGGAGGATCATCTCGTCGTAGGTCATCCCCGCCGCGCGGGCCGCCTTCGGGAAGCAGGAGTTGTCCTCCGGCTTCGGGAGGATCCCCGGCAGGGGGTTCACCTCGAGGACGTGCGGCTGCCCCGCGCCGCTGGCAAGGCCAGCTTGCTGGTCGCAGCGCACGTCGATCCGGGACCAGTCGCGCAGGCCGAGCGCGGTGAAGGCCCCGACGCTGATCCGCTCGATCTCGCGCTTCAGCTCCGGCGAGACATCCGCCGGGCATCGGAAGATCTCGAGCGGGTCCTTGGCGGTGTCCCAGATCCACTTGGCTTCGTAGCTGTAGATGCGGTTGACGCCCTTCGGGAGCGTGTCGAAGAGGACCTCGACGATCGGGAGGCACTCCACGCCGTCCCCGTTCCCGATCAGGGCCACCGTGAACTCCCGCCCCTCCAGGTACGGCTCCACGAGGGCCGCCTGGCGGTATTGGGTCACGACGCGGCTGACCTGGGTCTCGAGCTCGGTGTAGTTGCGCACGATGGCGTCGTTGACGATCCCCTTGCTCGACCCCTCGGCGACGGGCTTGACGATCACGGGGAAGCCGAACGGGAGCCTCTCTCGCCGTACCCGCTCCATCTCGGCCATCGAGGCGACGAGGAGCGTGCGCGGCACGGGGATGCCGTGGGCGGCGAGGGCCTCCTTGGTGCGGGCCTTGTCGAGGGAGATGGCGAGCGAAAGAGGGTCGCTTCCCGTGTAGGGGATGCGGAGCATCTCAAGCATCGCGGGGACGTGGCTCTCGCGCGCGGTCCCGTGGATCCCCTCGGCGACGTTGAAGACGATGTCGGGGCGGGACTTGCGGAACCGCTCGAAGGCGTCCTCGTTGGCCTCGATCAACTCGACCTGATGTCGGGAGGAGAGGGCGGCCTGGATGGCCGTGACGGTCTCCAGGGAGTCGCACTCCGCGAAGAAGTCGGGGGGCAAGGGAGGCTCTTCGCCCTCCACCGGACCCTCGCCGTTGGGGGCCGCGTCTTCGCGCGTGGCGTCGGGGACGTCGCCCTTCAGGTTGTAGGTGAGGGCCACCCTCATCGAGGCTGCCATGTAAAGACTGTTTACACCCCTTCCACCCGACGGGCCGTTCGGTCGAGGTCGTCATCAAGGACCCGAACGGTCGCGTCGGTCACCTTCAAGAGAGAGTATATGCCGTAGGTGCCCATAGTCAAGCAAGTTGCCGCTCGGGAGATACGCGATTCCACATTCCGGCCGGAGAATTGCGTGCGTGTGAGCGATCGCCCAGGCCCGTCTGTGGAAAACCGGTGGAGAGATCCCATTCGCACGCGCAAGTCGTGTCAAAATCTTTATTTATACATGACATTCTATAAGTTATGATCTGTAAAACCTGTCGGGAACCGCTTCCGGCTTGCGCAGGAAGCCGATCACGGAGAGGGCGACCGTGCCGCGCCGCCGCGCGCGACTGCCGGCGATCCCTCTGATGGATCAGACGGAGTCCGAAGTGGCGCGCCTGCGCGGAATGGAGTTCGCGCCGGGCTCACAACGCGGCGGACGGTCGGAAACAAAACATCGGCGTGCCTACTCGCGCTCGCGCTCCAGGCCCAGGAGCGTGAGGTCGTCTCCCGGGGGCGCGGGGCCGCGGTGCTGCTCCACCGCCTGGGTCAGCCTCTCCAGCGCCCCCTCCAGCGGCACGTCCCCCAGCCGCGCGAGCGCCTTCGCCAGCCCCTCCGTCCCGAACGGCCGCTTGTGCGTGTCCTGCACCACCACCGCGCCGTCGGAGTACAGGACCAGGCGGTCCCCCGGGTCGAGCTCGACCTCCATCTCCTCCGGGCGCTCGAACCCGTTCGCCCCGATCGCCGGGCCCGCCCCGGGCAGCGGCGAGGCCTCCCCCGTCGACGTCCGCCAGAGGATCGGCGGCAGGTCCCCCGCGCAGGCGTAGGCCACCTTCCCCGTCTCCGAATCGAGCACCGCGTATGAGGCCAGGATCTCGATCCCCGCCGGGAGGTCCGAGCGCACGTTCCGGTCCAGGTGGAGCAGCGCCGTCGCCGGGGTCAGGGCCATATCGAGCGAGCCCATGATCGCGCTCCGGGCCATCACCATCACCATCGCCCCGCTGACCCCGTGCCTCCCCGCGTCCAGGACGACCAGGACGTATTTCCCCCCGGGCAGCTCCAGCACGTCGTAGTAGTCCCCCCCGACGACCTTCGCCGGGCGGTAGACCTTCGCCACCACGTGCCCCGGGACGTCCACCAGCTTCGACGGGACGAGCTTCGCCTGCACCCCCTGGGCGACCTTGCTCTCGTAGCGCGTCCCGCTCCGCGCCCCCGCCCACTCCTCCGCCCCCTTGATCGAGAGGACCGTCGCCGGGATCGTCTCCGTCCCCCAATTCCGCCCGTAGAACCCGAGGATGTCCCGGAGCAACGCCGGTGCGTCCGGGTACCTCTCGTCCCGATCGAGCGCCATCAGCTTCACGATGACCTCGCAGATCTCATCCGGGATCGCCTGGTTGTGGACCCTTGGCGACAGGAACTTCTCCGCCTTCACGCTTTCGAAGAACTCCCGGGCGTTCCCCGCCGCGAACGGGAGCTTCTGCGTCAGCATGTGGTACATCGTGATGCCGAGCGAGTAGAGATCGGCCCGCTTGTCGACGTCCTTCTCCCCGAAGAGGATCTCGGGCGCGACGTAATTGGCCTCCAGCATCGGCAGGCCGCTCGTCGTGATGAGCGACTGCCCCCCGCCCGTCGCCAGCGAGAGCGCCGTGCCCAGGTCGATCACCTTCGCCACGCCGTCCCGCGTGACGAGGACGTTTCCGGGGCGCACGTCTCGGTGGACGAGCCCCTGCGCCGCCGCAAAGTCGAGCGCCGCGGCGATCTGGAGCGTAAGGTGGAGCGTCCGCTGGAGCGGGAGGGGCCCCTCGCGGTCGATGATCGCCTGGAGCGGCTCCCCGTCCACCAGCTCCATGACCAGGAAGTGGAGCCCCTGGTCCTCTCCCGCGTCCAGGACCTGCACGAGGTGCGGGTGGTTGAGCGCCGCCCCCGCGCGGGCCTCGCGAAGGAAGCGCGTGACCGCCTTCTTGTCGGAGACGACGGCGGCCGAGAGCACCTTCACGGCCCCGGGGCGCTTCATCATGGAGTGCTCGGCGCGGTAGACGACCCCGCGGCTCCCCTCGGCGAGCCGCTCCAGGATCCGGTAGCCGCCGAGGGTCCGCCCGATCAGGCCGTCCGCGGAGGCGGGCTGCGTGGCCGGGGCGGTCGTCGGGAGGAGCTCCCCCTTGACCTGGATGTCGGTCGTCCCGACCTGCAGGAGGTCGCCCGGGCAGAGGGGCGCGGTCGTGACGCGTTCGCCGTTCACCCAGGTCCCGTTCGAGGAGCCCTGGTCCGTGACCGTGAAGCCGTGGGCCTCGCAGGCGATCTGGCAGTGGAGCTTCGAGATGCGCGGGTCGTTCAGGGGGAGGTCGGCCTCCCGGGCGCGCCCGATCACGACGGGGCGGGAGGCGTCGACGACAACCTCATGCCCGGCGTCGGGACCGTTCTGGATGATGAGCCGAATGCGCACCGGCAGCCTGCGCGAACCCGCAAACGCGGGCGACTATACCACAAACCCCGCTCCGCGGTACAATCCGTCCCTATGGATAGCCGCCGCCTCCACCTCTTCCTCCTCGTCGCACTCGCGGCCGTGTCCTACCTCCCCGCCCTCGATGGGGCGTTCCTCTTGTGGGACGACCAGGAGTTCGTCGAGCACAACCCGCTCGTGCGTCCCCTCGACGGCCAGTCCCTTCGCGACATCTTCACGCCCGCCCGGATCGGGGCCGTGGAGGGGATCTACATCCCGCTGACCGACCTGTCGCTCGCCCTCGACCGCACGCTCTTCGGTGCGGGGCCGAGAGGCTTCCACGCCACGAACATCGTCCTCCACGTCCTCGCGACGATCCTCCTCTACTTCTGCTTCCTCCGTGTTCCGCTCTCGCCGTGGGGGGCGTTCGTCGCGGCCGCCGTCTTCGCCGTCCACCCCATCCACGTGGAGTCGGTCGCGTGGCTCTCCTGTCGGAAGGACGTCCTGTCGATGGCGTTCTTCGCCGGGGCGTGCCTCCTCGCGATGGACGCCGCGCTCGGAGAAGGCCGCCGGGCGCCCCGGGCGGCGCTTGCGGCGCTTCTCTTCGCCTGTGCGGTCCTTGCGAAGCCCACGACGGTCGTCCTGCCGGTCCTCGTCCTGATCTGGGCCGCCACGAGGGGCCGCGCGCGGGCCTCGCTGGCGTCGGTCGTCCCCCTGGCCTTGATCGCCCTCGGCGGCGTGGCCCTCCAGGTCTGGATGGGGCGCCAGCACGGCGTCGTCCGCGGAGAGGTCTTCACGGGGATCGACGACCGCATGCTCCGGATGGCCCGGGTCTTTCCGCGGTACCTCTGGAATCTCGCCTTTCCGACGGGGCTCTCGGCGCGGTACGACTGGAACGGCTTCGGCAGCGGGTTCGACCGGGCGACGATCGCGGCGCTCTGCTCGTGCGGCGCCTTCGCGATGATGGCCCTCCTCTCGGTGCGAAGCGCCCCGCGCCTATGCCTCGGGCTTGCGTGGGTCTTCGTGGCGCTCCTCCCCGTGGCGCAGATCGTCCCGACGGGGCTCTACATGGCCGACAAGTATATGCACATCCCTTCGATCGGGGCGTGCCTCCTGTTCGGGCTGGCCGTGGGGGAGTTCACGACGGCGCGGGCCTGGGTCGCGGGGCTCCTGATTGCGACGTTCGGCGCGCTGACGTGGGCCCGCTGCGAGGAGTGGAGGGACACGCGCACGCTCCTGGCGGACGCGATGGCGCGGGCGCCGCGGAGCGTCGATGCGCACTACTACCTCGGCCGGGCCCACAAGGACGCCGGGGACCTTGACCGCGCTGAGCGGGCGCTCTGGCGCACCCGGGCCATCGACCCCGGCTACTTCGGGAGCTACTACACGCTCGGGAGGATCGAGCTGGAGCGCGGGCGCCCCTCGGAGGCGGAGCCGCTCTTCCAGCAGTGCCTCCTGATCAACCACAAGTACGCCCCCGCGTTCCGCGACCTCTCGGAGGTCCGGACGCTGCAGCACCGGGACGCGGAGGCCGAGGATCTGCTTCGGACCGCGATCGACCTGGCGCCGCACGTGGTCGAGCATCGGGCGAGGCTCGTCGAGATCCTGAGGGCGCGAGGGCTGCGAGAGAAGGCTCCCCCCGCGCGGGAGGAGACCCTGATCGCGGCGCTGAAGGCCTCCGACGCGGCCCGCGGCGCGGGGGCTCGCTCACCCGATCTGTCGCTGCAGCGGGGCCTCGTCCTGCGCGACCTGGGGAGGGCGGACGAGGCCGAGCAGGCCTTCCGCGAAGGTGTCGAGCTCGACGGCGCGAGGGTGGAGCTTCGCGACAACCTCGCAGTCGTGCTCATCGACCGCAAGTCGTACGGAGAGGCGCGGCAGCACGTCCTCGCCGGCCTCGCCGTGATGCCGCAGAACCCGATCCTGCGATTCCGGCTCGGCCTCGTCGACTTCCGCCAGGGGAGGTTCGAGGACGCCGTCGCGGCGGTCGCGCAGGCCCTCGCGTCGGACCCTCGATCGGTCCCCGCGCGGCTGCTGTTGGCGCGGAGCTACGACGCGCTCCACGACGCGGTGAAGGCGCTCGCGGCGTGGAAGGCCGTCCTGGAGCTCTCGCCCGATCACGTGGAGGGGCTGAGGCGGGTGGGCGAGCTGGAGAAGCGCTGATCATCCCCCTGGCCGCGTTCGATTTGACGGGGCCTCTCGGATTGGCTAGATTCCTGGCATGCAACGAGCAGAGATCGCCGGCATCGCGCGACGGTACAAGCTGAATGCAGTCGTGCTGTTCGGGTCGCGCGCAACGGGGCGCGCCGGGCCGACCAGCGATTGCGACCTGTGTGTGTCTGTCGGGCGGCTTCCAGTCGACGAGACAGCACTCATCAACGACCTGTCCGGGGCATTGTCGCTTGACGTGGACCTCGCCGTGTTCGAGACGATCGGGCCGTCGCTGAAGCGCACGGTGGCCTTGGAGGGGAAGCTGCTGTTTGGATCCAGGGCCGACTGGGATCGACTCCGCCTGCGCGCCATCCGTGAGTGGCAGGACTCGGGGAAGTTCCTCGCGGCCGCGCGGGCCTACTTGGATAGGGCGCTCGGATGAACCGGACCCTGCTTGCTCAGAAGGTCACGCAGATCGCGACCTGCCTGCAGGAGTTGAAGCCGCTCCTCCACGTGGATTACACGACGTTTGCGTCGAATCCCGCGCACTTCCGTCTCGCCGAGAGGGACGTGCAGCTCATCGTGGACTCCGCGGTCGACGTCAACAACCACATCCTCGTCGAGGCCGGTGGAACGCCCCCTCCGACCTACTACGAGAGCTTCCTCGCGATGGGGCGGCTCAAGATCGTGCCCACATCGCACGCCAGGCGACTCGCGGGCACGGCCGGCATGCGGAACCGGATCGTGCACCAGTACGAGAGCGTCGATCTGCGGATCCTCCACCGCACGTTGCCCTCGTTCGTCCGGGCGTACGTCGCCTATGCTAAGGCCATCCGCACCTATGCGCGCATCTGAGGGCGCGGAGCTACGACGGGCTGGGTGACAAGGAGAAGGCGCTCGCGGGTTGGCAGGCGGTGCGGGAACTGGCGCCCGACCATCCGGAGGGGCGCCAGCGCACCGAGTCGCTCAAGGGGAAGTGAGGACGGCTATTTCAGCTTCTCCTCGATTTCCTTCTTCTTCTCCTCGTACTTCGGCTTCTTCGACAGGCCGAGGGCCTTGTTGATGAAGCCGAGCGCGGGCTGCCAGCGGTCCACCTGGCAGTAGGCGTCGCAGACGAAGAAGTAGAAGAGGGCCTTCTCCTCGGCGCTGTCGATCCCGCCCGCCTCCGCGTCCGCCTGCGAGGCCGCCGCGGCGTCCTGCGCCGCCTCGCCCGCCGCCGCGGTGAGGGCCTCGTTCATCTTCCCGAGCGCCTCGCCCTTCGCGCCCTGGTCGCTCGCGGCCATCGCCGCGCGGAAGTGCTGCGCGCCTTCCTTCACCTTTGCCTTCACGTCGTCAGCCGACATCTCCGCGGCCAGCGGGATCGCCAGCGCGAGGAGGACGGCGAGATTGCGCATCATGTTCGACTCCTTCTGTTCCCCCTGGATCGGCTGTCCTACTTGTTCTCCGGATTCTTGCGGTTCTTCTTGGCCAGCTCGTAGATCTCCAGCGTGTCGTCGACCTGGTCCTGCTTCGCCTTCACCTCGGTCACCATGTCCTCCATCATCTTGAGGCGCTTCTCCTGCGCCTCGAGCAGCTTCTTCTGCTCCTCGATCGTCTTTTCCATCTGCGCCGCGGCCTCGTCCTTCGGCGCGGCCTTCACCTGGAATGCCCGCTTCGGCTGCGCCGAGTCGTCGCCGCAGCCCAGGAGCGCCGCGAGGAGCGGCAGCGCCAGCATCATCTTCTTCATGATTCACCTACAGGGCCTTGATGTTCTCGAGGGGGATGCCCAGCACCCGGTACACGTTCACCGCCTGGCTCTTCCCCTTCGGCACGAACGGATCGAGCGCCTGGACCTCCACTCGATCCTTGAGGAGCTGGTACGTGCTCTCGCTGATCCGGACCTGCCCGGCCTCCGTCTTCGACTCGATCCGCTGCGCCAGGTTCACGTGGTCGCCGATGACGGTGTACTCCCACTTCCGGGAGGACCCCATCTTCCCCGCGACCACCTCCCCCGTGCTGATCCCGATCCCGACCCCGATCGGCGGCCTCCCCTGGGACTTGAACCTGACGTTCAGCATCGCGATCCCGCGCTGCATCTCCAGGGCCGCCCGGACGGCCCTCAGGGGCCCGTCCGGCTGGTCGATCGGGGCATTCCAGATCGCCATGATCGCATCCCCGATGAATTTATCAAGGATGCCGTCGTACTTGAAGACGACCTCCACCATCTCCGTGAAGTAATCGTTAAGGAGCGCGCAGAGGTCCTCCGGCTGCATCTTCTCCGCCGTCGGCGTGAAGCCGCGGATGTCCGCGAACAGGATCGTCACCATCCGCCGCTCGCCGCGGATCCCCTCCTCGCCGCGCGCGAGGAGCTGGGCCGCCACCTGGCGCGAGACCAGCTTCGACACCAGGTTCCGCGCCCGCTCCCCCTGCTCGAGGCGGGAGGCCATCTCGTTGAACTGGCCCGCGAGGTACCCGATCTCGTCGCTGGAGACGACGTCGACCTTCTGCTTGAAGTCCATCTCCGCGACCTTCTCCATCGCGCGGGAGAGGGCGGCCACGGGGCGCGTCACCCACTTCCCCAGCCCGACGCTCGCGCCGACGCCGAGCACGAGGAGCCCCGCGGCGATCGCGATGTTCAGCTCGATGAGGCGGCGCGTCTCCTCCATGACGGGGCGGAGCGAGTAGGCGATCTCGAGCCTGTACCCCTGGTACTCGACCTGCATGGTGTCGATGTCGGAGCGGAGGCTCTCCTCGCCGGCCGTGATCTGGCGCACCTGCTGCGCCGTGGGGTTCGTCACAGGGGCCCCCGCGTCGTCCACGAGGCCGAGCTCCGCGCCGTCGACGCGCCAGGCGCGCGGCGTCCCGTCCTTGTCGAACGCCGCCAGGTAGACGATCGGCGCCACCGGCGTGCCCCCGACGTCCTCGACGAAGCAGTTCTGGATCGCCGCGTCGACGAGCTTCCAGTCGACGGGCTCCGCCGAGAGCGTCGACGTGGCGAGCGTGAGCCCGAGGCTCTCGAAGTGCTTGCCGTTGTCGCTCCGCTTCGCGCGGATCGCGCCGCGCACGGAGAACCACGCCGACACGCCCATCGTCGCGACGACGAGGGCGCTCGTGACCAGCGAGAACTTCAGCCAGAGGGGGAGCCGTGCCCGCATCAGGCGGACTTCCGGAGCGGGCGGAAGACCGCCAGGAGGAGGAGCGGCACCGCGGCGCCGACGAGGCCGCCGACGGCGTACGGGGCGGCCGTGAGCGGGCCCGCGAGCCGCTGGTTCATCACGTCGAGCCCCTCTTTCATCGCCTTCATCTGGACGAGCATGTCGTTCAGGGACGCCTGCATCGCCTCCGTCCCCTCGTGGATCGGCTTCATCCGGTTCGTGTTGTCGATCATCTTCCCCATGTCGCGGTTCATGTCCTCGTTCATCTTGAGGACCCGCGCCGTCGTGTCCTGCAGGCGGTCGTCGAGGTTTTCGTTGAGCGCGTCGAGCTTCGCGACCATCAGCTCCATCTTGTCGGAGAGGGCGGTCCTGAGGCCCTTCATCTCCTTGTCCATCGACGTCATCGTCTCGCGCATCCCGCCCAGGTGCTTCCCGAGCTCGTCGTTCATCGAGGCGACGCGCGACTCGACCTTGTTCAGGTTCGCCGGCAGCTCCTCTTTCATCGCCTTGAGGTTGCCGCTCATGGCCTCCAGGTGCGTGCCGGCCTTGTCCGAGAGGGTCGCGACGTTGTCGTTCATGCTGGAGAGCTTGCGATCGAGGCTGCACCCCGCGCACGCGGCGAGGAGCGCGCAGAAGAGGAGGCTCTTCACGGGTTTTCCTTGCGAAATGGGTGAAAAAACCTATCTTGGCCGGTCCGTCCCACGGAGCCCACGATGCAGCTCGTCCGCGAGGAGACGCCCCTCTGGAACCGCCAGCTTCGCATGACGCTGGTCCACGGGGTGGATACCAAATACTATCTGGTCACGACCATCAAGTATTACAGCTTCGACGTCATCGACGGGCGGGCGAACTACGAGGTCAACGTCACCGAGGTCGACGACAAGGGGAACTTCAGGGTCCTCGTCCAGCCGCACCGGAAGACGTTCCTCGACCGTGAGCCCTCCGAGAAGCACCACGCGTTCGTCCTCGACAACTTCGACACGTTCCTGAACCTCAAGGCCCCGCCGCCCCTGCCGCCGCCGAAGCCCGCGGCGCCGGCGGCGCCGGCCGCGGCAGCCCCCGCAGTCCCCGCCGCCCCGGCGGGACAGTCTCCCAAGTCGTCCGCGGCGCAGTCGCCGAAGTCCTCCGGCGCGCAGGCGTCCAAGTCGTCCGGCGCCCAGGCCCCGAAGTCGAGCGGCGCGCAGGCCCCGAAGTCGAGCGGCGCGCAGGCCCCGAAATCGAGCGGGGCGCAGGCGCCGAAGTCCTCGGGGCAGGCCCCCAAGTCGTCAGCCCAGGCCCCTAAGTCCAGCGCCGCCCCTCCGGCCGACCCCGCGAAATCCTGATTACCTCGCCGCCAGGATCCGCGTGACCGCCTCCGCCAGGTCCTCCGCCACGAGGTCCGGCGCGATGCCGCGCGCCGCGAGCGTCTCCACCTCCTTCCGTCCCTTCCCCGTCCTCACCAGGATCGTGCGGCATCCCGCCCCGCGGCCCGCCTCGAGGTCCCTCCCCATGTCTCCCACGACCCACGCCCTCGCCAGGTCGACCCCGTGCTCGCGCGCCGCGTCGAGCAGGAGCCCCGGCCGCGGCTTCCGGCACGCGCACCCCTCGTCCGGCGCGTGGTAGCAGGCGTAGATCCCCTCGATCCGCCCGCCGGCCGCCTCCACATCCGCGAGCAGCCGCCCGTGGATCGCCTCCACCTGCCCCCGCGTCACGAGCCCTCGCCCCACGCCGGCCTGGTTGGTGAAGACGAAGACGCGGAGGCCGGCCTTCGAGAGCGCGACGACCCCCTCGATCGCGCCGGGGAGGACGTGGAACTCCTCCCACGACGCGACGGGCTCGACGTGGTCCTCGCAGATCACGCCGTCACGGTCGAGGAACACCGCGGACACGGGCATGTCAGTCGGCGCTCACCGACTGGAGGACCCATCGTCCGTCCTGGTTCTCGATGGAGAACTGGAGGAGCCCCGTGTGCTTCCCTCCGTTCGAGTCGGCGTACTCGTAGTCGTACGTCGCCGAGAACCGCTTCCCGCCGCCGCTGTACCCGTTCTTGCGGAGGGAGACCTTGCTCACGGCCACCTCGTCGAAGTAGGAGTCGAGCACGCCCTCGGCCTGCTCGCGGCTGAACGAGTCGGACCTCCCGCCGAGGCGGAACGAGACCTTCGCGTCGCCCTCCGGAAACGCCCCGCACACGCCGCCGGCGCTTTCCCCGCGCCAGGACGTGGACAGGCCCTCGAGGGTGCGCTTGGCGCCCTCGTCGATGTCGCCCGCGAGGGCGGCGACGGAAAGCGCCAGCATCATCAGCATGGCGGCTTCGAATACCCGCTTCATCGTCAGGCTCCCGAGTCCTAGCCCCCCTCTACTGTAGATGCGAAAGGCGTGCCGGGACATGACGACTTTCTGGAATCGCCGGGCGACGGCCTCCGCATCGATTCGCTAAATGGAACCTATTCTAGGCAAGCACGTTACGTCAGACATCCAGTTTCACGCAGGGATCGGAACCGCCCTGCCGGTCTCGTCGGACGCGGAGAGTGCCCGATCCCGGTACACTTTGAGTGCCCGAACTCAGTACACTCTATTCCTCTTCCTCGTCCTCCTCCTGCAGGTTCGCCAACTGCTCCCTGACGTACTCCTTCATCTTCAGAGTCTTGAGCAGGGCGTACATCCTGTTCCGCGAGATGCCCATGTCCTCGGCCGTCGGCTTGATCTTGAACCGGTTCCTCCTCAGGTGTTCCTCGACATAGAGGCGATCCGTGAACTCGCGGAATTCGTCGTAGGTCCTCGGGTCGTGTGACAGCGTCGCGCTCCCCACCGTGGAGAGGTAGCCCTGCATCTCGGCCTTCTCGATCACCTCGCTGTTCGAGATGATCGTGATCCGCTCCACGAAGTTCCTCAGCTCGCGGACGTTTCCCGGCCAGTCGTGGGTCTTCAGGAGCTCGATCGCCTCGGGGTCGATCGTCTTCGCCGCCACGCCGTTCTTCTTGCAGAACTCCTGCGCGAAGTGGGTCGCCAGGATCGCGAGGTCGTCCTTCCGGTGGCGGAGGGGAGGGACGTGGATCGGAAAGACGTTCAGGCGGAAGAAGAGGTCCTCGCGGAAGGTCCCCTTCTTGATGAGCGCGGGGATGTCCTGGTTCGTCGCGGCCAGGACGCGCACGTTGACCTGGATCGGCGCGTTGCTGCCGATCCGGATCACGGTCCCGTCCTCGAGCGTCCGGAGCAGCTTCGCCTGCGCGTCGAGCGGCATGTCGCCGATCTCGTCGAGGAAGAGCGTCCCCCCGTCGGCCGCCTCGAACTTCCCCTCGCGCATCTGGGTCGCGCCGGTGAAGGCCCCCTGCTCGTGGCCGAAGAGCTCGCTCTCGATGAGCGTCGCCGGGAGGGCCGCGCAGTTGACCGCGACGAACGCCCCCTTGTCGCGTTTGCTGTTCGTGTGGACCGCGCGCGCGACGAGCTCCTTCCCCGTGCCGTTCTCCCCCGTGATCAGGACCCGCGCCTCGGTCGGGGCGACCTTGAGGACCAGGTCGATGAGGTCCTTCACGGCCTTCGTCTCGCCGAGGATCGACACCTCGCGCTGGAAGGCGATCTTGAGGTTGCGGTTCTCGCGGCTCAGGCGCCTCGCCGCGAGGGCGTTCCGCAGCACGAGGAGGAGCCTCTCGCGGTCGAGGGGCTTCTCGATGAACTCGAACGCCCCCTGGCGGGTCGCCTCCACCGCGGTCTGGACCGTCCCGTGGGCGCTGATGATCACGAACACGGTGTCCGGGCAGGTGGGCCGCGCCTTCTGGAGGACCTCGATCCCCTCCATCCCGGGCATCTTGATGTCGAGGAACGCGACGTCGAATTCAAGCTTCTGGAGCAGGTCCAGGGCCTCCGTGCCGCTGGAGGCCGACTTGACGTCGTGCCCCTCGTATTGGAGGACCGTGTCCATGCTCTGGCGGATCGACTTCTCGTCGTCGGCGACGAGGATCTTCGCCATCGAGGTGCTCCCGTGCTACAGCCGCGAAAGGAGCTCATGCCGCCGCCGGAGATACTCCTCCTGCGTGAGCTCGCCGGCCAGCTTGAGGTCGACGAGCTTCCTGAGCTCGGCCTTCACGTCCGGCCTGCCGGACGCGTCGGCCTCAGACCCCGCCATCTCCGAGAACGGTACGACCTCGGAGATCGGCGAGGGCGTCACGACCTCGGCGACGGGGATCTCCTCCTCGGGCGGCGCGGCGACCGCGCGCGCGTGGACGGTCAGGTGCTTCCTCGTGTCGGGGATGGCGCGGCGGGCGGTCTCCCTCCTCAGCCCCGTGGCCCGGTCGGGTCCCCTCCGATCATAGAGGAAGGTGGAGTCGCCGATCCGGATCCGGTCGCCCGGGCGGAGGACGGCGCTTGCCTTGACGCGCTGCCCGTTCACCCAGGTCCCGTTGATGCTGTGCAGGTCCGTCAGGACGTGCTTCTGCTGGTCCGCCCGCCAGTCGATCCGGGCGTGCTGCCGGGACGCCCTGTCGTCCTCGAGGGCGACCTCGTTCGCGGGGTCGCGTCCGAGCAGGGCCTTCGTCGCGATCGAGACCGCCCGCCCGTCACCGGTCTCCTCGACCAGCCATCCCGTCGGCGCGGCGCCGGGCTCGGGCAGCCTCTCGGGCACGTGGAGGACCTCGGTCTTCCCTCGCAGCGCGGCCCTGGCGAGGTCGGCGTTGCCCGCTCGAACCGCCTGGAGCCTGGCGGCGTCGAGCGTCCCGGCGGCGACGAGCATCTCTCCCAGGCTCTCGGGGACGCGGCTCTCCGACCGGTAGATCGCGAGCTGGTCCTTGAGCGCGGCCTGGAGGACCTCGGCGTCGAGGACGCCGTCCCGCTCCAGCACGGCGGCGAGCAGCTCGTCGTCCTGGCGCATCCGGTAGAACTCCTGCGCGAGGAGGATCTTCTGCACCTGCCCCGAGGTGAGGTCCCCGTTCCGCTGGCAGAGCTCGCCGATCTTGTACCTCTCGCCTTCCTTGCGGCGCTCGTCCTGGTCGATGAGGAGGGCCTCGAGCCGGTCGGGCTTGATCAGCCCCGCTTTGAGGGCAATCCGCCCGAAGGAGAGGTTCATGCCGATGGAGGGGGTTTGCATGGGCGCTTCCACTCGAATCAAAGGAGCGCCATTATAGCGGTTTTCGCCCGCCGCGCTACTCCCAGGGCGGGCGGAGGTCGACGTGGGAGAACACGGGCCTCCTCGCGAGGCACTCCTCGCGGGCCGCCTTCCAGGCCTCCCACTCGCGGCGCGCGGGGTCGTCGGCCTTCATCCCCTTCTCCGCATCCTCGATCGCCCGCCAGAGGACAGGGTGGACTCGGTGACGGTGCCACTCCATCGGGTCCTTCCCCTTCCGAGGGTCGACCGAGGCCGCCTCGTGGACGCGCTGCGTGAACGAGCCGACCACCTCGCGGGCGATGGCGCCGCGCTCCGCGGCGGGCAGGGACTTCCACGCCGCCCAGAAGAGGGTCTCCGGCTCGATCCAGGGGCTCCTGAGCCTCCCGCCCGACGCCGCGAGGTTCAGCTCCTCCGCCTCCTTGCGGAGCCTCCCAAGCAGCTTCGCGTCGCGCTTCGCCAGCGTCCCCTCGGCGTCCCCGAGAATCTGGTCCTGCATGAGCGACGAGGCGATCTTCACGTGCGGGTGGGCCTGGAGCCACTGGGCGCGGTGGACGTCGAGGAGGAGGGCCTCGACGAAGTCCCGCGCGCTCGTCCTGCCCATCTGGCCGCGGTCCTCCCAGCTCGCCTCGTCGTAGAGCATCGAGGCGGCGAGCGGCGCGTGGGCCTCGGGGAGGCGCTCGGGGTCGAGGACCTTGCCGCTCTTCACGTGGAACTCGCCGGCGATCTGGAGGCGGTTGAGGTTGCCCTCGCTGTAGCGCATGATCTGGTCGGGGCGGTATCCCTGCTCCTTCGGGTGGGCCGACTGCCAGTAGCCGGGGTGGACGTTCTGGGCACGGAGGCGGACGGCGCGGCCGAACGCGAAGTTGGTCAGGAAGACGTCGTGAGGCGAGCCGGTCGGCCCCTTTTTCGTGTCCACCAGGACCGCCGCGGGGCAGGCCGCGGGCTCGAATCCCCGATCCAGGTAGCAGGCGAGCGGCGTGAGGACGCCCATGGCCTGCGGGTGGAAGGCCCCGTTCCAGTACTGGTCGAGGATGATGCGGAAGGCCTGGAACCGTGCGCGTGTCGCGCGGAAGGCGCGGTCGTCGGGGTTGGGCCAGTCGAGCGTCCACTGCGAGAGCTCGGGGTGGTTGCACCGGTCGGCGATGTCGTCGGCGAGGAGGCTGCCGGTGAGGAACGTCTTGGCCGACAGCGAGAACTGGGCGCCGCCGTGGGCGATCGACGGGGCGAGCCCGTTCTTCGCGGGGGCCCTCCAGAGGACCTCCTCCAGGAAGGACACCCAGCGCTCGTCGTAGAACCAGGCGACGGGGACAGGCTTGATGCTGTACTCGAAGGTCTCGGGGTCGATGGTGAAGCGGACCTCGAACGGCTTGAGGGAGTCGTCGGCCCAGTGGAACTCGAGGTTCTGGCGGCGCACGCCCCACTGGTCCACCTCCTCCTCGCGCTCGACGTCGGAGAACATGCACCAGTCGGCGCCGTCCTCGAGGCAGGCCTTGTAGCGCTTGACGATCGACTTTCCGACGTCCTTCTGGGTCTCGAGCATGTACTCGTCGAGGAAATAGGCGTCCTCGCCGGCGAGCCCCTGGGCGGACATCTCGGCCCACTTCTTGACCGACTTCCTGCTCTGGAAGGTGGGCTCCATGCCGATCCAGGCGTTCCCCCAGTCGGAGGTCTCGGGGGAGCGGAAGGTCTTGAGGACCGAGGTCAGCGGGTCGTCTTTCTTCGGCCTGTCCTTGCCCATGGCGTTGACCCCTCACGTTGGAGTCGCGCCCGTAAGGGCGCGGTGGATGACGCCTGTATGGGCGTCAGCCGGCGACAAGCGGCGGCCTCGACACTATAATGCCGCCCGGCGATCGTATCGAGGAGAGTGATGAAGTTCTGCTCATTCCAGGCGGGGCCTCGGGTCGGCGCGGGGATCCTCAAGGGGAAGGACGTGATCGACCTGGGCATCGCGTACTTCAAGAACTTCAAGCGCCCGTGGAAGTTCTCCGATCTCGGAGACTTCCTTGCTCAGGGGGCGCTCGCTCGCTTCGAGGAGTTGAAGTGGGACAAGATCGGCGACGACCCGAAGATGCGGGTCGACGTGGACTTCGTCACGTTCCGCGCGCCGATCGTGAGGCCCCCGAAGGTGATCTGCGTCGGGCGGAACTACCCCGAGCACGCCAAGGAGCAGAACGCGGAGGTCCCCACGTCGCCGATGCTCTTCGCGAAGGCGCCGAACGTGGCGATCGGGAACGGGAAGGCGATCGAGATCCCCACGGCGTCGACGCAGGTGGACCACGAGGTGGAGCTGGGCGTGGTGATCAAGGACGCCTGCGACCGGGTGCCGAAGGCGGAGGCGATGGACCACGTGCTGGGCTTTACGATCGTGAACGACGTCTCGGCGCGGGACATCCAGTACGGCGACAAGCAGTGGTTCCGCGGCAAGAGCTTCCGCACGTTCTGCCCGATGGGCCCCGTGATCGTGACGCCGGACGAAGTGGACTTCCGCTCGCTGCCGATCCGCCTGCGCGTGAACGGGGAGGTGCGTCAGGAGGGGAACACGTCGGAGATGATGTTCGACGTGCCGACGCTGATCGAGTTCGTGAGCGCCTGCTTCCCGCTGGAGCCGGGCGACGTGATCGCCACGGGCACGCCCGCGGGCGTGGGCTTCAGCCGTACGCCGCCACTCTTCTTGAAGCCCGGCGACGAGGTCGAGGCCGAGATCGAGGGGATCGGGACGCTCCTGAACCCCGTGACCGCCGGCGGATAGCCGAATGGACGAGATCGACAGCCTCTCCAGCTTCCTTCCGCCGATCGTGGTGCGGAGGTGCAACGGGCATCCGGAGGGCCTCCAGGAGCCGTTCCGCGAGGGGTTCCAGGGGGCGCTCCTCTTCGCCGACATCTCGGGATTCACCTCGCTCGCGGAGACGCTCGCCGAGAAGGGGGTCGCCGGCGCCGAGGAGCTGACGCGCGCCCTCAACGCCTACTTCGGCCAGCTCATCCGCGTCATCGCCGAGCACGGGGGCGAGGTCGCGAAGTTCGCAGGCGATGCGCTCCTTGCGCTCTGGCCCGTGGAGGACGAGCCCCTCCCGGTCGCCACGCTCCGCGCCGTCGGGTGCGGCCTGGCGATCCAGCGAGAGCTCTCCTCGTTCCAGGCCACGCACGACATCCGCCTCTCGCTGCGCATCGGCGTCGGGGCGGGAGAGCTGGCCGTCCTCGGGCTGGGCGGGGTGTTCGGCCGGTGGGAGGTCCTCTTCACCGGCGCCCCGATCGCCGAGATGGGCGCCGCATGCACGAAGGGCTCGCCCGGCGAGGTGATGCTCGCCGCCCCGGCCCGGGCGCGGATCGCGGACCTCTGCGAGGGCGAGGAGCGGGAGGGAGGGCACCTCCGCGTGACGCGCCTGGGACGCGAGGTCGCGCCGCGGCCGCTCGCCGCCGTGCGGGCCCTCGCCGAAGTCCGCGAGACGCTCAGGTCCTTCATCCCGGCGGCGATCCGCTCCTGGCTCGTGGCGGGGCAGTCGGCCTGGATCGGCGAGCTGAGGCGCGTCTCGATCCTCTTCGTCAACCTGCCCGACCTGACGTTCGACACGCCGCTCGCGCTCTCCCAGGACGTCATGCGCGCCCTGCAGGCGGCGACGTACCGCTTCGAGGGGAGCATCAACAAGCTCAGCATCGACGAGAAGGGCGTCACGCTGGTGGCGGCGCTGGGGCTTCCCCCGCTCCCCCACGAGGACGACGCCGTCCGCGCGGTCCAGGCGGCGTTCGCGATCCGTGAGGCCCTCGAGCGCCTCTCGCTTCGGTGCTCGATCGGCGTCTCGAGGGGACGCGTGTTTTGCGGCGTCGTCGGGAGCGGCCTCAGGCGCGAGTACACGGTGATGGGCGACACGGTGAACCTCGCGGCGAGGCTCATGCAGGCCGCGCACGGGGGGATGCTGTGCGACGCCTCCACGAGCCAGGAGGCCGGGGAGCGCGTCGACTTCGCCGCGCTGCCGCCCGTCCACATGAAGGGGAAGAGCCAGGACGTCCCGGTCTTCCGCCCCGATCGAGAGCGGCGGCCCGGGCAGCGGGGGGACACGCGCGAGATCGTCGGGCGCGCGGCCGAATCGAGGACGTTCCGCTCCCTTGTCGAGCAGGCGACGAACGGGGCGTCCTGCGCCCTGGTCCTCGAGGGCGAGGCCGGCGTCGGGAAGAGCAGGCTCCTGGAGGAGTGGAGGCGCTGCGCCGTGTCGCTGGGCGTCCCCTGTTTCCAGGGCGGCGGGGACGCGCTGGCGGGGGAGGCGCCGCTCCTGGCCTGGAGGCCGGTCCTGGCGGCCCTCCTGGGGGCCGCGCCGCTGGCGGACGCGACGCGGGACCGCCTCGCGGCCGTCCTCCCGGACTTCGATCGGGTCGCCCCGCTCCTGAACGACGTCCTGCCCTCCGCGTTCCCCGAGACCCCCGAGTCGCGCGAGCTGCGCGGCGAGGGCAGGGCGAGCCTGCTGCGGGACCTCCTCGCGCGCGTCGTCGCGGCCTGCGCGCCCAGGCCCTTCGTCGTGGTCCTGGAGGACGCCCACTGGATGGACGCCTCCTCCTGGACGCTCCTGCGCCGCGTGTTCCACGACGTCGATCGGATCCTGATCGTCGTGTCGACCCGCCCGCGCCAGGAGGCGGGCCACGAGGAGCTCGCCGTCCTGCTCAAGGAGCCGGGCGTCCACCACGTCGTCCTGGGAAACCTGACGCGGGAGGAGGTCCACCAGCTCGCGCGCTCCCGCCTTTCCGTCCGCGACGTCCCAGGCACGGTCCTGGAGGCCGTCTGGAGGCACACCGAGGGAAACCCCTTCTTCGCCGAGGAGTCGATCCTCTCCCTCCGCGACTCGGGGACGCTGCGGATCTCCGGCGAGGCCTGCGCGCTCGCTCCAGGAATCACCGAGGTGTCGGATCTGCCCCTGTCCGACACGATCGAGGGCGTCATCTCCCGCCGGATCGATCGGCTCTCTCCGCAGCAGCAACTGACGCTGAAGGTGGCGAGCGTCGCGGGCCAGTCGTTCGAGTACGGGATGCTCCACGACATCTACCCGATCGAGGCGGACCGGCCGTCGCTCAGGGAGCACATCTCCGACCTGTCGAGCAGCGGGATGGTGCGGGAGGAGGGGACGCACCCGGACCTCACGTACATCTTCCGTCACGTCCTGATCCGCGAGGTCACCTACAACCTCATGCTCTTCGCGCAGCGCCAGACGCTGCACCAGGCGATCGCCGATTGGTACCACTCCAGGGTCCAGACGGACCCCCATGCCTACGGCGCACTCCTTGCGCACCACCGGGAGCTGGCCGGGCAGTACGACCTGGCCTCGCTGGCGCTGGAGGGCGCGGCGGAGGGTGCGCTTCGGGCCGGGGCCTTCCATGAGGCCGCGGGCCTCTACCTGCGCCTCCTCGCCCTCGCGGAGCGCAAGCTCGTCGTCCCGACGCCCGAGCGGCGGGCCCACTGGACGCACCGGCTGGGCCTGGCGCGGTACTCCGTCGGGGACCTCGCCGCGGCACGCAGGGACTTCCTCGACGTCCTTTCGACCATGGGCGTCGCCTGTCCCCAGGCCCCCGGCAGGGTCCAGCTCGGGCTGCTCAAGGAGTTCCTCCGTCACGCGATCCTCGTCGTTCCGTGGCCTCGGCGACGGAGGCCGCCCCCGACGGACGTGGAGGAGCGACGCCTGGAGCTGGTCGCGGGCGCCCACGAGATGATCGGCGCCATCAGCCAGTTCGAGAACGACAGATCGGGTTCCGGCTACCACTGCCTCAGGCTCCACCAGGTGTCCAGGCGGATGGGGCCCGCCGGCCGCCCCCTCCAATCGGTCGCGCAGTCGATCATGGCGCTCATGATGGGCTCCGTGATCGGGCCGTCCTCGGGGGATCGGTACGCCCGGCGCGCCCTCGACCTCTTGGACGGGGTCACGGACAGGGACAAGGAAGCCGAGACGCGCCTCCTCGTCGGCCTCTACGAGCTCGGGATGGGGAGGCTCCGCCGCGCCGCCGATCACCTGCAGGCGTCGATGGACGTGTCGCGGCAGATCGGCTTCCTGCGGGCCTGGGAGGAGGGCGCGTTCAACCGATCGTTGGCCCTCCTGCTCTCGGGGGAGTTCGAGTCGGCGCGCGAGCTCGCGGAGGAGCTGCGCCGCTCCGCGCGGGGCGCGCAGGACCTCCACTCCGCCGCCTACGCCGACCTCGCGCTGGCCTTCATCGCGCTGCGGCAGGGGGACGGAGCGGAGGCCCTCCGACGGCTCGACGATCAGCGGAAGTCGGGGTTCGCCCTCTCCGATGCGGTCGGGAGCCTGGCGAGCGAGGCCCTCTGCGTCCAGGCCTCGTGGCTCGCGGCGGACCGGGAGGCCGCCCGCCGCGGGGTGGACGCCCTCGTCTCGCGGATCGGGGCGACCACGCCGGTGGCGCTCCCCTCGTTCCTGTACCTCGCCTGCGCGGCGGAGCTGGCGATGCGGATGGCGGAGGAGGAGCCGACCTCCTCGACTCGCAAGCAGCTCGCGATCGTCCTCCGACGCCTGAAGCAGTACGGAGGCTACTTCCCGATGGGCCGTCCGTTCCTCGCGTGCGTCCAGGGCTGGGCGGCGCTCCGCTCGGGCCGTCGCGGCAAGGCGGAGCGCCTCTTTCGCCGCGCCGAGGGGCTCGCCCTCGACCTCGGGATGCCCTACGAGGCCGAGATGGCACGGAAGCTGCCCGTGTCGTCGCCCCGCCCTTGAACCGGGGCCTGGGAGGGCGCAGCACCCTCCTCCTCCGCCCTCTCTCCTCGGCCTCGCTCAAGACCCCCGGCATGCGCTTTCGCTCGAGCGCGGCGCGCCCGGTGCAGGCTCGGCGCATCTGCCGGCTTCCAGGGATTTGCGTGGTACGCTACGGCGCCTCGAAGTCGCGGAGCTCGACGTTCAAGTCGCGGCGCACAACCCGCGAGGTGATGAGGACCTTCAACGGGCAGGTCGCCTCGCCGACTTCCTCCCACTGGTACTGCAGCTCGTAGTCGTCGGGGGCGACGAGGTCCCCGGAGGCCAGGTCCCCCTCGACGGCGTCGGCCCCAAGCCGGCATGCGATTCGCTCCGCGGGGTCCCGCGCTCCGTTTTCCGGCAGGTCGCACCCCGCGAGCCCCGGGAGGTCCCCGAGGACATCGATCGTCGCGGTGACCGTGCCCTCCGACGAGGAGAGGCCCGAGAGCTTGAGCCGGCATCCCTCCCACTCCACGACCTCTCCCACCTGGTCCTGGGGGGCGAGGAAGATGATCTCCTTCGTGTCCCGCTCCGCGTAGACCGCGACCCTCCCGCGAAAGAGCGCCACGCGGCGGCTTCCAGGGGACGGCGGGGCGATCAACACGCGAGCGGTTGTGCTGGGGTGGTACCTTCGCATCAGGGAGATGCGCGCGTTCTCCCCGGGCTGCTCCGGCGGGAGGAGCGATGCGCCCTGGTCGTCCGTCGCCTCGAGGACCTCGAATCGCCCGAAGGCCACCGGCTGCACGTGCGGCTCCCACTCGATCAGGAGCTCCACGGCGGCCCAGGACCGCGCGACGTCCCTCCCGGGCCCGCGCGTGCGGTACACGTCCATCTCGTCGAGGACGAAGCGAAAGCCCCCGTCGTGGCCGGCGACAGGCGAGGGCCGGCCGCCGCACACGATCCCCGACTCCTCGTCCACGCGGAAGCCTGTGCCTGCCGCCTGGGAGACCTCGTCGAGCGCCTGGAGGAACGTCATCCGCTCGCCGGTCGAGTGCCAGGTCTTCCCCTCGAGCGGCTCCCGCAGGGGCCCGACCATGCGATGGGACTGCGCGGCGACGAGGAGAATGGCGTCGGCCACGGGCAGGTCCCCCTCGGGGATGGTCACCCAAGCGGAGGGCCCCGTCAGCCGCTCCAGCACCTCGGCCTCGTCCTCCTGCGCGTGGGCGCCCACGGAGACGAGGAGAATGACCGCCAGGATGGTGCGCACGAAATCGGCTCCTCGCTAGGGCAGATCGATGTCCCTGAACTCCACCTCGAGATCGCGACGCAGGGCGCGCATGGGGACGGCAAGCGCGAGGACGAACGGCCCGTCGCCGACCTCCCACCAGGAGAGGTCGAGGAGGCTCTCGTCCAACCCCTGCTTCTGCGTACCGCCCCCCTCGCCCAGGTCCTTCCCGCCACCGCGGAGCGTGCAGCGGAGCGCGGAGATCGGGCCGCACTCGCTCCGGGGGACGCCGCTCGCCGCGAGGAAGGGGGGCGGCCCGGCCGTCCGGATGGTCGCATGGACGATCCCGCGATCCGCCTTGAACGCGACGAGCGTGATCGTCAGGCCCTCGCACTCGATTGTCTTCCCGACCTCGTCTGCCGGGTGCTCGAACGCGAGCTCTGTCGCGTCGCGCTCGACAAGCACGCCGACGACGCCTCGGAGGAGGTGGATTCGGCGCGCCTCCTCCGACGGGGCCGCGAGCTTCACGCTGATCCCCCGGCAGGGGCCGCTGCCTCCGAAGTCGCGCCAGCGGTCGAGGAAGCGGCTCCTGCGCGGGTCGGCCCCGGGAAGGAGGGATTCCCCGTCCTCGTCGATCGCCTCCTCGATCTGGAAGGGGCCGATCGCAAGGACGCGGACGTGCGGCTCCCAGCCGAGCGTCAGGGAGACGGACATCTCGGAGGTCCGGCTCGGGGCGCGGTACTCGCGGGACCTGGAGACCATCACGCCGCCGAGCTTGACTCGGAACGCCCCCTCGTAGCGCGCGCGGAGCTCGGGCTCCGGCTCCTTGGCCTGCGTGATCCGGTCGGTCCCCTCGAGCTGGAGTCCCACCCCCGCGGCCGAGGCCACCTCGTCGAGGGCCTGCCAGAGGGGCCGAGGACGGCCGTCGCTGTGGAGGGCCTTCCCGGCCGGGAGATCAACGCCCTCGACCCTTCGCGTCGATTGCACCGCGACGAGGCGGAGCGCGTCGGCGACGGGAAGGACACCTTCGGGCAGGGTCACCCATGCGGAGGGGCCGGTGTGCTCCTCCACGAGGTCCTCGTGGTCCCCTTCGGCCCCGAGGGGGAGGCACACGATCAGGGTGAGGAGATGGGCAAGTCGTTTCATGACATCCCACCGCATGGACTACTTCTCCGCGGGCCAGGCCGAGGGGTCGTCGCCGAAGTCCTTCCCGACGAGCTCGGCGAGGCGGGTGCGCGCGCTGGCGCGGTACGAGGGGACGCGCCCCAGGACGTCGAGGAGGTACGCGCGGTCCTCGTGGAGGCCGGTCCCCTTCACATAGGCGAGCGCCTGCGCGATGTCGGGGCGCGCGGCGATGACCGCGCGCAGCCGGTCCCGCGCCTCCGCGTCGGTCGCCCGCGCGAGGGCTTCTTCGATGTGGCGGATCGCGCGGGGGAAGAGCGCGTGGAGGGCCGCGCTGGCCTCCTCGCGCGACTCGGCCTCGTCCTCCGAGAGCCGGGCGATCCATCGATCCGCCTCGCGGGCCGTCTCCGGGGCCGCCGCGCCGAAGCCGCTCGTCGCCGCCGCCACCACCTCGGGGAGGCAACGGTCCGGCGCGACAGAGAGGCCCACGCCGGCCAGGGGGCGCAACAGGTGTGCCGAGACCTCGTCCGGGGCCGCCCGCAGGAGCGCGGCGAAGTCCGCCTCGCACAGGGCGCAGGCCCTCCCGCCCGCGCGCCCGACGAACGAGACACGCCCGTCGGAGGAGGTCGTCAGGACGAACGAGACGCCGGCCTCCGGGTCGTCGAACCGGAGGGAGATGCCCCGGGCGGGGACCTCCTCCACGTCGAGCGTGCGGCGCGCGCCCTCCCGCTCGACGAGGCGCAGCGCGATCGAGCCGTTGCCCTCATCGGTCGTCAGCCAGGCCAGGAGTGCGGACCCATCAGCGTGTCGACGGACACGGGGCCCCCCTCCATGCGAACCGGCCCCCTCGGAGCTGCCGCCGCCCGACTTCATGATCGCCTCGAACAGCGGGGCCGGATCCGCCGCCCCGTCGCCGTCGATCAGGTGATCGGGCACGGCCTCGATGGGAACCGAGAGCCCCTCGGCGAACTCTCGCCTGCGGCCCTCCCTGTCCATCTCCGGATCGTCGCCGGGCACGCCCTTCGGCCATCCCGACCGGTCGAGGACCAGCCTGCCGTCGCGGATGACGGGCGAGACCAGCCTGCGGAGCGGCTCGCGCGCCGCCCCCAGGGCCCCCTCCGCAACGACGTCCGGCTCCTCCGCCCGCGCCGCCAGGCCCGCGATCAGGCACAGGACCACTTCCCACCCCAGGAGCCGCCTCACTTCGAGACCCTCCAGACCTTCGCCGTGCCGTCCTCGCTCCCCGTCACGAGAAACGCTCCGTCAGGGCTCCAGGCCACGCTCTCTACGCGGCCCCGATGGCCGCGGAACGCCGCGAGCTCCCGTCCCGTCGCGACCTCGCGGACCTTCGCGCACGCCTCGCGGTCGCCCCGCGCGACAAGGTCTCCCGCTGGGTTCACCGCGATGCACGGCAGGCTTCCCCTCCCGACCTCCAGGACGAGCTTCACCTCCCCCGTGGCCGCGTCCCAGCGTCGCAGGTCCCCCACGCGCCCCCCGGAGAACAGGTCGCCTCCCTCCCTTCCGAAGGCAACGCCGTACGTGCCGAACGTGTGCCCCGTGAGGGACCGCAAGAACGTCCCCCCCTCCGCGTCCCAGAGGAGGATCTGCCCCTCCATCCGGCCCAGGAACGCCCCCGCGAGCGATCGGCCGTCCCGCGAGAGCGCGAAGTCGCCCATCCATCCGGACTCCTCGGTCCCGTGGAACGAACGAAGGACCCGCCAGGAGGGCAGCTCGACCGCGTCGATCCGTCCCTTCTGCCCGTCCATCTCCCCCACGTAGAGGAGCTTCCCGTCCGGCGCGAAGGCCGCGGCCATCGCGTGGCAGTCGGCGTGATGGGAGACCTCCCCGCTTGCGAGATCGATCACGGCGAGTCCCTCGTCGCGGCTCCATGCGGCGATCTGCCCTCCGTCGGGGCTGAAGACGCCGGCCTGGCCCGCGCGCTCGAAGCGACGGGACTCCCTCCATGTCCGAGCGTCGCACAGCGAGATGGCCCCATCGGCGCACCCGACCAGGAGGGTCACTCCGTCTGGGCTGAACGCGACCCCGTGGGCCTGGCCCGAATGGCCCTGGATGGTCGCGATGGAGGTGTCGACACGCTTCGCAGCCTCGCTCGATGCGCGCTCCAGCTCCTCGATGCTCACCCCGAGGCCGTCGAGCCGCACGTCCGAGGGAGGGGCGAAGCCCTCGACCCCCGGGAGGGCGATGCCGATCTCCGCGAGCGGTCGAGCGAGGCACCGGGCCATCTCATCAGGGGCAGATCGAAGGAGTTCCTCGAGGCTCCTTCCCGTCCTCCGGCAGGTCTCCTCCCCGTGCGTGGCCGCGACGGCGGTCGTTCCGTCCGGTCCGCAGAGGAGGAGGACCGATGTTCCTCTCCCTTGGAAGGAGACCGACAGCCCGGACGTCGCGGACTCCTCGACGCGAAGACGACGCAGCCGGCCCACCTCTTCGACCAGCTCGAGGCAGAACGCCTGGTCCTGCTTGGAGAGGCGCAGGTCCCCACGGAATCCGGGGCTGTCGGCGTCCTCCTCCATCGAGTCGTCGGAGCTGTGGCTTCCACTCCCGCCACGACGCCCGTCCGCGCTCATGAGGCGACGGAAGAGGGCCACCACGGGCGGCCCGTCCTCGCGATCGAGGCTCTCGAGCATGTCGTCGGTGATGTGCTCGATGGGGAAACCGGTCTGTTCGGCCACGCGCTTCTTCCGCGCCTCGGCGTCCTCCACTGGCTGCGCTTCGGCCCACCTCGTCCAGGCCTCGCGGTCGAGGACCAGGGCGCCGTCCTTCACGCTCAGAACGACGAGACGGCCGAGCCACGTGGCGCTCCCCTCGGGCGGGGCGTCCTCGGCGTGCAGGGGGCATGTCGGCGTCCAGAGGGCAGAAACGAGGAGGACGGCGAGGACCTTGTTCTTTCGATCCATGGGAGCACTCCCCGTTGGACACTCGGCAGTGAACCAGGACGGAAGTGGATCATCAACCATTCGCTGGACCTCGCGACCTCCGTCATCGCTTCGCTGAACGCGATCCTGCTGCTCGGCCTCCGGTCCCATCGGGCACGACAAGCCCGCTCTCCGCGTGCTAGACTGGGCCGCGAGGAGTCCCCGAATGAAGGACAAGGCGCCCTGGCTCGTGATGGTCCTGCTTCTCGCGGTGGCGGGGGCGCTCCTCTACTTCTATTGGCCGTGGGCGCCGAAGCGGCCCCCGATGGCGTCGCCGCCGGCACCGACTGAGCCCGCGCCGCCAGCCCCCGTCGTCCCCCCCGCGCCCGAGGAGCCCGTCGAGGTGCCTCCCGCACAGCCCCCCGCGCCGGGACAGGCGTTCGTCCTCCTCGACGGCGTCCGAGTCTCCCTCGACACCTTCCTCGCCGCCCTCGGCCGCGCCATCGTCTTCCAGGACCAGGCGTGGCTCGACGCCCTCGGCCAGAAGCGCCTCGAGATCGAGGGCGACGCCGTCCCCGCCCTCCTCGCCGTCGCCCAGGGCCCCGCCATGCTCTTCGCCCGCGTCGCCGCCGTCGAGCTCCTCGGCCGAATGCAGGCCCGCGCCTCGGTCCCCGTCCTGGCTGAGCTGATCGCCTCCCGCGAGGCCTTCCTCCAGGACGCCGCCCTCCGCGCCCTCTCTCGCATCGGAGGCCCACAGGCCTTCGAAGCCATCGCCAACGCCATCCCGACCTTCGGCGACCCCGGCCTCCGTATGCGCGCCGCACGCGCCCTCGCCCAGGCGGGCGTCGAGGCCGCCTACGCCGCCCTCCTCGCCCTCCTCGCCGACCCCGACGAGCGCGTCCGCGCCGAGGCCGCCCTCGCCCTCGGCCGCCGAGGCGACCCCCGCGCCATCGGACCCCTCTTCAACATGGCGACCAACGCCGTTCGCGCCGAGACGCTCCTCGCCGCCCTCGAGGGCGCCTACACGCTCGACGCCCGCGCCCTCGCCACCGGCCAGGCCGTCGACTTCCTCGATCACCACCCCGAGGCGCTCCGCGAGCTTCAACGCCGGCTCGCGTCCCCGGGCGTCGACGCGAGATTCGCCGCTCCCTACCCACCCGGGTTCTTCGACGCCGGGGGCCTCCCCGTGCGATTCGCCGAGGGGGAGCACGCGCGCGTCGGGATCCTCGTCGACCCGGGCGCGAGCGGAATGGACCTCGCCGCGATCGCCGAGCGCGTCTTCGCCGTCTCCCCCTTCGACCGCTACCGCGACTTCTTCTTCCTGCGCGTCATCGCGGAGTACGAGGAGGACCTCTCGCGCGGCGTTCCGAGGCCGCGCGCGTACGACTCCCGCGGGACCTTCCTGCCGTCCGGGATGGCGGTTTCGGTCCTGGACGGGACGTTCGTGTTGAGGTTCGCCTTGATCAAGGAGCTCATGCCCGGCGTCACCGGCGTCACGCGGGGGCGCGAGGCCCAGGTGACGCTCGACTCGCTCGTCCATGAGGTCGGCCACGCCTTTGCCCAGCTCGCCGACGAATACGACGACCCGCGGGCGGGGGACCTGGGAAAGGCCAACCTCGAGACGCGCGACGCGGCGACGCTCAAGTGGCAACCGCTCGTTCAGCATGGGTTCCTGCCTCAGGGGAGGTTCCTGAGGGAGCAGGTCGTCAACGGCCAGGACGTGGGGACCTGGGTGGTCCCTTCCGACGGGTGCTTCATGAATAACCAGCCGGGCGATGCGCGGTACTGCCCGGTCTGCCAGCTCGAGGTCGTCGATCGGATCTGCCGCCTGACCGGGGCGGCGCGTCCCTGGTAGGAGCTCCTTGCCCGGATGATCGAGCCCAGCGTCCCCGGAGACCCGCCCCCGCCACCCAGGGACGAGGCCCCTCGCGAGACCGACCCCGTGGCCCCCACCGTGGTCCCCGGGGAGATCGTCTCCGAACCCTCCCCGGAGCAGGCCCGGCCCTTCGGCCGATACCGCCTCGTCAGCGAACTCGGCCGCGGGGCGATGGGGATCGTCTGGAAGGCCTGGGATACCCACCTCTCGCGCGTCGTCGCCCTCAAGATGATGCGCTCCGAGGGCCAGGACGACGTCGATCAGATCGAGCGCTTCCAGCGAGAGGCCCGCCTCGCCGCGAAGATCGTCCATCCGAACGTCGTCCGCGTCCTCGACGTCGGGGAGCACGAGGGGCAGCGCTACCTCACGACCGAGTTCGTCGAGGCCGTCTCGCTCGACACGCTCATGGACGGCCCCGTCCCGCCCGCGCAGGCGCTCGCCTGGGTCAAGGCCGTCGCGGAGGCCCTCGCGGCCGCCCACGAGTTGGGCGTCATCCACCGCGACATCAAGCCGGGGAACCTCCTGGTCGACTCGCAGCGGAAGCCGTACGTCATGGACTTCGGCCTCGCCAAGGAGGTCCCCCTCGGCGGGATCGGCACGAGCGCCGAGAAGCTCACGCTCTCCGGCGTCCTCCTCGGGACCCCCTCGTACATGAGTCCCGAGCAGGCGCAGGGGGAGGTCTCCACGCTCGGGCCGGCGACCGACCAGTTCTCGCTCGGCGTCGTCATGTACGAGCTCCTCACCGGCGAAATGCCGTTCACGGGGGAGGGGCTCCACGAACTCCTCTCCTCGATCGTCGATCGGGACCCGATCTCCCTGTCGAAGCACAGGAAGGCGATCCACCCCGACCTCGAAGCGATCTGCCTCAAGGCGCTCTCGAAGGAACCGTCGCGCCGCTACGGCTCGATGTGCGACATGGCGGCGGACATCCAGCGCCACCTCGACGGGGAGCCGACCCGCGCGCGTCCGATGTCGTTCCTGGGACGCCTCGCGAGGGGCGCGGCAAAGCGGCGCGCCGTGCTCCTGCCCGTGGGCGCGGTCGCGGTCGCGGCGGTCCTCGCGACGGTCGGCGTCTGGCGGTGGCGCGGAGAGGACGTCTCGCGAGAGGCCGAGGCCAAGGAGCGGGCGAAGGAGGCCCAGGCCAGGGCGGAGAGGTCCCTCGAAAAGGCGCGCCTCGTCTCGCGCGTCCTGCAGCGATGGAATGGGATCCACGAGGCCGTTGCGTCGATGGAGCGCGCGCACTTCAACAGCCGACTCACTCCGTCCGCGCAGAGGGAGGCCGCGGCGGCGCATTGGTCGGCCGTCGAGACGTTCATGCGCGAGACGCCGGACGACGCGACGTCCAGGGCGACCACGCGCGCCCTCGCGGGGTGGGCCCGTTCCCTGGCCCTCGGCGAGGAGGAGGGGCTCGCGTGGATGCGCGAGGCCACGGCCATCGACCCCGAGGTCCCCTACGGGGGCCTCCTCGAGGCGCTCGTCTGGCTCCTCCGCTACTTCGAAGAGGACGCCGGCGTCCGCGTGGAGACCACCGCATTGACCACCGTTGTCGAGGTCGAGCCCGAAACGGCGGAGGACCAGGCGGCGCTCGCCGAGGTGGACCGCCTGCTGGCCTCGATTCGCGAGGCCTCCGTCTGGGGCGAGGGCGGCGCGGAGGGGTTCGCGGCCGTCCTGGAGGGGATCCGCGCCGTCCGGCTCGGGGACTTCGCGCGCGCGGAGTCCGAGGCGACGCGTGCGCTGGGGTCGGCGCAGGTCCGCGCCTTCGAAGCGGTCCTCCGCCTCCTCCGGGCGAAGGCCCGATTCCTGCAGTCGAACTACGGAGGCTCGATCGAGGACCTGGACGAGGTCATCCGGGCCTGGCCCGACCACGCGTCGCCCTACAGCCTGCGGGGCCTTGCGAGACACGGGGCGGCGGAGGCCTCGAAGGCGCGGCGCGAGGACCCCCGGCCGCTCCTCCGCGAGGCGCTCGCCGATTTCGACGCGGCCCTCGAGCGGAACATGACTCCCTTGACGGTGCACCTGAACCGCGGGGCGCTCTGGATCAGCCTCGGCAAGCTGGAACTCGAGGGCGACGGCGGCGGGCAGGACTCCTTCCGTCGGGCGATCGAGGACTACGACCGGGCCGTCGAGAGCGCCCCCGACTCGGCGGATTACCGCCGCAATCGCGCCCTTGCCTGGATGAAGATGGGGCAGGCGGAGGGGTACCAGCGCCTCGACCCGATCCCGTCGTATCGCCGCGCCATCGACGACCTCGAATTCGCGCTATCGGTCGACGGCGCCGACGCGAAGGCCCTGGAGCTCCGTGGGACCTGCCTCTGCGGGATCGGGCAGGCGGAGATGTCGGCCGCGAAGGACCCGTCGGAGTCGTTCGGTCGCGCAATCGCGGACCTGGACGCGGCCCTCGCATCGAGACCGGACGATCCCCTCGTGCTGGGCCGCCGAGGGTTCGCCCTGCTTCTCCGCGGAAGCTGGGAGAAGGGCCAGGGGAGGGACCCGACCGAGGCCTACCGGCGCGGGATCGCGGACCTGGAGGCGACGCTCCATGCGCTTCCCCACGAGGTGGAGACGAGGCGCAACCGGGGGGCGGCGTGGCTCCTCGTCGCCGAGAACGACGCCGCGTGGGGCAGGGACCCGCGCGATCCGTACCGCCGGGCCATCCAGGATTTCGACGCGCTGATCGCGGACGGGGACGGGCCGGGGGAGAACTACTACTACCGGGGGATGGCCCGTCGGGGGCTGGCGAACGCCGAGAAGGGAACCGACCCGCGCGAGGCCCTGTCGAGGGCGATCGGGGACCTCGAGGACTCGGTGCGGAGGACGCCCCAGAGCCGTCAGGCGTGGTACGGACTGACCCAGGCCCGAGTCGACCTGGCCGGGGCCGAGCAGGCCCGCGGGGGCTCTCCGAGCGCGCATGTGTCTAGCGCGCTGGCGGACTGCGAGCGTGCGCTGAAAGTCGACCCAGGCAACTGGCAGGTCCTGGCGCAGCGGGGGTACCTGCGCATGGCGACGGGGGATGCGGAGGGGGCGCTGAAGGACTACGCCGAGACCTCAAGGCTCCTGGGCGGAACGCCCGAGTGGTTGACGGGGATGATCGACGAGGCGGAGAAGGCCGCGAAGTCGCGGTAGGTGCGCCCCTACTTCTTCTTGGCGGCGGGAGGCGGGGGCGCGGTCTTGGGCTTCGGGATGAGGCGCGTCCAGGAGTCGCTGCGGATGAACATGTTGCACTCGGAGCAGTGGATCGCCGTCATCGTCACCGTCACGACGTTCTGACCGCGCTTCTCCTTCTGCAGCGTCCGGGTCTCCCGGGTCGCGACGAGCTTCTTGCAGCTCGAACAGTACTCCATCCGCATCGCCGTACCTCCGTCTGGCTCCGCGAGCCCTCTCCCTTGCTCCCAGGGGAACGCGGATTTTATCTTTTTTTTGCCCCGGTTGCAAGGGTGAGCGCACACCCGTGCGACGTGTCGCGCGCCGGAACCCCTTTGAGGAAGAGGGAATAGATCCAATCGCAGCGCGCTCCGAAATGACTTTGACAATCGCCCGGGGGGTCCGTATCATCGCCGCTTCCGTCTACAGACCAACCGTGAGGAGGATTCCCATGCTTCGCTGTGGCGCCTGTCTCGCCGCGCTCGCCCTGGCCGCCGTCGTCGCCTCTCCCGCCTTCGCCGACGAGGTGGATGACTTCATCAAGAAGGTCGACGCGCTCAGGTACTCGCCCGCCGAGCACGGCCTGAAGGACATGAAGGTCCAGTTCAAGAGCTCGATGTTCGCGATGAACCCGGCCATGGCGAGCTTGCAGGTGTTCATCTACTGGAAGGCCCCGGACAAGGCGGCATGCAAGTTCGAGGGTGTGGACGACGCCATGGCGGGGATGATGGGCCCCATGACCGAGAGCTTCAAGGGCTTCGCCAAGCTGATCGTGCCCGAGTCGATGGGCATGACGCGCGACAAGTACGACTACACGATGTCGAAGGAGGACGGCATGGTCGTCCTGACCGCGGTGCCCAAGCCGGGGACCGACGAGGCCGCGACGGTCACCCAGCGGAAGACCTGGTTCGACGACCGTTGCCTCCCCGTGCGCATGGTGAGCGAGGGGCAATCGCCCTCCTCCAATGAGATGACGTTCCTCGAGAAGGACGGGAGGTTCCTCGTCGAGTCGAACAAGGGAGAGGCCGTAGTGCCCAATGTGGGCAAGCAGTCGATGACGATGAGCTTCACCTATGCGCAGGTCGACGGGATGTGGTTCCCCGACGTCATCACGCAGCAGGTGATGGGCCAGAGTTTCGAGATGTCGTTCACCGGGTACGAGGTCAACAAGGGCCTCGACGACGCCATCTTCGACTCGTCGGCCAAGAACGAAGACAAGTAGCCCTCCCGTCGAATCTTGCGCGCGACCCGTCCGCCTCCCGCGGGCGGGTCGTGTCCATTCCGGGGAGCGCCGCATGAAGCCGCCCCCTCCGCGACATGATCTCCTGCCGCGCGCTTGACCCGTCCGGAGCGCCGGCGTATCCTGGAACCCACGCGAGGAGGTATCCATGTCCGCCACCCACGATGCCCCGCGCCCCGGGAGGGGGCCCACCATCGCGCTCCTCGGCCTGGCCGCCTTCGTCATGGCGGCGGTCGGGTTCCTGCTGGCGGACGATCAGCCCGGCGGGAAGGAGGACTCGATGTGGAAGGGAAGCGCCACCGCGACCGCCCCTGAGACGGCGAAGCTCGAGACCGCCACGTTCGCCCTCGGCTGATTCTGGGGCCCCGACTCCCAGTTCGGGAGCATGGCGGGCGTCGTCCGCACCCGCGTCGGGTACGCAGGCGGGACGAAGCAGAACCCCACCTACCAGGCGCTCGGCGACCACACGGAGTCGATCCAAATCGACTTCGACCCGACGGTCGTCTCCTATGAGAAGCTGCTCGATGTCTTCTGGTCCACCCACAACCCCTGCTCCCAGCCGTGGAGCCGCCAGTACGCCTCCCTTCTCTTCACCCACGGCGAGGCGCAGCTCGCGCTCGCCGAGAAGTCGAAGGCCGAGTGGGAGAAGAAGCTTGGGAAGACGATCGAGACCGAGATCCTGCCGTTCACGGGCTTCACCCGCGCGGAGGACTACCACCAGAAGTACTCGCTGCGGCACGACAGCGACCTGATGGCGGCGCTGACGAAGGTCTACGCGAGCGACCGCGAGTTCGTCGACTCCACGGCCGCGGCGCGCCTGAACGCCTACCTGGCGGGGGACATGACCGGCGAGGAGATCCGCGCCGAGCTGGAGCGCCTCTCCTCCGGCGAGAAGGGCGACGCGCGGCTCCGCGGGGTGAAGGACGCGATTCAATAGGGGCCGGCCGCGCGGAACGGCTCCGGTGAGGCGATATCTGATATCTGAGAGCTGAGAGCTGATATCAGATAGGTCCAGAATCGCATTGTTGTTCCGGGCATATCTGACATCAGATATCAGCTCTCAGATATCAGATATCGCCTTCCCTCGCATCGAGATTCCAACAGCCTCTATGCGGCTGCATGCGCCGTGATCCGCTTCGGGGCCCCGGCGGCGCCCTTCGACCGGCCGCCTTGCTGGAGGACCGCGCCGACCGCGGCGAGGCCGGCGAGCGCCACGAGCGTCCAGCCCCGGTTCGCGGAGACCTCGCGGGCGGCCACGGGCCACCACCGCTCCAGGACCGCGACCCCGCCGAGCCAGACCAGGAGCGCCCCGTTCACCGCCGCGGCGACCGGCGCCAGCTTCTTGCCGCTGAATCCGAAGAGGAAGAACCCCACCACGGCGAGAACCGCGGCGCTCTGCCTCGAGAGGAACATCCCTCCCGGCAGCGCCGCGATCGCCCCTCCAGCGATCCCCGCCATGAGGAACGCGATCGCCGGCCCCGATGAGGCCCCCAGGCGCCACCCCGCGACCCCCCCGAGGAGGGCGATCAGGAGGCCGATCTCCACGAGGTTGAGCGGCCCGAAGACGCCGTTCGCGAAGGCCCGGAAGTCGGTGCTCGTCAGGAGCAGGAGCCCCGGGAGCGCCCCGAGGAGCGCTCCGGAGATCGTCGCCTGCCAGTGCTCCGTCCGCACGCCGCGGACCAGCAGCACGAGGCCGGCCAGGACGGTCGCCAGCTCGATCGCGACGAGGACTTGGTCGGGGATGTGCATGGTGTTTTCCTCCCGGACCTGGATTATCGACCGGCGGGAACCCCGGACTTTGAACCGGCCCCGCCTCTTGCTAGGATGCGGCCCGTCCCGTTCCACGGAGGGAGCATGTCCGACGCGCTCACGGCCTTCCTCAAGGACCAGCGCCTCCTCATCGTCTCGCCGCACGCCGACGACGAGACCGCGGGCGCGGGGGGGCTGGCCATCCGGGTCAAGCAGGCCGGCGGCCACGTCTACGTCATGGTCGCGAGCGTCGGGGACCTCGACCACTTCGACCAGACCGGGAAGAAGGTCCACGGCTCGACCCGCCGCGACGAGCTGGCCGGGGCGATGAAGACGCTCGGCGTCGACGACTGGGAGATCCTCTTCGAGGACAACGACCTCCACCTCAGGCTCGAGACCCTCCCGCGCCGCGACCTGATCGACCAGATCGAGCGGAAGGGGAGGCTCTCCACGGAGAAGACCCGGCCGACGATGGTCGTCCTCCCCGCGCCGAGCTACAACCAGGACCACGAGGCGATCTTTCGCGCGGGGATCACCGCCTGCCGTCCCCACCTCGCGTCGATGAAGGCCTTCCAAAGCGTTGTGCTGATTGCCGACGCGCCCCAGCTCGCGTGGAACGCCGACCAGGGGGTCTTCACGCCGAACTTCTACGTCGACATCTCCGACTGCCTCGAGCAGAAGCTCCAGGCCTTCGCCTGCCACAGGTCTCAGGCGCGCCCCGACCCGCACCAGGGCGGGGCTCAGGCCATCCGGCTCCTCGCCGAGTGGCGCGGGCGGGAGATCAGCGTGAAGGCGGCGGAGGCCTTCCAGTGCTACCGCTTCGTCGTGTGATGCGCACGTGACCGTCGAGCCCCTCCGCTGGCGCACCTGGACGCTTCAGTTCTACGTCCCCGAGGGGCGCGAAGCCCCCTCGTTCGAGGCGATCGACGCCTTCCTGACCCCGTTCCCCGGCGTCCACCGCCACGCGCCGTACACGGGGATGTTCTACACCTACGAGAACCACGCCACGGGCGTGCGGGGCTCGTTCCGCTATGACCTCACGACGCAGGTCGCCGCGACCGAGGACCTCGCGGAGGCCCTCGAGGAGGAGCCGCCGCCCGAGGTCCCCGGCTGGTCCGTCGTCCCCCTCGAGTTCCTCGCCTCTCTCGGCGTCGCGACGTGGTACGGCTGGGAGGCGATGCCGCTGATCGCCCGTGCGTGCGAGGGGCTCGGGCTCGCGGTCCTCGATCACCACCGGTTCCTCGGGGAGCCTCGCGTCGCGGGCGGCGAGGAGCTGCTCGATCGCTGGTCGGAGGCGAACCGCTGGGTGCTGGCCCGGCTCGCGGACACGCCGAAGGAGCGGAGGCTCTACCTCCCGCCGGACCGCGCGCGGGCGGTCTGGGAGTACATCGTCGCGCGGCCGCGACTCGAGGCGGATCTGGCCTCGCGCGGGGTCCGCGTCCCCGAGGTCTCCTTCTTCGCCGAGGGGGCCGACGCGGTCACCATGGTGCCCTGGGAGGCCGGCGCGGCGTCGATCTTCCCTCGGGTCGACCGCGTCGCCGTGAAGCGCGTGCGGACGGGCTGGTTCGGCCTCGGCGGGTCCCCCGAGGACGGCTGGGTGGCCTGGGAGGCCTTTGCGCAGGCCCTCGGTCCGAGGCTCGCCTCGCGCCCCGGCGGGGAGGCCTGGCGCGTGTACGACCTGCCGCGCATGGACCGTGCGCTCAGGAAGGCGGTCCTGGCGATGCCGCTCGCCCCGCTCTCCTGGCGCGACCGCGTCGACCCGGGCACGATCGTCGACGTGCGGATCCCGTCCTAGCGTTTACCCTGGTCCCGCGCGATTGGTGTACATTCGTGTGCATTCGTGGATTACAATTCCGCCCCTTCGCGTGGGAGCCCTCTTCATGCGGAAGCTCGCGCTCGCCGGATCCGTCCTCCTGGCCCTCGTCGCGACCGCGGACGAGGACCTCGGCTACGTCCTCATGCCCCCGTCGGAGGACGGCTCGTA